>DASRHG010000070.1:0-26690 GCA_035650655.1 Binatia bacterium | reverse complement strand
TGGGGATCTCGACGCTCCAGAGCTACCGGGGCGCGCAGATCTTCGAGGCGATCGGCCTCGCGTCGAGCGTGATCGACCGCTACTTCACCTGGACGGCGTCGCGCATCGAGGGCGTCGGGCTCGACGTCATCGCGCGCGAGGCGGAGATGCGCCACGGCCACGCGTTCCGGGCGTCGCCCGCGCTCGACGGCGACCTCGACGTCGGCGGCCAGTACCAGTGGCGCCGCCGCGGCGAGCACCACATGTACAACCCGAGCTCGATCGCGAAGCTCCAGCACGCGGTTCGCGCCGGGTCGTACCGGATGTTCAAGGAGTACTCGGCGATCGCGAACGACGAGAGCCGCCGCCTCTGCACGATCCGCGGGCTCCTCCGCTTCAAGAAGGGCAACCCCATTCCGCTCGAGGAGGTCGAGCCGGCGTCGGAGATCGTGAAGCGGTTCAAGACGGGGGCGATGTCCCTCGGCTCGATCAGCCGCGAGGCGCACGAGAACCTCGCCATTGCGATGAACCGGATCGGCGGCAAGTCGAACACGGGCGAAGGCGGCGAGGACCCGGTGCGCTACACGCCCGATCCGAACGGCGACCTCCGGCGCTCGGCGATCAAGCAGGTCGCGAGCGGCCGCTTCGGCGTCACCTCGCACTACCTCGTCAACGCCGACGAGCTCCAGATCAAGATGGCGCAGGGCGCGAAGCCGGGCGAGGGCGGGCAGCTCCCGGGCCACAAGGTCGACGAGTACATCGCGTCGATCCGCTACTCGACGCCCGGCGTCGGCCTCATCTCGCCGCCGCCGCACCACGACATCTACTCGATCGAGGACCTCGCGCAGCTGATCCACGACTTGAAGAACGCGAACGACCGCGCGCGCGTGAGCGTGAAGCTCGTCTCAGAGGTCGGCGTCGGCACGGTCGCCGCCGGCGTGTCGAAGGCGAAGGCCGACGTCGTGCTCATCAGCGGCGACTCGGGCGGCACCGGCGCCTCTCCGCTCACCTCGATCAAGCACGCCGGCATCCCGTGGGAGCTCGGCCTCGCCGAGACGCAGCAGATCCTCGTCGCGAACGACCTCCGCGGGCGGATCCGCGTCGAGACGGACGGGCAGCTGAAGACCGGGCGCGACGTCGCGATCGCGGCGCTCCTCGGCGCGGAGGAGTTCGGCTTCGCGTCGGCGGCGCTGGTGGCGAGCGGGTGCATCATGATGCGCGTCTGCCATCTGAACACCTGCCCCGTCGGCATCGCGACCCAGGACCCGGTCCTGCGGAAGAAGTTCGAGGGGAAGCCGGAGCACGTCGTCAACCTGATGATGTTCATCGCCGAGGAGCTGCGCGAGATCATGGCCGAGCTCGGCTTCCGGACCGTCGACGAGATGGTCGGCCGCGTCGACATGCTCGACGTGCGCGACGTCTCGGAGCACTGGAAGGCGAAGGGCGTCGACCTCTCCGCGATCCTCCACGAGCCCGACGTCCCCGCGACGGTCGCGATCCGCTGCGTCCAGCCGCAGGACCACGGGCTCGAGAAGGCGCTCGACCACGAGATCATCCGCCGCGCCCGCCCGGCGCTCGACCACGGCACGCCGGTCGAGATGGCGCTGCCGATCACGAACCGGAACCGGACGGCGTGCACGATGCTCTCCGCGGAGATCAGCCGGAAGTACGGCGCCGAGGGCCTCCCGCCCGACACGATCCGGATCCGGTTCTCGGGCTCCGCCGGCCAGAGCTTCTGCGCCTGGCTCGCGCCCGGCGTCTCGGTCGAGCTCGAGGGCGACGCGAACGACTACTTCGGCAAGGGGCTCTCCGGCGGGCGTGTCGTCGTCTACCCGCCGCGGACGGCGACCTTCGTGCCCGAGGACAACATCATCGTCGGCAACGTGTCGCTCTACGGCGCGACCGGCGGCGAGGTCTTCCTCCGCGGCGAGGCGGGCGAGCGCTTCTGCGTGCGGAACTCCGGCGCGACGGCGGTCGTCGAGGGCGTCGGCGACCACGGCTGCGAGTACATGACGAAGGGCCTCGTCCTCGTCCTCGGGCGGACGGGCCGCAACTTCGCCGCCGGCATGAGCGGCGGCGTGGCATTCGTGCTCGACGAGGACGGCACGTTCGAGCGGCGGCTCAACAAGGGGATGGTCGGGCTCGAGCCGCTCGACGCGGCCGACGTCGAGACCGTGAAGGCGCTCATCCAGCGCCACTTCGACTTCACGCACTCGGCGGTCGCGTGGCGGCTGCTCTCGGGCTGGAAGGACACCGTCAGGCATGTCGTCAAGGTGATGCCGGTCGAGTACCGGCAGGTGCTCGCGAAGCAGCACCTCGACACCGACGCCGCGCGGCTCGCGTCGGTCTGAGTGGCGGGCACGACGCATGGGCACGACGCATGGGTAAGATCACCGGCTTCCTCGAGTACGAGCGGGAGGCGCCGCACAAGGAGCCCGTCGCCGAGCGGCTCAAGCACTGGCGCGAGTTCGAGCTCGGGCTCCCGGAGGAGGAGCTCCGCAAGCAGGGCGCGCGGTGCATGGACTGCGGCATCCCCTTCTGTCACAAGGGCTGCCCGCTCGGGAACATCATCCCCGACTGGAACGACCTCGTGTACCGGGGCCGGTGGCGGGAGGCGACCATCCGCCTCCACTCGACGAACAACTTCCCGGAGTTCACGGGCCGCGTCTGCCCGGCGCCGTGCGAGGAGGCGTGCGTCCTCAACATCAACGACGACCCGGTCACGATCAAGACGATCGAGAAGACGATCGTCGACCGCGCCTGGGAGGCGGGCATGGTCACGCCGGCGCTCGCCGCCGCGAAGACGGGAAAGCGCGTGGCCGTCGTCGGCTCGGGGCCGGCCGGCATGGCGTGCGCGCAGCAGCTCGCGCGCGCCGGCCACGACGTCGTCCTCTTCGAGCGCGCGGACCGGATCGGGGGGCTGCTGCGCTACGGCATCCCGGACTTCAAGATGGAGAAGTGGCTCATCGACCGCCGCATGGAGCAGATGGCGGCCGAGGGCGTCACCTTCCGCCCGAACGTGAACGTCGGCGTCGACGTGACCGCCGACGACCTCCGGCGCCAGTTCGATGCCGTCGTGCTCTCCTGCGGCGCGACGAGGCCGCGCGACCTCGCCGTGCCGGGACGCGAGCTCGGCGGCGTCCACTTCGCGATGGAGTTCCTGCCGCAGCAGAACAAGGCGAACGCCGGCGATGCGGTGCCCGGGCAGATCCGCGCGACCGGCAAGCGCGTCGTGATCCTCGGCGGCGGCGACACGGGCTCCGACTGCCTCGGCACGTCGAACCGCCAGGGCGCCCTCTCCGTGCACCAGTTCGAGCTGCTCCCCGAGCCGCCGAAGGACCGCCCGCCGCTCGTGTGGCCCAATTGGCCGATGATCCTCCGCACCTCGACGTCGCACGAGGAGGGCGTCATCCGCGACTGGTC
Organism: Binatia bacterium; assembly: GCA_035650655.1. Taxonomy (GTDB): domain Bacteria; phylum Desulfobacterota; class Binatia; order DP-6; family DP-6; genus DASRHG01. The sequence goes on along the minus strand of DASRHG010000070.1, from coordinate 23,288 downwards.
GATCAACACGAAGGCGTTCCTCGGCGACGCGTCGGGCAACGTCCGCGCGCTCCGCGCCGTCCGCCTGGAGTGGACGCAGGACAACGGCCGGCCGGTGATGAAGGAGATCCCGGGGTCGGAGTTCGAGATCCCGTGCGAGCTCGTCCTCCTGGCGCTCGGCTTCCTCGGGCCGGAGACGGACTCGATCGTCGCGCAGCTCGGCTGCGAGCTGACGGACCGCGGCAACCTGAAGGCGGGCGCCGACTACCAGACGACCGTGCCCGGCGTCTTCGCCTGCGGCGACGCGCGGCGCGGGCAGTCGCTCGTCGTGTGGGCGATCTGGGAGGGCCGGGAGTGCGCGCGCGGCGTCGACCGCTGGCTCATGGGCGAGACGCGCCTCCCGACGAGCCCGGAGGTGTGACGGGCGGCGCTCGACCTTCCCGCGCGCGGCCGCGTCGACGGGCGCACGGGGAGGCCGTCGTGGGGGAGGGGTGGCCGCGGACGCGGATCGAGTCGCGACGCTCACGGCGCTCGCGCTCCTCTCGCCGACGGTCACCGTGCAGCTCCGGGCGAGCAACGGGACGTGCTGGGACGCCGCGTACTCGACGCCCGCCGTCGACACTCCCGCCCGCATGGAGGCAAAGGCCGACTGACACGCGGGCCCGCACTCGCACGCCGCGATCACGGACCGGGATCGCGACCCGACCGCCCCGCTCATCCGGCGGCCGGGTCGCGTGGTTGCAGGAAGCGCTTAGTCGCCGGGGGCGCCGCCGCGCGGCGTGCCGTAGCCACCGCCGCCCGACTCCGGCTCGGACCCGCCGCCGTGCGACCCGCCGCCGGGCGAGCCCATCGAGCCCTCCGACCCCTGCGAGCCCTTCGAACCCTCCCCGCCCATCGAGCCGCCCTCCTCGCCCTGCGAGCCGCGCGTGCCCGAGGTCGTCGAGCCCGGCGCGCTCACGCCGAGGGCGTCGAGCGTCTTCTGGTCGAGGCGCCCGCTCGCCTGGAGGCTCTTGTCCTGCTGGAACTTCTTCACCGCCCCGCGGGTCTTCGGCCCCATGATGCCGTCCGGCGTGCCCGTGTCGTAGCCCATGTCGGCGAGCTTCTGCTGCACCTGACGGACCTCGTCCTGGCTCAGACGCTGACCCATGGCGTGCCGCCCGTGTCCGTGCCCGGCGAAGACGGGCCCCGGGACGACGAGCGCTCCCGCGACGGCCGCCGCCGCGACGGCTGCTGGTACCCTCATGACACCCTCCTTCTTTGGTTGTGCCGTGGACGGATCCTGGCGGTGCAACCGCGATGCCACGCGCGCCCCGTCGCACGGCGGGCGCTCGCCGGCGCGCGGCGCTCGCAGCCCGACGCGCGCGGAGCGATCCTCGACGCGGCGCGCGGCGCGGACGAGCACCGCCGCGCGGCGCGCGCCTCCGCACCGCGCGGCGGGGACGCCTCACGCGTCGGGCGGCTCGGCGCCCGACGGCGGGAGGACGGGTGGCGCGGGCCTCCGGACGAGCTTCCCGCCCGGCTGCTCGAGCACCGGGAGGCGCAGCTCGAGCGCGCGCACGCGGACCGACCAGCTGCCGGTCGGCGGGTGCCCGTAGGGCGGACTGCCGCCCACCAGCTCGAGCTTCAGGCGGTGCTTCGCCGCCAACCGCCACCCGTTCGCGTGGAGCTGGAAGGGCTGGGGGTTCGCGCCGTCCGTGCGCGGGCGGTAGATCGCGTGCGTCACGAGCGTCTGCATCCCGTCGGGTCCGACGTCCCAGAGCCGCGCGACGAGCTGCGCGAACTTCCCCCGGACGGTGAGGCGGGCGATCACGGTCGGGGAGCCCATCAGCGTGAAGCCCTGGCCCGTCACCCGCGGGAACCGGAACGTCGCCGCGCCCGGGTCGCGCTTCGCCTTCGTCGTCCGGCACGGCGGTCCGACGACGGGGTCCTCGAGCGCGGCGAGGTCCGGGTCGCCGCGGCCGGCGCGGACGCGCCGCGTCCCGCCCGACCGGAGCCGCACCTCGCCGGGACGGAGCGCGTCCCAGTCGCTGGCCGTGAACGGGCCCGCCTCGGGCGTCGCGCCGCACCCCTGCGTCCAGGTCTCGACGCCCGGCGCGGCGGCGTCGCTCGTGCCCTTCAGGTGGCGCGCGAAGAAGGCGGTGATCCGCGGGGTCACGCGCGCGAGGCCGGCGCCGAGCGACGCGCGCGGATGTCCGAACCCCGCCTCGTAGTGGAGCGCGATCTCGGCGTTCGGATGGTCGGCGCGGACCTTGCGGTAGTAGCGGAGCGTCTCGTCGGCGGGGAAGAGGTCGTCCACGAAGGAGTTGTAGATGAAGAGCGGCGCCGGCGGCGTCGAGTCGTCGATGTAGTACGCCGAGTGGTGCGTCGTCACCTCCGTCGTCACGTGCACGGCGTCGGGCTGGCCGTCGTACGGCTCGCCCTGCTCGATCCGCGCGTTCCAGGCCGTGAGATCCGCGTCGGGGTCCGCGCCCGCAGGCGCGTAGAAGCCGCTCAGCAGCCCGGCCGCGTAGAGGAGCTGCACCCACGACCGCTTCTCGACGCCGACGCGGGGGCCGTAGAGGTTGACCGCCCGGTAGTCGAGCGTCCGCCCGGCAGGCATGAGCGCCTCGGCGAGGTCCGTCCAGCCGATGATCGGCGCCGCCGCCGCGATCGCCATCGGCGTCCCGCCGGGGCTCGTCCACGGCGCAAGCGTGCCGTCGGGCTGCATGACGCGGTCGTGGAGCGCCGCGAGGAGGAGGCTCTGTCCGCCGCCGTACGAGATGCCCGTGACGCCGACGCGGTCGGGGAGGACGAGGCCCTCGTCGGCGAGGAGGCCCGCGAGCCACTGCGTGTCGCGCGCCTCGTAGCGCGCGTCGGCGAGGCGCACCCAGCCGCGCGTCGCACAGACGTTCGGGTCGGTGAGCGACGCATCCGGGGCGCGGGACGCCGGGGTGCCGCACGAGCTGCCGAAGCCGCGGGCGGTGTAGCTGAGCACGACGTAGCCGTCCGTCGCCTCGGTCGTGAACGGCGCGTCGCTCTTCGCGCCGCCCCAGCCGTGCAGGTTCACGATGAGCGGGAACGGGCCGGTCGCCGACGCGGGCGGGATGGTGACGTTCACGTCGAGCGGGACGCCGTCGAAGCTCTCGACGCGCGTCCCGACGTCGCCGCGGCAGAACTGGACGCCGTCCTCCATGGTGCACGGCACCCGCCCGCCGAAGACGGACGGCACGGTCGCGGCGAGCGCGGGCCGGAGGAGGAGCAGCAGGACGAGGGCGGCGAGCGTCGGCATGCGTACGTCTATTTAGGTGGGTCCGCGGGGGCGGGCAACGGCCGCGCTTGCGAGGAGCCCCGGCGCCGTGATGAACGGTCCCGATGCGCTGCGGAACGGCTCTCGGGCTCCTCGCGGTCCTCGTGCTCGGATGCCGCGGGGGCGCCGGGACGTACCACCTGGCGCCCGCGCCGGCGACCCTCCGCCATCCCCCCGCGGGCGACGTCGTCGGCGGCGAGGGCCGCTACGGCTCGTACGCGTGGCTCGGCATCCCGTACGCGAAGCCGCCGACGGGGCGGCGGCGCTGGCGCGCCCCCGAGCCCGCCGAGCGCTTCGCCGGCCTGCGCGAGGCGCTCGCGTTCGGCGCCCCGTGCGTGCAGTACGGCTCGCGCCTCGGGGGCGCCCCGGGCGTCCCGCCCGGTCGCGTCGGCGGCGACGAGGACTGCCTCACGCTGAACGTCTGGGCGCCGCGCGACGCCACGCCGGCGTCGCGGCTCCCGGTCCTCGTGTGGATCCACGGCGGCGGGAACACGATCGGCCACGCGGGGCTGTACGACGGGGGCCACCTCGCGGCCGCGGAGCACCTCGTGGTCGTCACCGCGCAGTACCGGCTCGGGCCGTTCGGCTGGTTCGCGCACCCGGCGCTCCGCGCGGACGCCGCCGACGACGCCGAGCGCTCCGGCAACTTCGGCACGCTCGACCTCGTGCGCGCGCTCGCGTGGGTGCGCGACGACGTGGCGGCCTTCGGCGGCGATCCGGGCAACGTGACGATCGCGGGCGAGTCCGCGGGCGGCCTCGACGTCTACACGCTGCTCCTGGCGCCCCAGGCGCGGGGCCTCTTCCACCGCGCGATCGTCGAGAGCGGCGGGCTCTGGCTCGACACGGCGGCGGTGGCGGAGCGCGAGCATCCGCAGGCGAGCCGCGAGATCGTGCTCCGCCTCCTCGAGCGGAGCGGCCGCGCGCGCGACCGCGCCGACGCCGAGGCCCGGCTCGCGGCGATGCGCGACGACGAGATCGCGGCGTTCCTCCGCGCCGAGCCCGCGCGCGAGGTGCTCGCGGCCTACTTCCCCTGGCCGACGGGCATGATCGACATGCCGCGCGCCATCGCGGACGGCCGCGTCCTGCCCGCGGACCCGCTCGCGGCCCTCGGGAGCGACGGCGGCTGGAACCGGGTGCCCGTGCTCGTCGGCACGAACCGCGACGAGAACAAGCTCTTCATGTACTTCGACCCGCGCTGGGTCCGGAAGATCCTCTGGCTCGTTCCGCGCTTCGTCGACGAGCCGCGCTACGAGGCCACCGCCGAGTACATGGCGCGCATGTGGAAAGCGGCCTCCGCGGACGCGCCCGCAACCGCGATGTCGCGCGTCGAGCCGTCGGTCTTCGTGTACCGCTTCGACTGGCACGACGAGCCGACGATCCTCGGCGCCGACCTCTCGAAGATGCTCGGCGCCGCGCACGCGCTCGAGATCCCGTTCGTCTTCGGCCACTTCGACATGGGCACCGAGGGCAACCGCCTCTTCACGCCCGCGAACGAGCCGGGGCGCCTCGCCCTCTCCCGCGCGATGATGTCCTACTGGGCCGCCTTCGCCCGCGACGGGGCGCCGGGACGCGGCACGCGAGGCGACCTCCCCGCGTGGGACCCGTGGGGCGACGGCCGGTTCCTCGTGCTCGACACGGATGGGGGCGGCGGCATCCGCATGACGTCCGGGGCGGAGACGCGCGCGGGCGTCCTCGCCGCCCTCGACCACGACCCGCGGCTCGCCTCGCCCGCACACCGCTGCGGCGCGTACCGGGAGATCGCGGAGTTCGGGCGCTGGCTCTCGCGCGAGGAGTACCTGCGCGCGGGGTGCGCCGACTTTCCGCGCTGACCGCGCTGGCCCGCCGCCGCCGCGTCTGCTACGAGGGCGCCATGCTCGACGCCGACGGCCGCGCGCGCTGGGTCCGCCACGGCTTCGTGTGGATGCGCGGCTTCTTGACCGAGGCGGAAACGCGCGACCTCGTCCGCTGGACCGACGAGATCGCGGCGTGGCCAGAGGTCCCGGGCCGGTGGATGCGCTACTACGAGCGCCGGAAGGACGATCCGCTCGCGAAGATGCTCGCGCGGATCGAGAACTTCGTGCCGTATCACGACGGCCTCGGCGCCCTCGTCGGGAGCCCGAAGCTCATGGCGCTCCTCGCCGAGTGCGCGGGCGAGCCCGTCGTCCTCTTCAAGGACAAGATCAACTTCAAGCTCGCCGGCGGCGCCGGCTTCGCGCCGCACCAGGACGCGCCCGCGTATCGCGACTTCGGCGTCGAGGACCACCTGACGGTGATGGTCCCCGTCGATCCGTTCACCGACGAGAACGGCTGCCTCGTGATGGCCCGCGACGCGCGGAGCCTCCACGTGCTCCTCCCGCACAATCCCGACGGCACGCTGCGGCCCGACGTCGTCGCCCGGCTCGAGGTGGAGCCGCTCCACGCGCGGCCCGGCGACGTGATCGTGTTCGACGCGTGGGTGCCGCACTGGTCGGGGCCGAACCGGTCGCGCGGGCCGCGGCGCTCCTACTACCTCACCTTCAACCCGGCGTCCGCGGGCGACCATCGCGCGGAGTACTACGCGCGCAAGCGGGAGTGCTTCCCGCCCGAATACGAGCGCAGGCCCGGCGTCGACTACGCCGCGCTCGGCGCCCAGTTCAACCTGGGCAATCCGTTCGACTGACGCGCGCCCCTCTTGAGCGCGCCGGCCCGAGCCGGCATCCTCGCCGCTCGCGCTCCGGCGAAGCCTCGATGCGACGTCACCGCCGTCTGCCGCTCGCGGCCCTTCTGCTCGCCGCTCTCCTCCGCGCCGCGGGCGCCGAGGGGCCGGCACCGGCGCCGCCGCCCGCGACGACGACGACCGTCCCCGGGGCCACGCCCGGGCCCGACACCCCGCGCGGCGCCCTCGTCCGCTTCCTCGAGGCCGCCCGCGCGGGCGACTACGCGATCGCCGCGCAGTACCTCGACCTCCGCAACGTCCGCGCGCGCGACCGCGCGCGCCGCGGCCCGGAGCTGGCGCGCGAGCTCGAGACGGTGCTCGACCGGGCGCTCTGGGTCGACCCGAGCCGGCAGAGCGCCGACCCGGACGGCGACCCGAACGACGGCCTGCCGGCGCTGCACGACTCGGCGGGCTTGATCGACACGCGCGACGGTCCGGTCGCGATCATCCTCGCCCGCGTGCAACAGCCGAACGGCGTGCCGGTGTGGAAGTTCGACGCGAACACCGTCGCCGCGATCCCGGGGCTGTGGGACGAGTTCGGCTGGGGCCCCCTCGCCGACGTGCTGCCGGCGCCGTTCTTCGAGATCCGGTTCCTCGGCATCCGGCTCTGGCAGTGGATCGGCCTCGCGCTGCTGCTCGCCGTCGCGGCGCTGCTGAGCGCCGCGCTCGGGGCCCTGGTGTGGCGCCTCGCGCGGTGGTGGCGCCCGGTCGTGCCGCTGCCCGCGTACGCCCGCGGCCCGCTCCGGCTCGGCCTCGCGGTCGCGGTCTTCGCGGCCGGCATGCCGTTCCTCGCGCTCGCATTCCCGGTGGCGCGCTTCTTCATCGGCGTCGAGACGGGGCTCGGCATCGTCGCGGCCACCTGGCTCGCGCTCCGCGCGCTCGACGCCCTCGCCCAGCGCCTCGAGCACCGGCTCCCCGCGCATCACGCGCGGGCCGTCGCGAGCCTCCTGCTCGGGCGGCGCGCCGTCAAGGTCTTCATCGCGATCCTGGCCGCCATCGCCGCGCTCCAGAACTTCGGCTTCAACGTGACGGGCATCCTGGCCGGCCTCGGCGTCGGCGGCCTCGCCGTCGCGCTCGCGGCGCAGAAGACGGTGGAGAACCTCTTCGGAAGCGTGAGCCTCGTCGCCGACCAGCCGGTCCGCGTCGGGGACGTGTGCCGCTTCGGCGACACCGTCGGCACGGTGGAGGACATCGGGCTCCGCTCGACGCGGGTCCGCACCGTGGACCGGACGCTCGTCACGGTCCCGAACGCGCAGTTCTCCACCCTGGCGCTCGAGAACCTGAGCCGCCGCGACCGCATTCCCGTGCGCGCGACGCTCAAGCTCCCCGTCGGGACGTCGGCGGCGGACGTGCGCCGCCTCCTCGCCGCGCTCCACCAGATGCTCGTCGCGCAGCCGAAGATCGACGTCGGCTCCGCCCGCGTCCGCTTCGCCGGACTCGGCACCCAGGGCCTCGAGATCGAGCTCTTCGCGCTCGTCTGCACGGCGTCGTGGGAGGAGTTCGTCGGGATCCGCGAGCAGATCTTCCTCGGCGCCCTCGACATCGTCGGCGACGGCGCCGCGGACCTGAAGAAGCGGTGAGCGAGCGGTCGCGACCGGGCGACGGGCCCGAGATCTCGGATCGGTCTAGCCGAGGAGCCGCCGCACGACGACCGTGAGCCCCGCCGCGGCCGCCCGGAAGAGCCGGTAGAGCGGCGCCCGCGGCGGCGGCTTCGCCTCGCCGGGGAGCGGAAAATCGTAGACGAGGAGCCCGTCCTCGTGCCGCGGCCGGACCGCGTCGAGCGCGAGCTCCTCGATGAGCGCCCTCGCCCGCTCGTTCGTCGGGAGGATCCAGGCGCGGAAGGTCGTGATGCCCCGCTCGCGCGCCGCCTCGACGAGCGTCGTGAGGAGGAGCCGTCCGATGCCGAGGTTCTGCGCGTCGTCGACGACCGCGACCGCCGCCTCGGCGACGTCGGGCGCGTCCCGGAGCCGGACGAAGCGCGCGATGCCGACGCCGTCCCAGGCCGTCCGGCCGGGCGGCAGCCGCTCGGCGGCGAGCGCCACGTGGTTCACGCCGTCGCAGCGGGTGAGGTACTCGAGCATCTGCTCGCTGAGCCGCGGGGTCGGCGCGAGGAAGCGGTCGTAGCGCGACGTCGGCGAGAGCCGGGCGAAGCCCTCCCGGACGCGCTCCCGGTCCTCGGGCCGGAGGAGGCGGAGGCGGACGCGGCTTCCGTCGGCGAGGGTGTGGACCGCGGAGAAGTCGGCGTCGACGCGCATCGGCCTCGAGATCCCTAGCCGCTGCGGCGGCGGCCGTCGAGCCGGGCACGGTGGTGGTGCCCCTCGTCGTCTCCGCGAGGACTCCCCTGCTCCCGCGCGAGGTGGTACGATCCGGAGCCCGACCCACTCCCGGCGCGCGGAGGCGATTGACAGGGCCGCGCGCGCGAGCCTTGGGTGGGGCCGAGCCGTCATGGGCCGGAACGTCTACGACCTCTTCCGGACGACGGCTGCGGCGCGTCCCGACGCGCTCGCGGCGCGCCACCCGGCGGGGAATGGGTGGCGCGACGTCACCTGGGGCGAGGTCGCCCGGACGGCGGAGCGCGTGGCGGCGGGCCTCGCCGCGCTCGACGTCCGCCCCGGCGACCGCGTGGCGATCCTGTCGCACACGCGCGTCGAGTGGACCGCCGCCGATCTCGGCGTCATCGGGGCGGGGGCCGTCACCGTGCCGATCTACCAATCGAACCTGGCATCGGACTGCGAATACATCCTGCGCGACGCGGGCTGCGTCCTCGCCTTCGCCGAGGACGAGGCGCAGCTCGCGAAGCTGCGCGCCGTCCGGGGACGCCTTCCCGGCCTGCGCACGATCGTCGCGTTCGAGGACGCCCCCGCCGGCGAGGCGGGGATCCTGTCGTGGGAGACGCTCCTCGCGCGCGGCGACGCCTGGCTCGGCCAGCACGCGGCCGCGCTCGACGAGCGCGGGCACGCGCTCGGCCCCGAGAGCCTCCTCACCATCATCTACACGTCGGGGACGACGGGGCCGCCGAAGGGCGCGATGCTGACGCACGACTGCATGCTCTACGAGGCGGAAGCCGTGCGCCGGATCGGCATCGTGGATCCCGCCGACGTCGTGTACCTCTTCCTTCCGCTCGCCCACGTGTTCGCGAAGGTGGTCGAGGTGGCGTGGCTCTCGACCGGGTGCGTGCTCGCGTACTGGCGCCGCGACCCGAAGCGGATCGTCGAGGACGTCGCGGAGATCCGCCCGACGATCTTCCCCGCCGTCCCCCGCATCTTCGAGAAGATCCACGCGCGCGTCGTCGAGGACGTCGCGGCGGCGCCGGGCGTCGCCGGACGCCTCGGCCGGTGGGCGCTCGCGAAGGAGCACGCGGCCGCGCGCGCGGCGGCGGACGGGCGGGCGCCGTTCGACCCGGGGTGGGCGCTCGCGCGCGCCCTCGTCTTCCGGCAGCTCGGCCGCCGCCTCGCCGCGCGGCTCGGCGGCCGCCTGCGCTTCGCGATCTCCGGCGGGGCTCCGCTCGCGCCCGAGATCGCGTGGTTCTTCCACCACGCGGGCCTCGAGGTGTGCGAGGGCTACGGGCTCACGGAGACGTCGGGCGCGAGCACGGTGAACCTCCCCGGGCAGGTGAAGCCCGGCACCGTCGGCCCGCCGGTGCCGGGGACGGAGATCCGGATCGCCGACGACGGCGAGGTGCTCCTCCGCGGGCGCGGCGTCATGCGCGGCTACTGGCGGCGCGAGGCCGAGACCCGCGAGGTGATCGACGCGGACGGCTGGTTCCGCACGGGCGACATCGGCTGCCTCGACGCGGACAGCTGCCTCCGGATCACCGACCGGAAGAAGGACATCATCGTGACCGCCGGTGGGAAGAACGTCGCGCCGCAGAACATCGAGACGGCGCTCAAGAGCGCGAGCCCGCTCGTGAGCCAGGTCGTCGTCCACGGCGACGCCCAGAAGTACCTGACCGCGCTCGTGACGCTCGACCCCGACGCGCTCGCCGCCTGGGCGCGGGCGCACGGCGTCGCGGAGCGCGACCACGCCGCGCTCACGCGCCGGGCCGACGTGCGCACCGAGGTCGAGCGCGCGGTCGAGGCCGTCAACCGCGACCTGCCGAGCCACGAACGCGTGTGCCGAATCGACGTGCTCGACCACGACTTCGAGGTCGGCGACCAGCTGACGCCCACGATGAAAGTGAAGCGGAAGCTCTGCATCGCCCGCTACCGCGATCGGTTCGAGGCGATGTACGCCGAGGACCGCTCGCGCGCGGCGTCCTGACGGTGCCCGACGTCGTGCCGCTCGCGCTGCCGGCCGTTCCGACCGCCGATCCCCGGTGGATCATGGTCGAGAGCGAGTTCGCGACGGCGCGCGAGCACGAGATCGAGTCGCTGTTCGCGCTCGGCAACGGCTACGTCGGCACGCGCGGCTCGCTCGCCGAGGGGAGCCCCCTCTCCGACCCCGCGACGTTCGTCGCGGGCGTCTTCCGGTCCGCGCCGGGGTGGAACGCGGTCCGCGAGCTCGCGCGCGGCGTCGAGTGGGTCCGCCTCCGCGCGTCGCTCGACGGTCGCTCGCTCACGATGGACCCGCGCGCGCGCCTCGACCACCGCCGCGTCCTCGACCTCCGCCAGGCGATCCTCTGGCGCGAGTGGCGGCACCGCGACCTCGCGGGCCGGACGACCCGCGTCCACGGCCTGCGCCTCGCCTCGCTCGCCGACCGCCACGTGCTCCTCCAGTCCGTCACGCTGACTCCCGAGAACTACGCGGGACGGCTCACGATCGAGGCCGTCATCGAGAGCGCGGCGGGCACGGAGATCGGGCGGGGCCTGCCGGTCACGCTCGCTCGCACGCCGGAGGGCAGCGGCGTGCGGGTCGCCTTCGCGGTCGCGACCCGGCTCTGGCTGCCCGGCGGCGGCACGCTCGCGCAGGAGGTCGACTCCGTGCCCGAGGGCGCCGTCGAGCGCTGGGCGGTCGACCTCGACGTCGGCGCGACGTACCGCCTCGACCGGATCGTCGCCGTCTACACGTCGCGCGAGGCACGCGACCCCGTCGCGGCCGCGCGCGAGCACGCGACGCGCGTCGCGGCGGCGGGTGCGGACGCGGCCGTCGCCGCACACGTCGGCGCGTGGGCCGCGCGCTGGGACGCGAGCGACGTCGCCGTCGACGGCGACCTCCAGGCGACGCGCGCGCTCCGCTTCGCCGTCTACCACCTCGTGAGCGCCGCGAACCCGGACGACGAGCACGTGTCGATCGGCGCCCGGCTGCTCACCGGCGAGTCGTACAAGGGGCACGTGTTCTGGGACACCGAGATCTTCATGCTGCCCTTCTTCACGCTCACCCATCCCCGGGCGGCGCGCGCGCTCCTCATGTACCGGTTCCACACGCTCGACGCGGCCCGCGCGAAGGCCGCCCGGCTCGGCTTCCGCGGCGCCCTCTACGCCTGGGAGTCGGCGGACACGGGCGAGGAGGTGACGCCGCCCTTCACCGTCTTCCCCGACGGCCGGATCGAGCGCGTCCTCGCCGGAGAGCAGGAGCACCACGTGAGCGCCGACGTCGCGTACGCGGTCTGGCGCTACTGGCAGGCGACGGCCGACGAGGCGTTCCTGCTCGACGCCGGCGCGCCGATCCTCGTCGAGACGGCGCGCTTCTGGGCGAGCCGCGTCGAGCCCGGGGTGGACGGCCGCTACCACATCCGCGGCGTCATCGGCCCGGACGAGTACCACGTCGGCGTCGACGACGACGCGTACACGAACGTCATGGCGCAGTGGACGCTCGAGCGCGGCGCCGAGACGGCGGCGCTCCTCGCCGCGCGCTGGCCCGCGCGCTGGGCGACGCTCGCCGAGCGCCTCGCCGTCGCCGGCGACGAGCCGAGGACGTGGGCGCGGATCGCGGCGGCGATGTACACCGGCTTCGACCCGCAGACGGGCCTCTTCGAGCAGTTCCGCGGCTACTTCGCGCTCGAGGACGTCGACCAGCGCGCATACGAGCCGCGGACCGCGCCGCTCGAGGTCCTCCTCGGCCCGGCGCGCCTCCAGGGCTCCAAGCTCCTGAAGCAGGCGGACGTCGTCATGCTCCTCCATTTGCTCTGGGACCGCTTCCCGCCCGACGTCCGGGCGGCGAACTTCCGCTACTACGAGCCGCGCACCTCGCACGGCAGCTCGCTCAGCCCGGCGATCCACGCCGCCGTCGCCGCACGGCTCGGCGACGTCCCCCGCGCCGAGGCGTACTTCCGCCGCGCCGCGGACATCGATCTCGCGAACAACATGGGCAACGCGGCGGGCGGCGTGCACGGCGGGGCGCTCGGGGGGCTCTGGCAGGCGGCGGTCATCGGATTCGGCGGGCTCACGATCCTGAACGACGCGGGCCCGGTCTTCCGGCCCCACCTGCCCGCGCACTGGGATCGCCTCCGCTTCGCGCTCGCCTGGCGCGGCCGTCGGGTCGTCGTCGACGCGCGGCCCGGGACGCCGGTCGACGTCGGCGGCGGGGCCGAGGCGCGCGCGTGAACGCGCCGGCGCGCATCGGGACGGTGATCGCGTCGCTCGACGACTCGCCCGAGGCGCCGGTCGCGCTCCCCGTCGCGCGCCCGCTCGCGGACCTCGAGCGCGCCGTCCTCCGGATCGTCCACACGGGAGCGCCCGCTCCCGCGGCGGCGATCGCCGCGGCGCTCGGGCTCGACGCGCAGACGCTGGCCGGCGGCGTCGTCGAGCACCGCGACGGCCCGACCGCGGCTGCGGTCGTCGCGGCGGCCGCCGAAACGGCGCCGGCGATCGTCGTGATCGCGGCGCACGCGGGCGACCCCGCCGCCGACACCGGCCTCGGCGCCGTCGCGCGGGCGATCCTCTGCACGGCCCCGTGCCCGGTCGTCGTCGTGCCGCCGGCGCGGGGCCGGACGCCGTGGACGCTCCGGCGCGTCCTCCTCCCCTACGACGCACGGCCGACGACGGCCCACGCCGTGTGCCACGCCGCGGTGCTCGCCGAGCGCGCCGCCGCGACGGTCGACGTCCTCTACGTCGGAGAGTGCGGCGCGGCGCCGCCGCGCGAACAGGGCGCCCTGCCCGCGCCGTCCTACGTGGACCAGCCCCAGCACGAGTGGCCCGCGTGGGTGGACGAGCTGCTCGACCGCCTGCGCGCGGAGTGCCCGCTCGACCCGACGTGCGTCCACCTCTCGCTCGGCCACGGCGACCCGGGCAGCGCGATCGTCCGCTGGGGGCGCGAGCACGACGACGACCTCATCGTCCTCGGTTGGAGCGGCATGCTCGACGCCGCGCACGGCACCACGCTCCGCGCCGTCGTGCGCGACGCGCCGTGTCCCGTGCTCGTCTTCCGCGTCGCCTGATCAGGGAACGACCACGAGGTCCGCGACGCTCCGCACGACGACGTCCGCGCCGCGCGCGCGCAGCGCGTCGGCACCCGCGCCGGCGTCGACGCCGACGACGAGCGCGAAGCCGCCGCGCCGTCCCGCCTCGACCCCGGCGAGCGCGTCCTCGACGACGAACGCGCGCGGGGGCGGTACGCCGAGCCGCGCCGCGGCGGCGAGGAACGTGTCGGGCGCGGGCTTCCCGCGCAGCCCGAGCCGCGCCATCTCGAGGCCGTCCATCTGCGCGTCGAAGAGCGCACGCATCCCCGCCGCGTCGAGCACCTCGCCGCAGTGCCGGCTCGCGGACACGACCGCCAGGCGGAGCCCCGCTCGCCGCAGCTCGCGGACGAGCTCCGGGGCGCCCGGCACGACGTCGACGCCCTGGCGGCGGAGCGCGGCGGCGAAGAGCGCGTCCTTGCGGTTCGCGAGCGCCCACACCGTCTCGTATCCCGGCGGATCCGACGGCGCGCCCTCCGGAAGCCGGAGGCCGCGCGAGGCGAGGAAGTCGCGGACGCCGTCCTGCCGCGGCTTCCCGTCGACCCAGGCGCGGTAGTCGCGCTCCGCATCGAACGCCTGGAAGCGCTGCCCGCCGGCTCGGCGCGCGAGAAACTCGTCGAGCGCCATCGTCCACGCCGCCGCGTGCACGCGCGCCGTGCGCGTCAGCACACCGTCCAGATCGAACAACCCCGCGCCGAACCGCGAGACGTGCAGCAGCAGACGCTTCTCCGGCGCGCGCATGTCGACGCGAGCGTCGCATCGCGCGTGCGGCGCGCAATCACCTGCGCGCGCGCCGCGAATCGCCTCGGCGCGCGCGAGCAACCCACCTTGACGCGGCGTGCGACGCCGTTATTGATGATCGGCACAGGAGGTAACCGCACGATGACGATGATCGGCAGACCCGAGCCCGCCTGGAAGGCAACGGCCTACGTGAAGGGCGAGCAGAAGCAGATCAGCAGCGACGACTACAAGGGCAAGTGGCACGTCCTCTATTGGTACCCACTCGACTTCACCTTCGTCTGCCCGACCGAGATCAAGGGCTTCCAGTCGCTCCTTCCCGACTTCCAGGACGACGGCGTCGCCGTCATCGGCGTCAGCACCGACTCCTTCTTCTCGCACAAGGCCTGGTTCTCCGACCGCAAGACGTTCCCGCAGGAGATCACCCACCCCGTGATCGCGGACACGAACCACGCGGTGACGAAGGCCTTCGGCGTCCTGAAGGACGACCAGGGCGTCGCCTTCCGCGCGACGGTCATCGTGGACGACAAGGGGATCATCCGCGCGGTGTCCGTGAACGACCTGAGCGTCGGGCGGAGCCCGCAGGAGATCCTCCGCACGGTGCAGGCGCTCCAGAGCGGCGGTCTGTGCGGCGCCGACTGGAAGAAGGGCCAGGCGTTCGTCGGGTGAGCCCATGAGCCGACTCGAGCAGGTGGACGGTCAGCGCTGGCGCGAGCTCGTCGCGGCGCCGCTCGCCGTCCTCGTGCTCGGGAAGAGCGACTGCCCCGCCTGCGCGGCCTGGTCCGAGGAGCTCGAGCAGTTCCTCGCGACGGACGGCGAATGGAGGCACGTCCGCTTCGGCAAGGTGCTGCTCGACAAGGGCGGGCTCATCGACTTCAAGCGCGCGAACCCGTGGATCGCGGAGCTCGACGTCCTGCCGTTCACCCAGATCTGGGCGCGCGGCGAGCGGGCCAAGGGCTTCGCGGGCGGCGGCGTCGAACGCCTCGTCGCCCGCCTCCGGGCGCTCACCGGCTCCGCGTCCGCCGGCTGATCCGCGACCCGCCGCGCCTTGACAAGCGGCGCCCGGGTGGCGTCGAGTCCGGGCATGGCGCACCGACTCGGGCTCGCGTCCCTCCTCGTCCTCGCCAGCGCCTCGCTCGCCGGTGCGACGTTCCCCTTCCCGCCGCCGCCGCCCGGCACCCCCCCGCAGCGCTACGCCGACTACCTCCGCCTGCCGGTCGCGTCGCCGCCCGTCCGTCCGAACGAGTTCGCGTCGGAGGGGACGGCGTGGAAGCTCACGAGCGACCAGACCGGCGAGCCCGCGATCGACGCCGACCCGCAGGAGCTCTTCGGCGTACAGGGCATGAGCGTCGACCTCGCCTGGCAGGTGACGACGGGGCGGCCCGACGTCGTGCTCGCCGTCCTCGACTCCGGCATCCGCTGGGACGACGCGGGCGCGATGGCGGACCTCGCGCGGAAGGTGCGCCTGAACCGGGGCGAGCTGCCGCTCCCGACCGACGCGACGGGGCGGACGAAGCCCGCCCTGCCCGGCCCGTTCCTGAATCCCGACCCGTACGACCTGAACGACGACGGCGTCTTCGACGTCGCCGACTACGCGGCCGACGCGCGTGTCGCGGACGCGAACGGCAACGGCGTCCTCGATCCGCAGGACCTGATCCGCGCGTTCAGCGACCACACGGACGCCGACGCGAACGGCTACGTCGACGACATCGCGGGTTGGAACTTCCTCGACGACGACAACGACCCGTTCGACGAGGTCGCGTACGGCCACGGCACCGGGGAGGCGCGCGACTCGACGGCGGAGGCGGACAACGGCGGGGCGCTCGGCACCTGCCCGAACTGCATGGTCCTCCCCGTCCGCGTCGGCGACAGCTTCATCGCCGACGCGAACCTGTTCGCGGAGGGCGTCGTCTTCGCCGTCGACAGCGGCGCGCACGTCGTCCAGGAGGCGCTCGGCACGGTGAACAACACGTCCTTCGCCCGCGCCGCGATCGAGTACGCGTACGCGCACGACGTGCCGGTCGTCGCCTCGGCGGCCGACGAGGAGAGCTTCCACCACAACGTGCCCGCCGCGAACCGGCACACGATCACGGTGAACTCGGTGACGCGCTTCGCGAGCGAGGCGGGCTTCGTGATGAGCCCGCGCTCGTACCTCTACCTGAACGGCTGCACCAACTACGGCGGCAACGTCGCGGTCGCGATCTCGTCGTCGTCGTGCTCCTCGGAGGCGACGGGCCGCGCGTCCGGGCTCGCCGGGCTCTTCATCTCGGCCGCGTTGAACGAGGTCGACGCCGGCCGGCTCGCGCCGCGGAGCGTCGGGCCGGCCGGCAGCGTGCACCCGCTCTCGGCGAACGAGGTGGCGCAGCTCTTCACCATGACCGCCGACGACGTCGACTTCACCGGGCACCGGGAGGTGTCCTTCGTGTTCGCGTCGATGCGCTACGCGTCGCAGCCGGGCTGGGATCCGTACTTCGGGTACGGCCGCGCGCACGCGCGGCACGCGGTCGACGCGGTCGCGACGGGCGCGCTCCCGCCCGAGGCCGACCTCCTCGAGCCCGACTGGTGGCAGACCCTCGATCCCGTCCGCTCGCCCGCCGTCACGGTGACCGGCGCCGCCGCCGCGCCGCACGCGTCGAGCTTCGGATGGACGCTCGAGTTCGGCTGCGGCGTCCGGCCGCTCGACGGGGCGTTCCACCCGATCGCCTCGGCGAGCGGGCTCACGGCGGCCGTCACGCCCGGACCGCTCGCCACGTGGTCGATCGCCGACGCGGCGACGACGTGCGCCATCGACGCCGCCGCGACCCCGATGACGGCCCCGAGCGGGACGCCGTCGCCCGCCGACACGCCGGACGCGTTCACCGTGACGCTCCGCCTGCGCGCGACCGACGCGGTCGGCCGTCGCGGCGAGGCGCGCCGGACGCTCTACCTCCACCACGACCCCGACCTCCGGCCGGGGTTCCCCCTCCCGATCGGAGGCAGCGCGGAGGGCTCGCCGCTCTTCACGACGATCCGCGGCCGCACGCCGCGGGCCGGCGCCGAAGGCGTGCGCCCGGACCTCGTCGTCCCGACCTCCGACGGCACGATCCTCGTCTTCGGGCCGACCGGGCGGCTCGTGAAGGGCTGGCCCGTGCACACGGACCCGCTTCCGCTCCACACGGGCTCGTTCGCATTCGCGACCGGCGCCCTTCCGACGACGTTCCGGGAGTCGATCGGCAACGGCGCGGCGGCCGCCGACCTCGACGGCGACCGGCGCACGGAGATCGTCGCGGGCACGCTCGCCGGGAAGCTCTACGTCTGGGAGCGCGACGGCTCGCGGCGGCCCGGCTTCCCGGTCCGCACCGAGGCACGCTTCTCGGCGCGCGGCGCCCGCGACCGGTTCAACCGCCTCCAGCCCGGGCTCCTCGCCTCGCCCGTGCTCGCGGACCTCGACGGCGACGGCCGGCTCGAGATCGTCGCCGGGGCGATGGACCGCCACCTCTACGTCTGGCGCGCGGACGGCACGCCGCAGCCGGGCTTCCCGGTCCTCGTCGTCGACCGCACGCAGATGGCGTCGGTCGACCCCGCGAACGACCGAGTGGTGCCGCGCGTCGCCGGCGGCAGGCCCGTCGCGCTCCAGGGGACGAAGATCGTCTCCACGCCGGCCGTCGGCCGGCTCGTGCGGGGTGGGAAGCCCGTGATCGTCGTCGGCACGAACGAGGAGTATCGCGAGCCGGCGAACTTCTCCGCCGTCGGCAACGCCGACGCCGAGCAGTTCATCGCGCTCGGCCTCCTCGCCTCCGCGAACGGCCGCGTCTACGCGATTCCCGCCGGCGGCACGCTCGACCCCGCGGGCGCCGGCAACCCTGCGGGGCCGTTCCTCCGCGGCTGGCCGGTGCGGATCGGCGTCCTCGTCGAGGAGCTGCTCCCGTGGATCGAGGGCGTGCCCGGGGCGCCCGCGCTCGCCGACGTGGATGGCGACGGCTCGCTCGAAGTCGGGATCGCGTCGGTCGTCGGCCCGGCGTACGTGCTGCGCGCCGACGGCTCGTCCTTCTACGGCAACGGGCCGGACGGGCTCCCGATCACGCTGCCGACGGACAAGGCGCGCTTCGGGCCGGGGGCGAACTCGGCCGACGGGCCGACCTTCCCCGCGCTCGGGAGCCCGGCGTTCGCGCCGATCGGGCCGGGCGGTCACGTGGTGCTCACGACTCCGGGCGCGGGGCTCGGACGCCTCGTCGACACGAACGTCCCCGCCGAGCAGCTCCCGAACGACGACCACATCGAAGCGTGGGACGCGCGCACGGGGAAGTTCCTCGACGCCTTCCCGCGGCTCCTGGACGACTTCGCGTTCTTCTCGAACCCTTCGGTCGCGGACGTCGACGGCGACGGGCGGGCCGAGATTCTCCTCGGCAGCGGCGGCTACCTCGTGCACGCCGTGAACGCGCAGGGCGTCGAGGCGGAGGGGTGGCCGAAGTTCACGGGCAACTGGATCATCGCGACGCCCGCGGTCGGCCGCTACCGCAACGACGAGCTGGTCGCCGTGACGACGCGCGAGGCGAACCTGTTCGTCTGGCGCGCGCGCGGCAAGGCCGCGGTTCGCCTCTGGCCGCGATACCACCACGACGCGGCCAACAGCGGGCGGCTCCCGTGAGCGGCGCCCGCGCACGGCGCGCCGTTCAGCCCGCGGTGCCGTCGCGCGCGACGCGCTCGCGCTTCGCGCGCGCCGCGCGGATCTGCTCGACCAGCTCGCGGACGCGCGCGTGGCGCGCCCAGCTCTCCTCGGCCGTCGGGACGGGCGCCTCCGACGCCGCTCCGGTCGTCTCCCGCTCCTCGTCCGCTCGCTCCGCCATGGCGACTTCCCTACGCCCCATGGTCGCAGGTATCAAGCGTTCGGTGGTCTGATGCGCCCCGTCCCGATCGGGCCGGGCGTCGAGGCGTTCCCGGCCCGCACGCCGACCCTCCCGCCGGCGACGCACACGAACAGCTACGCGCTCGGCACGCGCGACGTCCTGCTGGTCGAGCCGGCGACGCCGTTCGAGGACGAGCGGCGCGCGTGGATCGCGTGGGCGCGGGCGCTCGCGGGCGCGGGCCGGACGCCGCGCGCGGTGCTCGTCACGCACCATCATCCCGACCACGTGGGCGGCGCCGGATTCCTCGCGCGCGCGCTCGGGCTCCCGGTGTGGGCACACGGCGAGACGGCGCGCCGGCTCGAGCCGGGGCTCGTCGCCCGCACGCTGGAGGACGGCGAGGCGATCGTGCTCGACGGTCCGGCGCCGCAGCGCTGGGACGTCCTCCACACGCCCGGGCACGCGCCCGGGCACCTCTGCCTCCACGACGCGGCGGCGGGCGTCCTCGTCTGCGGCGACATGGTCGCGAGCGTCGGCACGATCGTGATCGACCCGGTCGACGGCGACATGGCCGAGTACCTGCGCCAGCTCGCGCGCCTGAAGGGGCTCGGCGCGCGCGTCGCCCTCCCCGCGCACGGGGACCCGATCGACGCGCCCGCCGCCCTCTTCGACCGCTACGTCGCGCACCGGCTCATGCGCGAGGCGAAGGTCGCCGGCGCGCTCGAGGCCGCGGGCGACGGCGGCGCGACGCTCGACGCGCTCCTCCCGAGCGCGTACGCGGACACGCCGCGCGCGCTCTGGATGCTCGCGCGCTGGAGCCTCGAAGCGCACCTCGTGAAGCTCGAGCGCGAGGGCCGCGCGCGGCGGACCGAGCGCGGCTGGGGGCGGGATGGACGCAGGGGCACCCCGGACGCTAGGGACGGTGGATGACGGTCTCGCGGGCGCCGGCCTTCGTCTTCGACCTCGACGGCACGCTCGTCGACAGCGTCTACCAGCACGTCCTCGCGTGGCGCGAGGCGCTCGAGGAGGCGGGCATCGCGCTCGCCGTCTGGAAGATCCACCGCAAGATCGGCATGAGCGGCGGCCTCTTCGCGCAGGCGCTCCTCCGCGAGACCGGCGGCACGCTCACGCCGGCGCTCGTCGAACGCCTCCAGCGCGTGCACGCCGAGGCGTACGTCCGCGTCGCCGACCAGGTCCGCCCGCTCCCCGGCGCGCGGGAGCTGCTCGCCGAGCTGACGGCGCTCGGCGTCCCGTGGGCGATCGCGACGAGCGGCCGGCTCGACACGGCCGGCCCCGCCCTCGACCGGCTCGGCGTCCCGAAGCGCGTGCCGATCGTGACGCGCGACCTCGTCCCGCACGCGAAGCCCGACCCCGACCTCTTCGTCGAGGCCGCGCGCCGCCTCGGCGTCGACACCGAGAATGCCGTCGTCGTCGGCGACAGCGTCTGGGACCTCCTCGCCGCGCGGCGCGCGCGGACGCTCGGGATCGGGCTCCTCTCGGGGGGCTACGGCGCGGACGAGCTCGAGCGCGCCGGCGCGTATCGGGTGTACGAGGACCCGGCGGACCTGCTGCGGCACCTGGACGAAGTCGGCGTGCGCGCGATCTAGTCGCGGTTGAGGCGCAAGCAGGGCCGCTACCCCGACGGGTGGGCGAGCCGCTTAACGCCTTGGCGGCGGCGCGAAGCGCCGTCCGCTGCAACCGCGGGTTAGGCGACTTCACTCGTCGTCCTCTAGGCTCCGCGTCGAATCCTTCTTCGGCTCCTTCATCCCGAGAACCGCGCGGAACATCGGATGCACTTGGAATCTCGAGATGGTGCGAAGATTGAGCGTCGCAACTTGATGAGGCCCGACGTACGAGCTTCCGCTCCTTCGAAGGGCCTTCAGCCCGCCAACTGCGTAAGCTCGAAGAAAGCCAACCCTCCAGAGAACATCCACGAGGAAGTCAGCGTCCTGGTTCAACACCCACTCCGCTCCCTGATTAGTCCGGATCTCGCCCGTGCATACCGAGAGGCAAATGTTCTCCAGCTCATCGCGCTCGAGCGTATAGACACGCCCCCGGAACACTTCGAACACACTGCTCAAACCAGGGTACTGAAACCGATACTCCGAGGCGATGTCCTTCTCGCGGGCGCTCGAGTATCCGAGCTCCGCACGTGAGATGACCTGATAGTCAATCAAGTCGGCCTTCGCTGTCCGAGCGTCCTCCACGGCGTCAGTGCAGAACTGGATCAGTTCGCGAGGCCGATACAGCGTCCGATCGATCATGTAGTTGAAGGATTTCGTCTTTCGATACTGCAGTGTTTCAGCGAACACCCCGTTCCAACAGGCGGTGTCACCCTCCGCTGCGAGCTCCGGCAAGGAGTGACGGATCCGTTTTGCGGCGACCGCGAGGAGCGATGGCTCATCCCACCGTATGATCTCGATCAAGTCACGGTACTTCTGCGTATCGTCGTAGAGCGCCGGAATGCTGTCGTACAGCTCCTGGCGCAACGACACGTAGACGGTGAGCCGTGGAGAGACGTCGTTCAACGAGATCGATGCTTGGAAAAGCCCCGAAACGAAAGCCTTGGCATCCTCGGAGTTGTCCCAGCCTTTGTCGAGCTCATCTACGAGAACGGTTACGGGTCGCCTTTGCACGATCTCCTGGATGCACGGCAGCAGCGGTTCGATCTCCTGCAGCTTGTAGAGCTTCGACAGCTCACGAGTCTTGATGGAGGCCTCGTAGGTGCCGACCTTCAGGCCCTCGATACGCTTCAGGTACGAAACGAGGACAGATATGGGCGTGTCCTGTGCGCCCTCGTGATGGTCGCGGAGGTACTCATAGATGCGCGCGGCGGCGCCGGTCTTGAATCGCGGACCTTGCCGGGTGAGTTCCTTCATGACTAGGACGAGGATCAAAAATTTCCACGAGGAGGCGAACGCCCCATGCTTCGCCCACGCTCCTTCCCGTTCTGAGCGAAGAACTGATGAGAGCATCTCGTAAGAGTAATCCTCGGGACTAAGCTCGAGGACCAAGCTGCCGGAGGAGCGGGCACGGCCGGCCAGGATCTTGAAGATCGCGCTCTTGCCGGTGCCACGGTTTCCCAGCACAATAGTCTTCTTTCGGCTCGCTAGGCGGGCGTATGCATCCGACTCCACGAAGTAGTCGGCGAGCCCTACACTGATGTCTCTCTCCGCCGCAGGTGCGCCGAAATTGAGCTTGCTGAGGTCCAATCGTTCCCCCTTGCGAAGTCGCCTAACGGCTTGCCGATAAGCTGCGGGCGCCGAAGGCGACCGTCAGCTTCATCGGCTTGTTGGGCAGCCAGTGGCGATGCATTTCCGGCTCACGGGATCACGATCTCCTTCGCCAGCCAGATCATGACCGCCAGCGTCACATAGAATGGCCAGATCGAGAAAGAGCCGAGCGATCTGAGCACCGACTTGAGAAGAGAACCCGTGGGGGTCACCGCATACAGGTCCGGGGATCCGATTCTCCGGGCGTGCAGCTTCTCGATGAAGGCGTTGTAAGATGCCCGGAAGCACCGCTCAAGGGCGAGGTAGTACGCGTCCAAGACGAGAAAGAGCAAAGTAGGAACGCCGGCAATGAGCGCATAGCTGGGCTTACCCTTGTCCGCAACGATGACGAGGATGGCGGACACGAGGGTAATACACCATGCCTTGCACGAGGAGCTGTTGCTCGCCATGCGCTGGATGACCGCCTGCGCGATCCCGAGGTGCGCCTGGACGGCGGGTGAGTCCTCTCCGTAGGAACGTTTCTCAGGCACTGACCCTCCTACGAGTTGTTCCGAATGGAGACCGCCTCTTCAACCCAGCCAGCGAGGTTGTCGTTGATGTACTTGTAGACGTCCCTGCTCGCGATATACGGCGGGTCATACGCCTTCACGATCGACGACAGCATCCTGCCGGTGTTTCCGTACGCGCTGCTCGCGAATGGATTGGCGCCCTTCGCGGACTGACGGCCATCGCTGTCTTGGAGGTTGTGCACGTAGACTCCGACGACCCCCTTGTAGTCATCCCAAGCCTTGATGATCTCGTAGGTGATCCACTTTCGCCCCGCGGTGTTCGCGCCGATGAGGACTACGGCGCATGACTTCCCATCCATCTGCTCCGCGATCCACCTCTTGATGCGGTCGTCGCCGCCTCGCGTGATAGTCTCCCAGTCATTGTCAGAGCAGGGCCGGTTTCCATCGACGACACCCATGTTGCGGACCTGAGATGCCCGCCAGTTGTCGGGCTTGTAGTGAAAGCTGTAGAAGACCCTACGTGCCATCGATCAGCCTCCTTTAGTCTGTGCTGAGCGCCTGTTTGGCTGCCCAACGAATATTGGACAGTTCCGCGTCACACCCGCGCGCAGACCGCCACCGCAGCGTAATCCGGCGCGGCGCATCCCGCCGCCTGCCCGAAGCGCGTGTCACTTCCGACGGTTGCCTGGCAT
>DASRHG010000069.1:0-4831 GCA_035650655.1 Binatia bacterium | reverse complement strand
GCGATGCTGAAGCTCTACGATTACCCCGATTGCCCGTTCTGTCAGAAGGTGCGCGTCGTGCTGGCGGAAAAGGACCTCGAATACGAGAAGATCTTCGTCGATCTGCGCAAGCAGGAGCAGAAGCTCCCGGATTTCCTCCGCTTGAACCCGTACGGGAAGGTGCCGGTGCTGCTCGACGAGGACGAGGTCGTCTACGACTCCACGATCATCAACGAGTATCTGGAGGACGAGTACCCGCTGCCGAGCCTGATGCCCGACGATTCGAGCGGCAAGGCGCGGGTGCGGATGCTCGAGGACTACTGCGACAACTCGTTCATCCCGCCGACCACGATGCTGCTCGCCCAGCTCCGCAAGCCCGAAGCCGAGCGCGACCAGCAGCGCGTCGAGCAGGCGCGGGACGAGCTCCGGCGAGCTCTCTACTTCCTCCGTGATCGGCTCGCGGGGCACGAGTTCCTCGCCGGCAAGGAGTTCACGATCGCCGACGCGGCCTTCGCGCCACGCATCATGGTCCTCGGGCGGCTCGGGATCGAGCTCGAGCCGGCGCTCGCGCCGGTGCAGTCCTGGATCGACCGTATCCGCGCGCGTCCGAGCGTCCGCGGGCTCGGGCTCTGACGCTCGCCCACGGTCGACGTCACCACCGTTGACGGAAGGTCGGCCGGCGGGGACTCCCCGTCCGCCCGGGTCGACCTGCGCCGAATTCCGCCTCGAGTTTCATTGACCGGCCCCGCCTCCATTCAGTAATAGGAACCCTTCCTGACAGAAGGGGCGGGCGCCGCGCGCGCTCGCACGAGGAGGACGGATGGCGAAGTCGATCAAGGGGACGAAGACGCACGACAACCTGAAGCACGCGTTCGCCGGCGAGTCGCAGGCGAATCGGCGCTACCTCTACTTTGCGCGCCGGGCGGACATCGAGGGCTATCCCGACATCGGCGGGCTCTTCCGCGACACCTCGGAAGCCGAGACGGGCCACGCGTTCGGGCACCTCGACTTCCTGAAGGAGGCGGGCGACCCCTGCACCGGCGTGCCGATCGGCACGACCGAGCAGAACCTCAAGTCCGCCGTCGAGGGCGAGACCTACGAGTTCACCGAGATGTATCCCGGGTTCGCGAAGACGGCGCGCAGCGAGGGCTTCGAGGAGATCGCCGAGTGGTTCGAGACGCTGGCGAAGGCCGAGAAGTCCCACGCCGGTCGGTTCTCGAAGGGCCTCCAGACCCTCGGCCAGTGAGGCCGTGAGCGCCGAGCCCGGCGCCGGGTCGCCGGCGGGGCCGCCCGGATCGCTCGATCCGGCGGCCCTCGCCGCCGAGGCCCGGCGCGTCTACGACATCTGCGCCGGCTGCCGGCGCTGCTACAACCTCTGCCCGTCCTTCAACGCGCTCCTCGACGTCGCCGACGAGCGCCACGACGGCGACGCGACGGCGCTCACCGCCGCCGAGGACGCCCGCGTCGTCGACCTCTGCTTCGGCTGCAACCTCTGCTACCCGCACTGTCCGTACACGCCCCCGCACCGCTGGGCGGTCGACTTCCCGCGCCTCATGCTCGACGCCAAGATCGCGCGCGCGGCGCGCGCGGGGGTACCGCTTCGGGAGCGGCTCCTCGGCAACCCGGAGTTCCTCGGGCGCCTCGGCTCGACGCTCCCGCGCCTCGCGAACTGGGCGAACCGGAACCGCCTCGCCCGGGCGGCGATGGAGCATCTCCTCGGCATCGACCGCCGGCGCCGGCTGCCCGCCTACGCGCCCCGCTTCAGCCGCTGGTTCCGGCGCCAGACGCCGCCCGCGGACGCCGGCCGCCACGGCCGCGTGGCGCTCTTCGTGACGACGCCCGTCGAGTACAACGAGCCCGCGACGGGGGAGGCCGCGGTTCGCGTCCTCTGGCGGAGCGGGATCGAGGTCGCCTGCCCCCCGCAGGTGTGCTGCGGGATGCCGGCGCTCGACGGGGGCGATGTCGCGGGTGCCGTGCGGCGGGCGCGCCGGAACCTCGCGGCTCTCGGCGCCGCGGTCGAGGCCGGGTACGACGTGGTCGTGCCGGGCGCGAGCTGCAGCCGCATGCTGAAGCACGAGTATCCGCGCCTCGTTCCCGGCCCCGAGGCCGAGCGCGCCGCCGCCCGGGTGTTCGACCTCGCCGAGTACCTCGTCCGGCTCGACGGCGAGGGGAAGCTCGACCGGCGCTTCGCGCGCGGCCTCGGGCACGTCGTGTACCAGGCGCCGTGCCATCTCCGCGTGCAGGAGATCGGCTTCAAGGCGCGCGACCTCCTCCGCCTCGTCCCGGGGACGCGCGTCGACGTCCTCGAGCGGTGCACGGGGATGGACGGCACGTGGGGATTCAAGCATGAGTTCTGGGACGACTCATGCAAGGTCGCCCGGCCGCTCTGGCGCGATCTCGACGAGCGGAGGGACGCGGACGTCCTCGTGTCCGACTGCCCGCTGTCGGCGCTGGCGATCACGGAGGCGCGGGGGCGGCGCGTGTATCATCCGGTCGAGGCGCTCCTCGCGGCGTACGAGGGGCGGGAGCTGCCGCGCTGATGCGCCCCGTCGGTCTCGAGGACGTGCTCGGCCGCGAGCGCTACGGGGTCGAGCGCGACGCGATCCGCCGTCGGGTCATCGAGCACAAGCGGGCCCGGCGGGTCGCGCTCGGCGATCGGCTGACGATCCTGTTCGAGGACCGGGCGACGGTCTGGTATCAGACGCAGGAGATGCTCTGGGTCGAGCACATCACGGACCTGGATGCGATCCGCGCCGAGCTCGCGGTCTACAACCAGCTCCTCCCGGGGCCGCGGGAGCTCTCGACGACGCTCCTCATCGAGATCGAGGACCAGGCCCGCATCCGCGAGGAGCTCGAGCGCCTGATCGGCATCGACGAGCACCTGGAGCTTCTCGCGGGCGGCGCGCGGGTCGCGGGCGTCTTCGAGCCCGGACGCCAGCGGGCCGACAAGCTCTCCGCGGTCCAGTACGTCCGCTTCCCGCTCTCCGCCGCGGCCGTCGCCGCGCTCGGGGAGGGCGCGCCGATCGTCCTCCGGACGACGCATCCGAGCTACGCCGCGGAGACCACGCTGCCCGAGCCCGTCCGGGCCGCGCTCGCGCTCGACCTCACCGATGCCGCGGCGGCCGACCGGGCCCTCCGCCGGGTGCGCGATGGCGTCTAGGCCGCGGGGTGCGCGCCGCGGGACGCGGCAGCGGGCGCTCGTCCTCGCGGCGGTGCGGGCGTCGGGCGTCGAGCATCCGACCGCGGATCGCGTCTTCGCCCGCGTCCGCGCGGACCTCCCGCGCGTGAGCCTCGGAACGGTGTACCGCAACCTCCAGCGGCTCGTTGCCGAGGGCGCGATCGGCGTCGCGCAGATCGCGGACCGCGCCGCCCGCTACGACCCGACGCCGACGCCGCACGACCACTTCGTCTGCGACCGGTGCGGGCGGGTCGACGACCTCGCCACCGAGGACGCCTCGGCGCGCGTCGCGGCCGCGCTGCGGGCGGGACACGCCGTGCGCGCGCACGCGCTCATCGTGTACGGCGACTGCCGTCGATGCCGCGGCGAGGAGCGGCCGGCGTGAAGCTCCCCGACGTCATCCCGCTCTTCCCCCTGCCGAACGTCGTCTTCTTTCCACGCATGCCGCTCCCGCTCCACGTCTTCGAGCCCCGGTATCGCGCCATGGTGCGCGACGCGGCGCGCGGCGCCCGGCTCATCGGGATGGTGCTCCTCCGGGGCGACTGGCGGCGCGACTACTACGGGACGCCGCCCATCTTCACGACGGGGACGGTCGGGGAGATGGTGCGGACCGAGGAGCTGCCCGACGGGCGTTTCAACATCGTGCTCCGCGGCCTGCGCGAGTTCGACGTCGTCCGCGAAGTGGGCTCGGCTCCGTATCGGTCGGCCGCCGTGCGATGGCGCGAACCCACCGCCGAGCCGCTCGCCCCCGACGCGCGGGAGCGGATCCTCGCCGCCGTGCGTCGCTACCTCGAGCGCCTGCGCATCGGCGCGAGCGCGCAGACGCTCCTCGCGCCGAGCGTGGACGACGAGACGTTCGTCAACTTCTTCGCGCAGCAGCTCGACCTGCCGCCGATCGACAAGCAGGCGCTGCTCGAGGTCCCGGGGCTCGGCGAGCGGGCGGCGCGCCTCGTCGACGTGGTCGAGTTTCGGCTCGAGGAGCTGCGGACGAGCGGGACGCCGCCGCGCGCGCAGTGAGCGCGCTGGCCGCGGGAGGGTCTGTGGGTCGTAAGACGTCGTGCGGGAGCACGGGGGAGCCCTCGCGGAGACGACAAGGTGCACCACCACGTCTTGCGATGCGAGCGTGGCCGTCGCGGTTGGTGGCGCGCTCGCCTCCGCGAGGACTCCCCCCTGCTCCCGGGTCCGTGCTCGCCATGCGGACCGATGCAGACCGACCGGCGAGCGTCCCCGTCGCCTTGACAGGGCGTACCGGCCCGAAGAAGATGCGAAAAATCCGCGCATGATCGTCACCCGACGCCCTCGCCTCACGCTCGCCGAGCGCCTCTATCTTCCGCAGATCCTCGGCGGGCTCGCCGTCACCGTCCGGCACGGGGTGCGGAACCTCGCCCTCCACACGCTCCATCTCTTCGGCCTCGCGCGCGCGCGGCGTGCGGCCGTCACGGTGCAGTATCCCGAGGAGCGGAAGGTCTACTCGGAGGGCTACCGGGGCGCGCACCGCCTCACGCTCAAGCCCGACGGCTCGGTGCGGTGCACGGCGTGCTTCCTCTGCGCGACCGCGTGTCCCGCGAAGTGCATCAACATCGTCGCTGGGGAGCACCCCGACCCGGACGTCGAGAAGTATCCCGTCCGCTACGAGATCGACACGCTCCAGTGCATCTACTGCGGCATGTGCGT
>DASRHG010000068.1:0-58977 GCA_035650655.1 Binatia bacterium | reverse complement strand
GAGCGCCCCGGCGCCGTTCCGCTCGTCCGCGTGACCGAGGGTATCGAGTTCCACGACGTGAGCTTCGCCTACGAGACGGGAGAGCCGGTGCTCCGTCACGTGAACCTCCGCATCCCCGTGGGGCAGGTGGTGGCGCTCGTCGGCACGAGCGGCGGGGGAAAGACGACGATCGCCGATCTCATCCCGCGCTTCTACGACGTGACCGAGGGCGCGATCACCATCGACGGCATCGACATCCGCGACGTGACGCTCCACAGCCTCCGCGCGCAGATCGCGGTCGTGAACCAGTTCACGTTCCTGTTCAACGACAGCGTGCGGAACAACATCGCGTACGGCGAGCCGAGCCGGCCGATCGAAGACGTCATCGCAGCGGCGAAGACGGCGAACGCGCACGACTTCATCATGGAGCTGCCGCGCGGCTACGAGACGCACATCGGCGACCTCGGGGTTCGCCTCTCGGGCGGGCAGCGGCAGCGGCTCGCGATCGCGCGCGCCGTGCTGAAGAACGCGCCGATCCTGATCCTCGACGAGGCGACGTCCGCGCTCGACACGGAGTCCGAAGGCCTCGTGCAGGAGGCGCTCGAGCGCCTCATGGTGAACCGGACGACGCTCGTCGTGGCGCACCGGCTGTCGACCGTCCGCCGCGCGGACAACATCGTCGTCATCGCGCGCGGCGAGATCGTCGAGTCCGGGCGGCACGAGGAGCTGCTCGCGCGCGGCGCGGAGTATCGGAAGCTCTACGAGCTCCAGTTCCGGGACACCGCCACGGCCGAGGGCGGCGCGCCCGAACCGCCGGTGCGGCCGCTCCGGCCGGAGCGGCCGCGCAAGGCGGCGCCGTAGGACCGCGCGTGGCGTCGGGGCGCGCCGGGCTCGCGGGGCGGCGGCCGCGAGTGGAGAGCACCGCGTTCCGCCGGCACTGGACGTGGCGCACGCGGGCGTTCGTCGCCGTCGCGGGCGCCGCGATCGCGCTCGCCCTCCGCCTCGTCTACCTGACGCTTCGCGTGCGCCTCGTGGACGAGCCGGGCGTCTTCGCGGCGCGCGCGCGCGGGCAGCGTGTGATCGGTGCCTTCTGGCACGACGCGATCCCGCTCGTGCCGCTCCTCAAGCGGTTTCGGTGGCCGGGCCGGGGGACCATCATGCTCTCGTGGCACCGCGACGCCGAGATCGCGGCGCGGGCGGTCCGCTGGTTCGGCGTCGACGTCGTCCACGGCTCGTCGACGCGCGGCTGGCTCGGCGGGCTGCGGGGCATGCTCGCGGCGCACGAGGCGGGCTCCGACCTCCTCGTCGTGCCCGACGGGCCGCGCGGGCCGCGGCACGTCGCGAAGGAGGGCGTGGTGCAGCTCGCACGGGCGACGGGGCTTCCCGTGGTCCCCATCGGCGCGGCCGCGGCACCCAGGCGCCGGCTGCGGAGCTGGGACCGCATGCAGCTGCCGCTCCCGTTCGCGCGCGTCGCGCTCGTGGTCGGGCGACCCGTCCACGTCGCGCGCGACGCCGACGCGGCGGCCCTCGCGGCAGCGCACGCGGCCGTCGGCGCCGCGCTCGCCGAGGCGGCGGCCGCCGCCGCGGCCGCCGTCGGAGCGCCGTCGTGATCGACGCGCTCACGACCGCGACCTACCGGGGGGCCATGGCGGCCGCGAGCGCGCTCCTCGACGTCGCCCTGCGCGTCCGCGCCGTGCCGGCGGGCTGGCGCGCGATCGGCGACCGGCTCGGGCGCCTCGACGCGGCGGGGCGCGCGACCGCGTCGGCCGGCACGGCGATCTGGCTCCACGCCGCGTCCGTCGGCGAGCTCGTCGCGGCACGGCCGCTGCTCGCGCGGCTCCGCGAGCGCTTCCCCGAGCGGGTGTACGTCGTCTCGACGCTCACGCGCACGGGGCGCGCGCTCGCGCAGGACCTTCCCGAGGTCCACCTGCCGCTGCTGTTTCCGCTCGACGCGCCCGCCGTCGTCCGCCGGCTCCTCGCGCAGTTCCGGCTCGAGGCGTTCCTCTTCACCGAGACCGAGATCTGGCCGACGTTCCTCGCCGAGCTGCGTGCCGCCGAGATCCCCGCGTTCATGGTGAGCGGGCGCGTGAGCGGCCGCACGATGACGCGCGCGCGCTGGCTCCGTCCGCTCTACCGCCGCGCCCTCGCCGGCGTCACCTGCTGCATGCAGACCGCCGAGGACGGGGAGCGCATCATCGCGCTCGGCGCGGACGCGCGCCGCGTGCACGTCGCGGGCAGCCTCAAGTTCGACGCCGCCGCCGCGGAGCCGCCGGCCGAGCTCGGGCGGCTGGCGGCGGCGCTCCGCGGGCGGACGCTCGTCGTCGCGGGCAGCACGCACGCGGGCGAGGAGGAGGCGATGCTCGCGGCCCACCGCGTGCTCGTCGGGCGGCATCCCGACGCCGTCCTCCTCCTGGCGCCCCGGCATCCCGAGCGCCTCGACGCCGTCGCGCAGCTCGTCGAGGATGCGGGCTTCCCGCTCGCGCGCTACGGCGCCGCCGTCGGCGCGGAGGCGCCGGCCCCGGCGCTCCCGCCGTCCGCCGTCCTGCTGCTCGACCGCGTCGGGCCGCTCGCCCACTGCTACGCGCTCGGCGCCGTCGCCTTCGTCGGCGGGAGTCTCGTCCCGGCCGGCGGGCACAACGTGCTCGAGCCCGCGCGCGCCGGCCGGCCCGTCGTCGTCGGTCCGCACACGGAGCACGCGGCCGACGTCGTGGACCGCCTGCTCGCGGGCGGCGGCGCGGTGCGCGTCGCGTCGGCGTCGGACCTGGGGGCGACGCTCGCGGCGATCCTCGACGAGCCCGCACGGGCGGCGGACATGGGCCGCCGGGCGCGCGCCCTGGTGGAGAGCGGACGCGGCGCCGTCGAGCGGCATCTCAAGATCGTGACCGCCGGCCTCTCGGGCACCCGCTTCGCCCGCGCGGGATGACGGCGCTCGCGACGCTCGCCGAGCGCGCCTGGGCGCGCGAGACCCGGGCGGCGCGCGCGCTTCGCCGCGGCCTCGTCCCGGCCTCGCTCGCCTACGGCGCGGCCGTCGCGCTCCGCAACGCGCTCTACGACGCGGGGTGGCTCGCGGCGACGCGCGTGCCGGCGCGCGTCGTGAGCGTCGGGAACCTCGTCGTCGGCGGCAGCGGGAAGACGCCGGCCGCCCTCTGGGCGGCGGCGGGGCTCGCGGCGCGCGGGCGGCGGGTCGCGATCGTCGCCCGCGGCTACGGGAAGCGCCGCCGGGGCGTCGTCGTCGTCGGCGACGCCGGCCGCCCGCTCGTCGGCGCCGAGGAGGGCGGCGACGAGGCGGTCATGCTCGCGCGGCGGTTCCCCGGCCCGGTCCTGACGGGCGAGCGGCGCGCCGCCGCGGCGGCGCTCGCGTGCGCGCGCTTCGGGTGCGACACGATCGTCCTGGACGACGGCTTCCAGCACCGGGCGCTCGCCCGCGACGTCGATCTCGTGCTGCTCGCGCCCGGGAGCGCCCTCCTGCCCGCGGGCCGCCTGCGCGAGCCCCTGGCCGCCCTCCGGCGTGCACACGCGCTCCTCGCCGTCGACGACGCGCCCTCGGGCGCCGCGGTCGCGCCCGGGCTCCCGTGCTTCGGGGCGCGCCTGCGGGCGACGGCGCTCGTCCGCGGCGCCGACTGGAGCGAGGAGCCGCTCGACGCACTGCGGGGCAGAGCGGTCGTCGCCGTCGCCGGCGTCGCCCGGCCGGAGCGCTTCGTCGCGACGCTCGACGCGCTCGGCGCGACCGTCCGCCGCGTGCTCCGCTTCCCGGACCACCACCGCTACGGGGCCGCCGACGTCGCGGCGATCCGGGCGGCGGCCGCGGAGGGCGTCCCCGTCACGACCGAGAAGGACCTGGTGAAGCTCCCCGGCTTCCCGGGCGTGGCGGTCCGCACCGCGCTCGAGGTCGAGGACGGCGAGCGGCTGCTCGACCTCCTCGCCGGTACCGCGCGGGTGGATTTGCCGGCCGATTGACGGTAGTTCAAGCGGCGAGGTGACGCGCCGATGGCGATCAGCAGGGAGCTGCTCGAGATCCTCGCCTGTCCGCAGTGCAAGGGGGAGATCGTTCTGACGGAGCGTGAGGACGCGCTCGTGTGCGGCGCGTGCAAGCTGCGCTACCCGATCAAGGACGACATCCCGATCATGCTCGTCGATGAGGCGGAACGGCTCGAGTGAGGCCGTCGCCGACGGCAGCGCGAGGCCGGCGCTGCTCGTCGCGCAGACGAGCTTCCTGGGCGACGTCGTCCTCACGACGCCGCTCGTCTCGGCGCTGCGCCGGCGGCTCGCGCCGCGGCGCCTCGCGGTCCTCGTCCGGCCCGAGGCCAGACCGCTCCTCGAGGGGCACCCCGACGTCGATCAGGTCCTGATCGACGACAAGCGCGGCCGCGACCGCGGGCTCCGCGGGCTCGTGCGGGTGGCGCGACGGCTCCGCGCCGAGCGCTTCGACGTCGTCGTCTCGCCGCACCGCTCGCTCCGGACGGCGCTCGTGCTGGCCGGCGCCCGCATCCCGCGCCGCGTCGGCTTCCGCGAGAGCCGCGGAGCGCTCCTCTACCACGAGCGCGTGCCGCGCGACCGCCGGCGCCACGACGTCGAGCGCAATCTCGCGCTGGCGGCGCCCTTCGGCGGCGCGCCCGGCCGCCCCGCGCTCCACCTGCCGGTCGCGCCGGCCGCGGCGGCGCGCGCCGCGGCGCTCGTGCCCGCCGGCGACGGGCCGCTCGTCGGCGTGGCGCCCGGCTCCGTGTGGGCGACGAAGCGGTGGTCCCCGGACGGCTTCGCGGCCGTCGTCGCGGCGCTCGCGGCCGACGGTGCGCGCTGCGTCCTCGTCGGCGCGCGGGAGGACGCGGCGCTGGCGGAGTCGATCCGGGCGCGCGCCGGCGCGGGGACGGTGCTCGCCGGGCGCACGGACCTCGCCACGCTCGTCGCCGTCGTCGACCGCTGCGCGCTCCTGGTGGCGAACGACAGCGCCCCGATGCACGTCGCGTGCGCGCGCGGCGTTCCCGTCGTCGCCGTCTTCTGCGCGACCACCCCGGCGCTCGGCTACGGGCCGTGGGGGCCGCGGGCGACGGTGGTCGAGGCCGACGTCGCGTGCCGGCCGTGCGGCCGGCACGGCGGCCCGCGCTGCCCGCGCGGCACGGAGGACTGCATCCACCTCGTCGAGCCCGCCGCGGTGCTCGCCGCGGCACGCGCGGCGCTCGCCGCGGCGCGCGCATGACCGGCGGGCCGACGCTGGCGGCCGTCGTGCTCGCCGGGGCGGGCGGCGCGCGCCTGGCGCGCACGCTCGCGAGCGTCGCATGGGCGGACGAGCGCGCGGTCCTCGATCCGACGGGCGCGCTCGCGGGGGCGGAGCTGCCGGCGGGCGTCGCGCGCGTCGGCGGCGCCGTCCCGGGCGACGCGATCCGCGCGCCGTGGGTGCTGGCGCTCGCCGCGGGCGAAGTCGTCTCGCCCGCGCTCCGCGACGCGATCGCCGCCGCGCTCGCCGGCCCCGCCGCGGCGTACCGCGTCGCGCGCGAGGTCGCCGGCTTCGACACGGTCCTCCGCACGCGCGGCGCCCCGATCCGGCTCGCGCCGCGCGCGGGCGCGCGCCTGGCGCTCGACCGCGGGCTCGAGCTCGCGATCGGGCCCCTCGCCGGGCCCGTGCGGCGCCTCGCCGAGCCGCTCCTCGTGCCGGTCGGCCCCACCGTGCGCGAGGCGGTCGCGGCGCTCGTCGCCGACGGCGGCGCGCTCGCGGCCGTGCTCCGCGCGGCCGCCGTCCGTCCGACGGCCCGCCGCATGCTCGCGGGCGCCGCCGCGGCGGCGCTCCGCGTGCTGGCCGCGCGGGCGCAGGCGCGCGTCCGCTGGGGCCGGTGGACGCTCGCCGTCCTCGCGGGCTACCGGACGCTCTACGCCTACGGGCGGCTCTGGGAGCTCCTCGACGCGGAGGCGGCGGCGCGGGAGTGACGGTGCCCGACGCGTACGTCCTCCTCGCCGCGCGCGGTGTTCGGGTCGCCGTCCGCCGCGACCTCGCGCCCGCGCTCGGTCCCTGGCTCCTCGCGCCGGAGCTGCGGCTCCCCGCCGGGGCGACGCCGGTCGCCGGCGGGCGGGGCGCGACGTTCCGCGTCGCGCTCGCGGACGGGCGGCGGGCGATCGTCCGCCTCTATCGCCGCGGCGGCCTCGTCGCGCGGCTCGTCCGCGAGACGTACCTCGGCGTGCGCGCGCGGCCGCTGCGCGAGCTCGTCGTCGTCGACGAGGCGCGGCGGCGCGGCGTCGCCGCGGCGGAGGTGCTCGCCGCGCGCGTGGACGGCGGGCTCGTCCATCGCGGCGCGCTCGTCACCGCCGAGGTGCCCGGCGCCGCGACGCTCCTCGAAGCGCTCCGCGCCGCCCCGGACGTCGCCGCGCGCCGGGCGCTCGCCGGCGCGGCGGGCCGCGCCGTGGCGGCGCTGCACGCGGCCGGCGTCTTCCACGCCGACCTGAACCTGACGAACATTCTCGTCCGACCCGGGCCGCGCGCCCCGCACGCGACGCTCGTCGACTTCGACCGCGCGCGACTCCATGGCGGCCCCCTCGGCCGGCGCGCGCGGCGCCGGAACCTGCGGCGGCTCGCACGCTCGGCGGCGAAGCTCGATCCCGCGCGCGTGGCGACCGGCGTCGAGGAGACGCGCGCCTTCGTCGCCGCGTACGGGGCGGGAGCGGAGGACGCGTGCGCGTGCTGATCGTGCTGCCCGGCGCGCTCGGCGACGTCGTCCGCGCGCTGCCGCTCCTCGGCCGGATCCGCCGCGCGCGGCCGGACGCGTACCTCGCCTGGGCCGTCGAGCCGCCGTCCGCCCCCGTCCTCGCCGGGCATCCCTGGCTCGACGCCGTGCACGTGTTCGAGCGCCCGCGCGGCGTCCGCGCGCTCCGGCCCTTCCTCCGGCGGCTCCGCGCCGAGCGCTTCGACACCGCGCTCGACCTCGGCCGGGGCGCGAAGAGCGCCTGGATCGCGTGGGCCTCGGGCGCGCGGCTCCGGGTCGGCTTCGCGCGCGCCGACGGTCGGGAGGGCGGCTGGCTCCTCGCGACCCGCCGCCTGCCCGCGCAGGGGACGGCGCGCGCGAAGCTCGAGCAGTTCCTCGCCTTCGCCGACGCGCTCGGCCTGCCGCCGGCGCCGGTCGAGTTCGGGCTCGCGCCGACGCCGGCCGAGGCGGCGGAGGCCGCGGCGCTCCTCGCCGGGCTCGGACCGCCGCTCGTCGCCGCGTCGCTCGGCTCGTCGTGGCCGAGCCGCTACTGGTTCGCCGACCGGACGGCCGCCGTGCTGCGCGCCGTGGCGGAGCGGCGGGGCGCGAGCGCGGTCCTCCTCGGCACCGCGGCCGACGCCTCCGTCGCGCGGGCGGTCGCGGACGGCGCCGGCGCGGCCGTCCGCGATCTCACCGGGCGGACGACGCTCCGGCAGCTCCTCGCCGTCGCCGCGCGCGCCGACGTCGTCTTCGGGCCCGATTCCGGGGCGCTCCACCTGGCGGCGGCCCTCGGCCGCCCCGTCGTCTCGCTCTGGGGGCCGACGAGCGCCCGCCGCTCGGCGCCGTTCGGCTCCGAGGCGCTCGCGGTGGAGGGCGCCGCGCCGTGCCGGCCGTGCTTCCTCCGCGACTGCCCGATCGGGCGGGTCTGCATGCAGGCGATCGAGGTCGACGCGGTGCGCGCGCGGGTCGAGGAGGCGCTCGCCGCATGACCTCGCGGGGCTTCGTCCGCTGGCAGCGGGACGGCTGGGACGGGCTCGCGGCCGCCGAGCGCATCGTCGAGCCCGCGGCCTGCCTCGCGGCGGCCGCGGCGACGCCCGACCGCGCGTCGCGCCACGCCCGGCTCGTCCGCCTCGCGTCGGACGGCGGGACCGTCTTCGTGAAGGCCTTCCCGGCACCGGGCGGATGGCGCGCCCGGCGCGCGTTCCGGATGGGACGCGCGCTCGCGGCCGCCGGCTTCGGCGCCCCGGACGTCGTCGTGGTCGGGCGGCGCAGGCGCGAGGGCCTTCTCGTCACCCGCGACGTGGGCGGCGTGGACGTCGCGACGGCCGTTGCGGCGCGACGCGACGACCGCGCGGCGAAGCGCGCGCTCCTCCGGGCGCTCGGCGCCGAGGTGGGCCGGCTCCACGCGGCGGGCTTCGTGCACGGCGACCTCGTCCCGCCGAACGTGCACCTCGCCGGCGACCGCTTCGTCTTCCTCGACAACGACCGCACGCGCCGGAGCCGCATCCTCGTCCGCCTCGCAGCGCGGCGGAACCTCGTTCAGCTCGGGCGCTTCGTGGTGCCGGGCGTCACCGTGACCGACCGCCTGCGGGTCCTCGTCGCGTACGCGCGCGCGCGCGGCCTGGCGCCCGGCGCGCGCCGGCGGCTCGCGCGCTGGCTCGTCGAGAAGACGACGGGACGGCGCTGTGCGATCGACCGGATCGCGCCCGAGGCGGCGCGCCGCGCGGGCTTCCGCGAGCTCATGCGGAGCGGCGGCCCCTTCGACCCGGCGCGGACGGCGGGGGAGACGCCGTGAGGCGGGCCGTCGTGACGCTCGGGCATCCGGAGCACGCCGGCATGCTCCGCGCCCTCAAGATCCTCGACGACGCGGCGCCGCGGCACGGCTGGGAGCTCCGGTTCGTGCTCGCCGGGCACCATCCGCAGGTCGCCGCCGAAGGGCTGCCGCCGGAGCGCACCTCGTATCTGCCGGCGCTCCGCCGCTGGCGGCACTGGACGACGCGCGTGGCGCTGCCCCTCGCCGCGACGCGGCTCGCGCGGCGCGCGGACGGCGCGGACCTCTTCTACGCGTGCACGCTCTCGAGCTTCCCGTTCTGCCTCGCCGCCGGCCGCCGGGCCGGCATCCCGCAGGTCGTGCACGTGTACTCGAGCTACGCGGACGCGGCCCCGTACCGCAAGCACCGCCTCGCCGAGGCGCGCCACGTGATCGCGCCGTCGGCGGACTCGCTCGCGCTCGCGCGCGACGCCCTCGGCGGCTTCGCGCCGGGCGTGCGGACGCACGTCGTCTACAACGGCATGGACGTCGCCCGCCTCGAACGCCAGGCGGCCGAGCCCGTTCCCGCGCGCCTCGCACCGCGGGGCCGGCTGCGCGTCGGGATGGTGGGGAACCTGGACGCACGGAAGAACCCGGCGCTCCTGGTCGAGGCGCTGCCCGCGATCCGGGCGGCGTGCGGCGACGTCGAGGCGCTCCTCGTCGGCGCGTTTCCCGACCCGGCGTACGAGGCCCGGGTG
Organism: Binatia bacterium; assembly: GCA_035650655.1. Taxonomy (GTDB): domain Bacteria; phylum Desulfobacterota; class Binatia; order DP-6; family DP-6; genus DASRHG01. The sequence continues at coordinate 49,822 of DASRHG010000068.1, read as the reverse complement.
CGCGCGCGCGTCGCCGCGCTCGGGCTCGACGACGCCGTGACGGTGACGGGCTTCCTTCCGAACCCGTTCCCGGTCGTGCGCACGCTCGACGTCCTCGTACACCCCGCGCGGCGCGACCCGTTTCCGCTGGCGCTCCTCGAGGGCATGGCGCTCGCGCGGCCGATCGTCGCCGCGGCGGTCGGCGGCGTTCCCGAGATGCTCGGCGACGGCGAGAGCGGCGTCCTCGTCCCGCGGGACGACGCCGCCGCGCTCGCGGCCGCGGTCGCGCGCCTGCTCCGCGACCCGGCGGCCCGCGCGGCGATCGCGCGGGCGGCCCGGACGCGGCTCGGGACGCGCTTCTCGCTCGCGGCCTTCGCGGCCGCCATGTTCGCGGCGTTCGACGCGGCCGCCGCCGGTGGTGCCCCGTGACGCCCGACGTCTCGGTCGTCGTCCCGACGTACAACCGCGCGGCCTTCCTCGCCGAGAGCCTCGGGAGCGTGCTCGCGCAGGAGGGCGTCGCACTCGAGCTGATCGTCGTCGACGACGGCTCGACCGACGACACCGCGGTGGTCGTCGCCGGCCTCCGCGATCCCCGCATCCGCCTCCTCGCGCGGCCACACGCCGGGATCGCGGCCGCGCGGAACGCGGGCCTCGCCGCCGCGCGCGCGCCGTACGTCGCGTTCCACGACTCCGACGACCTGGCGCTCCCCGGACGCCTCGCGGTGCCGGTCGAGTTCCTGCGCACGCACCCGGCGATCGACCTCGTCATCCAGAACGGACGCCTGCTGCCGCCGGAGGGCGAGGGCGGCGCGGAGAAGCCGTGGGTCGCGCCGGCCGTGGCGCACGCGCTCGCGCGCCGGCCGATCGGCTGGCTCGAGGTCTTCCGCTGGAACCTCGGGCAGCTCCAGGGGATGTGCTTCACGCGCCGGAGCCTCGACGCCGCGGGGCCCTTCGACACGACCCTCGCGATCCTCGACGACCTCGACCTCGTGCTGCGCGTGACCGTGCATGCGGCGGCCGTCTTCCTCGACGTCCCCGCGTTCGCCTACCGGCGGCACCCGGCCGGCGTCGCGCGCGACCGGAGCCGCGTGCGCGAGGAGTCGATCCGCGTCGCGGACAAGCTCGCGCGCGAACATCCCGAGCTGCTCGACGTGATCGGCCGGAGCCGGTTCGTGCGCCGCCAGGCGCGCCGCTACGCGCGCCTCGCGCTGCTCCGGGCGCGGGCCGGGGACGTGCGCGGCGCGCGCGCCGCGCTCGCCGAGGCGCGGCGGCTCCGTCCCGGGAACCTCGCCTACCGGCTGCGCGCGCTCTGGCTCGCGCTCAACCCGCCGCGTTGATGCGGATCGCGCTCATGCACCGCCGCCTCGCGGGCGGCGGCACGGAAGCCGACCTCCGGCGGATGGCCGCGGGGCTCGCCGCGCGCGGGCACGAGGTGCACGTCTTCTGCGCGCGGGCCGACGCGGCGATCCCGGGCGTTCGGGTCCGCCGCGTGCCGGTCGTGCGCGCCGGGCGCGTCGCGCGGCTCCTCTCCTTCGCGCTCCGGGCGCCGCGCGCCGTCGCACGCGAGCGCTGGGACGTGATCGTGGGCTTCGGGCGCACGCCCTGGCAGGACGTCGTACGCGCCGGCGGCGGGACGCACCGGACGTACCTCGCGCGCATGGAGGCGGCGGGCCTCCGGCGCCGCGGCCGCGGGCCCTACCACCGCGCGATCCTCTGGCTCGAGGGGCGGATGTACGGGCCCGGCGGCCACCGGCGCGTGCTCGCCGTCTCGCGCCGCGTGCGCGACGAAATCGTGGCCGACTACGGCGTCGCGGCCGAGCGGGTGGCGGTCGTCTACAACGGCGTCGACCTCGTCCGCTTCGACCCGGCGCGGCGCGCCGCGCTCGGGCCGCCGCTCCGCGCGGCGCTCGGCGTCCCGCCCGACGCGCGCCTGTGCGCCGCGATCGGCAGCGGCTTCCGGCGCAAGGGCTTCGACCTCCTGCTCGACCTCTGGCGGACGGCGCCGCCGCCGGCGACGATGCTCGTGCTCGTCGGCGACGACGAGCGGCTCGCGAGCTGGCGGCGGGCCGTGCGACGGCCGCCGCTCGCGGGACGCGTCCTCGTCTCCGGGCCGCGGGACGACGTCGAAGCCGTCCTCGCCGCGGCCGACGTCGTCTGCGTGCCGTCCCGGCAGGAGGCGTTCGGGAACGTCGTCCTCGAAGCCTGCGCGGCCGGCGTGCCGGTCGTGACGAGCCGGCGCGCGGGCGCGGCGGAGCTGCTCGACGGGCCGCTCGCGGCGCTCGTCGTCGACGAGCCGGAGGACCTGGCCGCGCTCGGCCGCGCGCTCGCCCGGGCGCTCGGCGCGGAGGGGCCGGCGCTCGGGCGCGCGGCGCGCGCGGCCGCCGAGCGTCTTCCCTGGGACGCGCATCTCGACCGAGTCGAGGCGCTCTTCGCCGAGGTCGCCGGTGGGCGCTGAGGCGGACGCCCCGACGGTCGTCCGCGGGCCGCTCCGCGCCTGGGTGGCGCCGGGCGCGTCGCTCGCGCGCGCCGTCGGGCGCGACGGCGACCCGGACCGGCTCCTCACGCGCCGCGACTGCCATCTCGTGAAGCTCCAGCGGAAGGTCGTCGTCGGGCGTCTCGGCGATCTCTGGGTGAAGCGCTACAACGTCTTCGCGTGGCGCGTCGCCGTCGCGAGCCTCGGCCGTCCCTCGCCGGCGCGCCGGGCGTGGCGCGCCGCGCGGGCGCTCGCGCGGCTCGGCTTCGCGACGCCCGAGGTCGTCGCGTCGGTCGAGTTCCGCCGCGCGGGGCTCCTCACGCGGAGCTTCCTCCTGACGCGGACCGTCGAAGGCGCCGTCCCCGCCGACGTCCGCTGGCAGGCGATCCTCGCCGAGCCCGACGCCCGACGGCGCCGGCGGGGGCGGCGCGCGCTCGCCGCGGCGCTCGGCGACCTCTTCCGCCGCCTGCACGCGGCCGGCGTGTACCACGCCGACCTGAAGGACGCGAACATCCTCGTCGGCGGGCCGCTCGAGTCGCCGGCGTGCGTCCTCCTCGACTTGGAGCGCGTGCACCTCGGCCGCACGGTCTCACGCCGGCGCCGCGTGAAGAATCTCGTACAGCTCGCGCGGACGCTCGGGCGGGCCGCGACGGCGGCGGATCGGCTGCGCTTCCTCGCGGCCTACGCGGGCGCCGACCGCGCGGCGCGCCGCGCGTGGGCGGAGCGCATCCGGGCGGCGGCCGCGCGCAAGGACGCGCGGCGCGTCCGCCCGGCGCCGGCGGGACCGCCGCCGCGGCTCTCGTGCTTCGTCATCTGTCAGGACGAGGAGCGGAACCTCTCTCGCTGCCTCGAGAGCGTCGCCTGGTGCGAGGAGCTCGTGGTCGTCGACGGCGGCTCGCGCGACCGGACGCCCGAGATCGCGCGCCGGTACACGGACCGCGTCCTCTCGAATCCCTGGCCCGGACACGCCGCGCAGAAGCAGTTCGCGCTCACGGCCACGCGCGGCGACTGGGTGCTGAACGTCGACGCGGACGAGTTCGTGACCGTGGACCTCGCATCCGAGATCCGCGTCGCGCTCGCCGCCGTGCCCGACGGCGTCGACGGCTTCACGATCGACCGGCTCGTCGCCTACCTCGGGCGCTGGTGGTTTCGCGGCGCGCTCCGGCCGCGGCCGGTCCTCCGGCTCCTGCGGCGCGGGCGGGCCTTCTGGGGCGGCAAGGACCCGCACGAACGAGCCATCGTCGCGGGGTCGGTCCGGCGGCTGCGGAAGCCGCTCGTGCACTACACGTACGCGAGCATGGCGGACCACGTGCGGAGCGTCGACCGCCTGACGACCGCCGCCGCCGGCGTGGTACGCCCGGGCGCGCGCGTCGGGTGGTGGCGCCTCGTCGTCGCGCCGTGGTGGCGGTTCGTCCGGAGCCACCTGCTCTGGGGCGGCGCGCGCGACGGCGTGCCCGGGCTCTTCGTCTCCGCCACGGCGGCGTTCTACGTGTGGCTCCGCTCCGCGAAGGTCTGGGAGGCACGGCGCACGGCGGATGCGGGGCCGGCGCTTGACCGTGCGGCGGGCGGGTCCTAGAAGCCGTCTCGGCCGTGCGGAACGCGCTCAGCATCGACGTCGAGGAGCACTTCCAGGCGCACGCGTTCGAGACCGCGATCGCGCGCGCGGACTGGGATCGGCAGGAGAGCCGCGTCGTCGCGAACACGCGCCGCCTGCTCGCCGTCCTCGCCGAGACGGGGACGCGAGCGACGTTCTTCGTGCTCGGCTGGGTCGCCGACCGGCACCCCGGGCTCGTGCGCGAGATCGCCGCGGCGGGGCACGAGATCGGCAGCCACGGCTACGCGCACGAGCTCGTGTACCGGCAGACGCCGGAGGAGTTCGCGGCGGATCTCGCGCGATCGCTCGACGCGATCGCCCGCGCGCTCCCCCCCGCCGCCGAGCGGCGGTTCGGCTATCGTGCGCCCGCGTTCTCGGTGACGGACGACTCGCGGTGGGCGCTCGACGTGCTCCGCGCGCACGGCATCCGCTACGACTCGAGCATCGTCCCCGCGGTCACGAACGGGAGCCGCGCGAACGCGGTGCTCCGGGGCGGCAAGCGGCGCGGCGTGGCGGACGCGAGCCGGTTCGCCGCGCGGATCGCGGGGCTGTGGGAGTTCCCCGTGAGCACGGTGCGCATCGCGGGACGGAACTGGCCGGTCGCCGGCGGCGGCTACTTCCGGCTCCTGCCGCTCTGGGCGACCCGCGCCGCGCTCCGGCGCATCAACGCGGAGGGCCGACCGGGCGTCGTCTACCTCCACCCGTGGGAGGTCGACCCGGCGCAGCCCGCCGTCCCGAACGTCCCGCGACTCGCCCGGTGGCGGCACGGCATCAACCTCGGGCGCACCGAGGCGCGGCTCCGTCGCCTCCTCGCGATGGAGCGGTTCGGGCCGCTGTGCGAGGTGTTCGCGGCGGAGCTCGCGTCCTAGACCGCGATGGCGGCGAGCGTCGCCGTCTCGGTCGTGGTCGTCAACTGGAATGCGGGCGCCGCGCTCGGCGCGTGCCTCGCGAGCCTCGCGGCCGATGACGCCCCGGGGCGCGAGGTGATCCTCGTCGACAACGCGTCGACGGACGGCAGCACGGCGGCGGCGCGGGCGGCGCACCCGGCGCTCCGCGTCGTCGAGACGGGCGCGAACCTGGGCTTCGCGGCCGGCGCGAACGCGGGGGCCGCCGTCGCGCGCGGCGACGTCCTCGTGTTCCTCAACCCCGACGCGCGCGTCGAGCCGGGCGCGATCGCGACGCTCGCGGACGCACTCCACGCCGTCCCCGGTGCCGCGATCGCGGGCGGCGGGCTCCGCGACGAGCGCGGGCGCTGGCAGCCGGGCGCCGCGCGCTTCGCGCCCGTCGCGCACCTCCTCCTCGACACGACGCTCGGCCGGCTCCCGGGCCGCCGCCGGCGGGGCGTTCACCGCGTCGACTGGGTGTACGGGACGTTCATGGCCGTCCGCCGGGACCTCTTCCGCCAGCTGGGCGGCTTCGATCCCGGCTACTTCATGTACGGCGAGGACCTCGACCTCTGCTACCGCGCGGCGCGGGTCGGCGCGCGGACGCTCCACGTTCCGGCCGCGCGCGCGGTGCACGGGCCGAACGTGAGCGCCGCGCAGCGCTTCGGGAACGGGCGCGAGGCCGAGGTGGTGAAGAGCGAGATGCGCTTCTACGCGGCGCGCGGGAGCCGGTCGGCGCTCGCGCTCTACCGCATAGTGGGGGCGGCGAAGTTCGCCGCGAAGACGCTGCTCGCGGCGGCGTCCCACCGCCCGGAGGTCGCGTCCGCGTACGGGCGCGTCGTCCGCGCCTGCGTCACGTTCGACCCGCGGAAGGCGGATGCCGTCGGCGCCTGAGCCGCGCGGCGTGACCCTCGCCGTCCCGTGCCGGACGGACGAGCCCGCGCTCGGCCGGACGCTCGCGGCCGCACTCGCGAGCTTCCGGCGCTGGGCCGGCGCCCCGGCGGCGCCGCTCGAGGTCCTGGTCTGCCTGAACGGGCCGGATGCCGGCCCGACGCTCGCCGCGCTCTGCGCCTTCGCGGCCGACGCGGGCGCGCCGCTCGCCGACGTCGACCTCGACGCGGGCGCGCCGCTGCCGCCGCCCGCGCCGGCGCTCGGCGTCGTCGCGCTCCGCACGCGCCGCACGGGCAAGGCGATCGCCTGGAACCTCCTCCGCGCGCGTCTGCGGACCACGACCGCGCTCTTCCTCGACGCCGACGTCTCGTTCGTGCCGGACGCGCTCGGCCTCCTCCTCGACGCGCTCGCCGCGCACCCCGGCGCCGTCCTCGCGTCGGGGAAGACGACGTGCGCGCCGCGCCCCGGTGCGTTCGAAGCGGTCATGGCGGCGCCCTACGGCGTCGACTTCCCGAACCTGTCGCCGCAGCTCTACGCCGCCCGCGTCGCCGGGCTGCCCGCGGCGATGCCGGAGGACCTGATCGAGCCGGAACGCTGGCTCGAGCTGACGGTCGCGGTGGCCCCCGGCCGCGTCGTGCGCGTGCCGGCCGCGCGCGTGGCGGTCCGGCTCCCGGGGACGCTCGCCGACTTCTTCCGGCAGCGCATCCGCATCGAGATGGGGAAGGTGCAGATCGCCCGCGCGTACCCGGGACTCGAGGCGCGCAGCACGCCCCAGCCGCGCGGGCGCGCGGCGCTCGCCCTCGGCCCCGCGGGCACCCTGCGGCTCGGGGCGTACCTCGCGCTCCGCACGGTCGCCCACGTCATCGCGTGGTGGCGCTACCGGCGCGGGGCGACCGACGGCATCTGGCGCCAGGCGGCGACGACGAAGCGCTGGGACGCGGCGTGAAGGTCTGCTTCCTCGTGACCCGCCTGCCCGTGCCGCCGTGGCGCGGCGACCAGGTGCGCGCGTACCATCATCTGCGGCTCCTCGCCGCGCGGCACGCGATCACGTGCGTCGTGCTCCCCCTCCGGCCGCCGCCGCCCGCGGACGTCGCGGCGCTCGCGGCGCTCGGCGTGGCGGTCGAGATCGTGTCCGTCGGGCTCGCCGGGGCGCCGCTCGCGCTCGCCCGCGTCTTCGCCGGCGACGCGCGACCGCTCCAGACGCTCCTCTTCGCGCGCCGGCGGGCCGTGGCGCGCGTCGCGGCGCTCACCGCCGCCGGGGACTTCGACGTGGTGCACGCGCAGCTCGTCCGGACGCTCCCGTACCTGCCGGCGGGCGGGCGGCCGCCGGCGGTCGTCGACCTGATCGACGCGCTCTCGACCAGCACCGCGCGGCGGGCGGCGGCGGCGCCCGGACCGCTCCGCGCGCTCCTTGCGTGGGAGGCGCGGCGGCTCGCGGCGTGCGAGGCGGCGCTCGTCCGTCGCGGGACGCCGTGCCTCGTCGTCGCGGAGAGCGAGCGGGCGGCGCTCGGTCCGGGCGACGTGCGCGTCGTCCCGAACGGCGTCGACGGCGACGCGTTCGCGTTCCGCGACGACGGGCGCGCGGCGGGCCGCCTCGTGTTCGGCGGGAACCTCGGCTACTTCCCGAACGTCGACGCGGCGATCTGGCTCGCGCGCGAGATCTTCCCCCGCGTCCGCGGCGCCGAGCCGTCGGCCGAGCTCCGGCTCGTCGGCGCGCGCCCGGCCCGCGCCGTGCGTGCGCTCGCGGGTGCGCCGGGCGTCTCGCTCGCGGCCGCGGTGCCCGCGATGGCGCCCGAGCTCGCCGCGGCCGCCGTGGCCGTGATCCCGCTCCGCGCGGGCGCGGGGCTCCAGAACAAGGTGCTCGAGGCGATGGCGGTCGGGACGCCGGTCGTCGCGACGCCGCGCGCGACCGCGGGCCTCGACGTGCGCCCGGGCGAGCACCTCCTCGTCGCGGACGACGCCGACGGACTCGCCAGGGCGGCCGTCGCGCTCCTCCGCGACCCCTGGCGGGCGCGGGCGCTCGCCCGCGCGGCGCGCGCGTTCGTCGAGCGCCGATACCGCTGGGAGGACTCGGCGGCCGGCGTCGAAGCGGCGTGGGAGGCGGCACGCGCGCGCCGCTGACGTCGCAGCTCGTACGCGCTTTTACGCCTCCCGTTCTACTGCTATGTCGCGCTCGGTGTACCGCCGCGACCGGAGCTGGCGCCTGCGCTGGGCCATCGTCGTCCTCGGCGACCTCGTGTTCGCGTGCGTCGCCTACATGCTCGCCTTCGCGCTCCGGCAGCGACTCCGCCTGCCGTTCACGCAGGACTACCTGCCCGCCGTCCGCTTCTTCGAGGTGCGCCACCACTGGCCCGAGCTCGCGGTGGCGCAGGTCGCCGTGCTCTACTTCCTCGGCCTGTACGAGGCCCGCGCGCTCACCCGGCCGCGCGACTACGTGGGGGCCATGGTCGCGGCGCCCGTCCTCCAGGTCCTCGTCCTGATCGCCGTCTACTTCTTCCATCAGGACCTCATGTTCCCACGCTCGATCTTCGTCGTGTTCGCCGTCCTGAACGCGGCGCTCCTCTGGCTCTGGCGCGTCGGGAGCCGCTCGCTGCTCGGGAGCTATCCGCGCCGGCGCGTCCTCGTCGTCGGGTCGAACCAGGCGGCCGCCGAGGTGATCGACACGATCCGCGCGCAGCACTGGCTCGGCATGGACGTCGTGGGCGCGGTCGCGGCGGACGGGACCGGGGCGGCGAACGGGCTCGCCCGGGCGACGTCGGACATCCCCGTCCTCGGCCTGCGCGACGACCTCCCCTCGCTCTGCGAGCGCCACGACGTCGACGAGGTGATCATCGCGTCGGATCACACCTGGCAGGACCGCCTCCTCGACGCGCTCAGCCGGTGGGAGGGCACGCGCGCGCGCATCTGCGTCGTGCCCTCGCCGTACGAGATCCTGATCGGACGCCCGGAGCACCTCCAGCTGCACGACATCCCGCTCATCGAGCTGATCCGCGACCCCTCGGCCGGCGGCGCCGGCCTCGCCAAGCGCGTCTTCGACCTCGCGCTCGCGACCGTCCTCGTCGTCGTCACGGCGCCCGTCATGCTCCTCGTCGCGCTCGGGGTCCGCCTCACCTCGCGCGGCCCGGTGCTCTTCCGGCAGGAGCGCGTCGGCAAGGGCGGCCGGCCGTTCACCATGGTGAAGTTCCGGACGATGCACGTCGGCGCGGAGCGCGCGACGGGTCCCGTCCTCGCCACGGAGAACGACCCCCGGGTCACCTGGCTCGGCCGCTGGCTGCGCGCGCTCCGGCTCGACGAGCTGCCCCAGCTCTGGAACGTGCTCCGCGGCGACATGAGCTTCGTCGGGCCGCGCCCAGAGCGGCCGGAGTTCGTGCGCCGGTTCGAGCAGGACATCCAGGGCTACGCCGAGCGGTACCGGGTGCGTCCCGGGCTCACGGGCTACGCGCAGGTGAACGGCGAATACCACACGTCCCCCGCGACGAAGCTCAAGTACGACCTCGCCTACATTCACAACCGCTCGCTCTGGCTCGACCTCAAGATCCTCTCCGAGACCGTGAAGGTGATGCTCACGCGGCGGGGGATCTGACGTGCGCGTGCCCCGGGCCGCCCGGCGCGCCGCGGACGGCCTCCTCCTCCTCACCGCGGTGTCGATCCCGCTCTCGACGACCGGCATGGAGGTGGGCGTCGCGGGCCTCGCTGCACTCTCCGCGGCGGCGGCGGTCGCCGGCTGGGGCGTCGTCCGCCGCACGCCGCTCGACGGCGCGCTCGCGATCTTCTTCGGCACGCTCGCCGTCTCGACGCTCGTCACGGGCGACCCGCGGCTGGCCGTCGGGTGGACGAAGCCGTGGGTCGTCGTCGGGTACTTCGGGATCTACTGGTGGCTCCGCGATCGCGCGCACGCGGCCCGCTTCGCGGCCGCGATCGCCGGCGCCGGCGCGCTCGTCGCCGCGTACGGGATCCTCCAGCACTTCACCGGCGCGGACTGGTACCGCGCGCTCCTCGGGCGCCCGACGCGCGTCCGGCCCCGCGAGGCCGCGGACGCGTGGTACGCCGTCGTCGGGTTCTTCCGGAGCTATCTCACGTTCGCGCACGTGATGGTCTTCCCGCTCGCGTGGGCGGCGGCCTTCGCGATGCGCGGCCGGCGCCTCGCGCTGGCGGCGGCCGTGCTCGTCGTCGTCGCGATCGTCTTCTCGACGGCGCGCGGGGCGTGGCTCGCGACGCTCGCCGCGTGCGGGACGCTCTGGCTCGTCGACTTCGGACGGCCGGGCAGCGGGGCGGCGCGGCGCCGGATCGTCGGCGTGCTCGCCGTTGGTGCCGCGACGGTCGCCGCGATCCCCCCGCTCCGCGAACAGGTGCGGCACATGTTCGATCCCGCGGGCGCGAACGCGGGCCGCATGGCGATCTACCGCACGAACCTCGAGATCGTGCACGACCACCCGGTCTTCGGCCTCGGCTTCGGCCGGTACGCCGCCGCCGCGCGGCCGTACTACGGCCGCCATCCCGCGGCGGACCGGCGGTCCCACGCGCACAGCAACTACCTCCAGCTCGCGGCGGAGGTGGGGCTCGCCGGCCTGGCCGCGTTCGGGCTCCTCTACGCGACGGCGCTCCTCCGCGGATGGCCGGCCGTCGCGGGGGCGGGAGACGCGGCGACCTGGGGCGCGGCCGCCGGCGCCTGGGCGGGCGTCGTGGGCTTCCTGGTGGGCGGCCTCACGCAGTACAACTTCGGCGACAACGAGGTCGCGCTCGCGATGTGGGCCGCGCTCGCCGTCCTCATGCGCTGCCGGGACGGGTGACCCGTGCGCGTCCTCCACGTCGACCCCGAGCGCGGTTTCGGGGGTGGCGAGGTCCAGGTGCTGTGTCTCGTCCGCGAGCTCGCGGCGCGCGGGCACCGCTCGGGGCTCGCCGCGGACCCCGCGGGGGCGCTCGCGCGGGCCGACCTGCCGGCGGGCGTCGACGTGGTGCCGCTCCGCATCGCGAACCACTTCGACGTCCGCGCCGCGCTCGCGCTCCGGCGGCTCGCGGGCCGCGTCGACGTCGTCCACTTCCACACCGCGCGGGCGCACGCGCTGGCGCCCGTCTGCCGCGGCCGCGGGGCGCGCCTCGTCGTCACCCGGCGGATGGACTACGTGCCCGCGGGCGGCCCGTACGTCCGCTTCCTCTACAACCATGCGGTCGACGTCGTCATCGCGATCTCGGAGGGGGTTCGGGCGGCGCTCCGCCGCGCCGGCGTGCGCGACGAGCGGATCCGCGTCGTACCGAGCGCCGTCGACGCGACGCGCCTCGCGGCGCCGCCGGACGCGCGCGCGCGGCTGCGGGCGGAATGGGGCGTCGGCCCCGGGGAGGTGCTCGTGCTCGTGCCGGGCGCGCTCGAGCGACGGAAGGGACAGGACGTCCTCCTGGCCGCGGCCGCGCGGCTCGCCCCGGCGGCGCTGCCCGTCCGCTGGGTCCTCTGCGGCGACGGGCGCGAGCGTGCGACGCTCGAGCGCGCCGCGGCGCCGCTCGACGGCGCGGTCCGCTTCGCGGGCTTCCGCCGGGACATCGGGGCGTGTCTCGCCGCCGCCGACGTGGTGGCGCTGCCGTCGCGCCGGGAGGGGCTCGGCGTCGCGGCGCTCGAGGCGATGGCGGCCGGGCTGCCGGTCATCGCGAGCCGGGTCGGCGGGCTCGCCGAGGCGGTGGTGCACGGCGAGACGGGACTCCTCGTCCCGCCGGAGGATCCCGACGCCCTCGCAGCGGCGCTCGCCCGCCTGGTCGCCGACGGGGAGCTCCGGGCGCGGCTCGGCCACGCCGGGCGGGCGCGTGCGGCGGCGTTCTCGAGCGCGCGGATGGCAGAGGGGACGCTCGCCTGCTACGGAGAGCCGCCATGCGGATGAGTGCACGCCGGCTGGCGGAGCTGGTCGGGCGGTTCGGGCGCGTCCGGGCGCTCGTCGTCGGCGACCTGATGCTCGACCGCTTCGTGTGGGGCCGCGTGCATCGCATCTCACCCGAGGCCCCGGTCCCCGTCGTGCACGTGACGCGCGAGGAGGTGCGTGCGGGCGGCGCGGGCAACGTCGTGAGCAACATCGCGGCGCTCGGCGCGCGTGCCGCGGCGTGCGGCATCGTCGGCCGCGACGACGCCGGCAGGCGGCTCGTCTCCGCGCTGGCGGCGCTCGGCGCCGGGACGGAGGGGGTCGTCGTCGGCCGCGACGGGACGACGGTCGAGAAGACCCGCATCATCGCCCACCAGCAGCAGGTCGTCCGCCTCGACCGCGAGGAGCCGCACGTGCCCGACGGCCCGAGCGTCCGGCGCGTCCGGGACTTCGTCCTCGCCCGACTCGCGCGCCACGACGTCGTGATCGTCTCCGACTACGGCAAGGGGACGATCGGCGCGGACCTCCTCGGCGCGCTCACCGACGCTGCCCGACGGCGGCCGCTCATCTGGCTCGTCGACCCGAAGCAGCCGAACTTCGCGCACTACCGGGGCGCGTCGCTCGTGAAGCCGAACCGCGAGGAGGCCGCGGCGGCCGCGGGCATCGAGATCCGCGACGAGGCGACGCTCCGCGCCGCCGGCGCACGCCTCCTCGAGCGCTGGCAGGCGGGCGCCGTCCTCATCTCGCGGGGCGAGGAGGGGATGGCGCTCTTCAAGCCGGGCGGCGTCGTCCGCACGTTCCCCACCGTCGCGCGCGAGGTGTTCGACGTGACGGGCGCCGGCGACACGGTGATCGCCGCGTGCGCACTCGCCCTCGCCGCGGGGGGGACCCTCGAGGAGGCGACGGTGCTCGCGAACCACGCCGCCGGCATCGTCGTCGGCAAGGTCGGGACGGCGACGGTCGCGGGCGACGAGCTCCGTCGCGCGGTCCGTCACGGCTAGCGGCGTGCGCAGCATGACGGGATACGGCGCGGCGAGCGCCGAGGCGCCGGCGGCGCGCGTGAGCGTCGAGATCCGAAGCGTCAACCAGCGCTTCCTCGACGTCAAGGTGAACGCGCCGCGGGAGTACGCGGCGTGGGAGCGCGACGTCCGCGACCGCGTGCGGGCCGTCGCGGAGCGCGGCCGGGTGGAGGTGACGCTCGCGCGGACGCCGGTCGCCGCGCGCCGCCGCTACCGCGTCGCCGTCCGCGCGGACCTCGCGCGCGCCTACGTGGAGAACGCGCGCGCGCTCGCGCGGGCGCTCGGGCTCGCGCCCGGGCTCGCGATCGCCGACGTCCTGCGCCTGCCGGACCTGTTCGAGGTCGCCGAGCGCCCGCCCGACGTCCAACGGGAGCTTCCCGCCGTGCGCCGGGCGCTCGCGGCGGCGCTGCGGGCCTTCGACGCCGAGCGACGGCGGGAGGGCGCGCGGCTCGCCCGCGACATGCGCGCGCGGACGGCGCGCGTGCAGGCGCTCGCCGCGCGCATCCGCCGCCAGCTCCCGCGCGCGCTCGCCGCCCTCCGCCGGCAGATGGAGGAGCGGCTCGAGCGGGTCGTGGGCGGCGGGGAGCTCGATCCCGGGCGCGTCGCGCAGGAGGTCGCGATGCTCGCCGACCGGAGCGACGTCACGGAGGAGATCGTCCGGCTGGAGAGCCATCTCGCCGCGCTCCGGGTGGCGCTCGGCGAACGCGGTCCCGTCGGGAAGCGGATCGAGTTCCTGCTCCAGGAGATCCACCGCGAGCTCAACACGACCGGCGCGAAGGCCGGCGACCTGACGATCGGGCGGCTCGTGCTCGACGCGAAGGGCGAGGTCGAGAAGCTCCGCGAGCAGGTGCAGAACGTCGAGTAGCGCTCAGCGGACGCCGAAGGCGTTCCGGATCGTCCGGTACTTGTCGTCGACGGGCGCGGGCGGGTTGGCGGCCAAGGCTCGTACTCGCGCTCGTCCGGGCCGAGCGCCGGCCGCCGGAGGTCCCGGATGAACGCGTGCCTGCAGTTCGCCGCCTGCCAGGTCGCGAGCACGTCCACGGCCGCGGCGCCGGGATCGGCGACGTTGCCGCCCCCGAAGCGGCAGTGCTCGCTGCCGAAGCCGAACTCCGTCACCACCAGGAGTCGAGGTCCGTCCCGGAGTTGACGTCGACGCCCGGTGCCCCGACGAGGGCGTCGGGGCGCGTCCGCTTGATCGCGTCGAACCCCGGCTTCAGGACGTTCTGCCGCCACTCGGCGTTCGTGCCGCGCCGGAACTGACACGCCACGGCTCGTTCCACGGTCGATCGCCGCGACGATCTTGCCCCAGCGCGGGACGAACTCCGCCGCGGAGTCGGCGAAGCACGTGTCGTCGTCGGGCGGGATCCCCCGGTCGGGCGGCATGAGCGCCGCGGCGCGGCACTGGTGGAGGCTCCCCGGCGTCGCGCGGGTCCGGTTCGCCCAGGTCGGGACGCCGAGGAAGGGGACGCCGAGACGGCTCGCGTCCCGCGGGGCGGGGACGCGGTCGCAGCCGCCGCAGGCGCGTCCTCGGCACCGAGTCCGTCCCGCGCAGGGTGCAGAAGCGGCCGCGCCGGCTATAATGCGCGTGTGCTGATCACGATCTCGGGCCTGCCGGGGAGCGGCAAGACGACGGTGGCGCGGCTCGTCGCGGCGGCGCTCGGGCTCGAGCACGTGTACGCCGGGGACGTGTTTCGCCGCCAGGCCGAGGCGGCCGGCCTCTCCCTCGAGGAGTACGCGCGCCGCGCCGAGACGGATCACACGATCGACCGCCGGCTCGACGAGCAGATGTGCGAGCGGGCGAAGCGCGGCAACGCCGTCCTCGAGGGCCGGCTCGCCGCCTTCATGGCGGATCGGGCCGGCGTGCGCGCGCTCCGCATATTCCTCGACGCGCCGGAGCCCGTCCGGGCCGCGCGGATCGCCGGGCGCGAGGGCGGCGACGCACGCTCCAAGCTGCGCGAGATCCAGGCGCGCGAGGCCTCGGACGCCCGGCGCTACCAGGAGATCTACCACGTCGACTACCACGACCGTTCGCACTACGATCGCGTCATCGAGACGGCCGACCGGACGCCCGAGGAGATCGCGCGGGAGATCGTCGGCGCCGCGCACCGGATGGTCCGATGACGATCACCGACCTCATCGAGCGGGTGAAGTCGTACAGCCCGACGGCGTCGGTCGAGCCGATCCAGAAAGCGTACGAGTTCTCGGCGGAGGTTCACAAGGGGCAGCGGCGCGCCTCCGGCGAACCGTATCTCACCCATCCCCTTCAAGTCGCGGGCATCATCGCCGACATGCGGCTCGACGTCCCGAGCATCGCGACGGGACTCCTCCACGACACGGTCGAGGACACGCTGGCGACGCTCGAGCAGATCGAGCAGACCTTCGGCAAGGAGATCGGCGCGCTCGTCGACGGCGTCACGAAGATCGGCCAGATCAACTTCACGTCGCGCGAGGAGAAGCAGGCGGAGAACTTCCGCAAGATGCTCCTCGCGATGGCGCGCGACATCCGCGTGATCCTCATCAAGCTCGCCGACCGCACGCACAACATGCGGACGCTCGGGCACCTCCCGCCGCAGCGCCAGCTCGAGATCGCGCAGGAGACGCTCGACATCTACGCGCCGCTCGCACACCGCCTCGGCATCTACTGGATCAAGTCGGATCTCGAGGACAACGCGCTCCGCTTCCTCCACCCCGAGGTCTACTACCAGCTCAAGCGGAACGTCGCGAAGAAGAAGGCCGAGCGCGAGCGGTACATCAAGGAGGTGATCACCGTCCTCTCCAAGCGGCTGGCGGAAGCCGAGCTCGAGGCGGAGGTGAGCGGCCGGCCGAAACACTTCTACTCGATCTACCAGAAGATGCAGGCGCAGAACCTGCTGTACGACCAGATCTACGACCTCGTCGCCTTCCGCGTCGTCGTCGACTCGGTCGGCGAGTGCTACGAGGCGCTCGGCGTCGTGCACGCGAGCTGGAAGCCGGTCCCCGGGCGCTTCAAGGACTACATCGCGCTCCCGAAGGCGAACGGCTACCAGTCGCTCCACACGACGGTCATCGGCCCCTACGGCGAGCGGATCGAGATCCAGATCCGCACGCGCGAGATGAACCGCGTCGCGGAGTACGGGATCGCCGCGCACTGGCGCTACAAGCAGCCGGGGACGGCGGCCGCCCCCGACGACGGCCAGCGCTTCGCGTGGCTCCGCCAGATGCTCGAGTGGCAGCAGCATCTCCAGGACCCGCAGGAGTTCCTCCGTTCGGTGAAGGAGGACCTCTTCACGGAGGAGGTCTTCGTCTTCACGCCGAAGGGCGACCTCTTGAACTTCCCCGTCGGGTCCACCGTCATCGACTTCGCGTACCGGATCCACTCCGAGGTCGGGCACCACTGCGCGGGCGCGCGCGTGAACGGCCGGATCGTCCCCCTCCGCTACCAGCTCGAGAGCGGGGACACGGTCGAGATCATCACCACCTCGAGCCAGGTGCCGTCGAAGGACTGGCTGAAGATCGTCAAAACCTCGAAGGCGAAGGACCGCATCCGGGCCTACATCAAGGCGCAGCAGAGCGCGCGCTCCGTCGCCGTCGGGCGCGAGATCCTCGAGCGCGACTTCGCCCGCCACCAGCTCGAGATGAAAACGCTCCGCGAGGACGGGACGCTCGAGCGGGTGGCGACGCAGCTCGGCCAGAAGGACGAGGAGACGCTCCTCGCGGCGGTCGGCTACGGCCGCCTCACCGCGCAGCAGGTCCTCGCGAAGATCCTGCCCGCCGAGGAGGTCGAGCGCCGACGCGAGCGGAGCGAGGGCCGGCTCCAGCGCCTCCTCCGACTCGTCGGGCGACAGACGAAGAGCGGGGTCCAGGTCTCCGGGGTCGAGGACGTGCTCGTCCGCTTCGGGAAGTGCTGCGCGCCGCTGCCGGGCGAGCGCATCACGGGCTTCATCACGCGCGGCCGGGGCGTCACCGTCCACGCGCTCGACTGCCCGAAGGTCCTCGAATCGGATCCGCAGCGCCGGATCGACGTGCAGTGGGAGAACGGGAAGGGCGCCCCGCGCACGGTCCGCGTCGAGGTGACGTGCGTCGACCGCCCGGGCCTCCTCGCCGCCATGTCGAAGGCGATCAGCTCGGCGGGCATCAACATCGCGCGCGCCCAGGTGCACGGGCTCGGCGACGGCAAGGCGCAGAACGTCTTCGAGGTCGTGGTCTCGAACCTCGACGAGCTGAACCGCGTGATGCGGAACCTCGGGCGGGTGCGCGGCGTGATGAAGGTCGCGCGCCTGCGGACCTAGGGAACGCGACCCGAGACGACCTACGCGACCTTCTCGACGCGTCCGGAGCGGATGCAGCGGGTGCAGACGAGGATGCGCTTCGCCGCGCCGCCGACCTTCGCGTGGACGCGCTGGAGGTTCGGCCGCCAGAGACGCTTCGTCTTGTTGTTGGCGTGGCTCACGTTGGAGCCGACCGAACGCTGCTTGCCGCAGATGTCGCACGCGCGAGCCATGGCGCGCCTGGCTACCACGCCCCGATCGCGCGTGCAACGCGGAGCCGCGGCACGCCCGTCTCGATCCCGCCATGCGGACCGGGGTCAGCCGCGGATCCGCCGGATCAGCTCGCTCGTCGACACGCCGGGGACGA
Organism: Binatia bacterium; assembly: GCA_035650655.1. Classification (GTDB taxonomy): domain Bacteria; phylum Desulfobacterota; class Binatia; order DP-6; family DP-6; genus DASRHG01. The sequence continues at coordinate 32,525 of DASRHG010000068.1, read as the reverse complement.
GGTCGATGCGCGCGACGCGCCCGCCGCGCGCGAGCACCTCCTCGCGCCCGACGATGTCCTCCTCGGCCCAGTCCGCGCCCTTCACGAGGACGTCGGGTGCGAGCGCCGCGACGAGCGCTCGGGGCGTGTCGTCGTCGAAGACGATCACGTAATCGACGGCCGCGAGGCCGGCGAGCACCTCGGCGCGCTCGGCCGCGGTCAGGATGGGGCGGCCCGCGCCCTTCAGGCGGCGCACCGACGCGTCGCCATTCAGTCCGACGACCAGCACGTCGCCGAGCGCACGCGCGGCGCCGAGGTAGCGGACGTGGCCGGGATGGAGGAGGTCGAAGCAGCCGTTCGTGAAAACCACGCGCGCGCCCGCGGCGCGTCGCGGCGCGAGGGCCGCGACGAGCGTCGCGACGTCCGGGACGAGCTTCGCCACGCGCGCGAGGATACCGTACGCCGCGGCGCGCCGGAAACGCCGTACCTTGACCCCCCTGCGGGACGCACGCTACACCCCGCGACGCATGGCGAACTTCCGGCGCCGCCGCTGGCGCGAGTCCATGGCGGTGCGCCTCGATCTGAACGCGCTCTTCGTGGGCGCCGTGGGTGCCGACGGTCTCGCCCCCGAGGACCTGGGACGGATCGAGGCCGATCTCGCGCGCGTCCGCGAGGACCTGGGCGCGCGCCGCGCCGCGGGCGAGCTCGCGTTCGCCGACCTCCCGCACCGGCAGGACGACGTGCGCGCCGTCCTCGACGCCGCCGGCGCCGTCCGCGGGCAGTTCGACACGCTCGTCGTGCTCGGGATCGGCGGCTCCGCGCTCGGCCCGCGGGCGCTCCACGCCGCGCTCGGCCCCGCGCCCGGCGCGATGCGCGTCGTCGTCGCCGATTCGATCGACCCCGAGACCTTCGGGCAGCTCCTCGCCGGGCTCGACCTGCGCCGGACGCTCTTCAACGTCGTCAGCAAATCGGGCGAGACCGCGGAGACGATGGTCCAGTTCCTGATCGTGCGTGACCGGCTCCTCCGCGAGCTCGGCGCCGTCGACTACAAGCAGAACCTCCTGGTCACGACCGACGCGAAGCAGGGTGCGCTGCGGCAGATCGTGAACGACGAGGGCTTCCGCTCGCTCGCGATCCCCGCCGGCGTCGGCGGCCGCTTCTCGGTGCTGACGCCCGTCGGCCTGTTCCCCGCCGCGGTGGCCGGGATCGACGTCGAGGAGCTCCTCGCCGGCGCGGCCGCCATGGACGAGCGGGGACGCGGCGCAGCCTCGCCGCTCGCCGACCCCGCGCTCGCGCTCGCCGGCGCGCTCTGGCTGCTCCACACCGAGCGCCGGAAGTCGGTCGTCGTGATGATGGCCTACTGCGACCGTCTCGCGACGACGGGCGACTGGTTCTGCCAGCTCTGGGCCGAGAGCCTCGGCAAGGCGGTCGACCTCCAGGGGCGGACGGTCGAGTGGGGGCAGACGCCCGTCCGGGCCGTCGGCGCCGCCGACCAGCACTCCCAGCTCCAGCTCTGGACCGAGGGCCCGCGCGACAAGGTCGTCCTCTTCCTCCGCGTCGAGGATCACGGCGAGCCCGTCGACATCCCGGCGAGCTACCAGGACCTCGCGAGCCTCGCGTATCTCGGAGGGCACACGCTCGGGGAGCTCCTGAACGCGGAGCAGCGCGCGACGGAGCTCGCGCTCGCGAAGCGCGGCCGCCCGAGCGCGACGCTCTCGCTGCCCGCCGTGAACGCTTTCACGCTCGGACAGGTCCTCTACCTCCTCGAGACGGCGACGGCGGCCGTCGGGGCGCTCGCCGGGATCGACGCGTTCGGGCAGCCGGGCGTCGAGGAGGGGAAGCGGCTCACGTACGGGCTCATGGGCCGTCCGGGCTTCGAGGCGAAGCGCGACGAGGTGGAGGAGTGGCTCGGGCGGCGCGACGCCCGCTTCGTGATCTGAGCGTGGGCAAGATCGCCGTCCTGCCGCCCGCCGTGCAGGGTCAAATCGCGGCGGGCGAGGTGATCGAGCGGCCGGCGTCGGTCGTGAAGGAGCTCTGCGAGAACGCGCTCGATGCCGGCGCGCGGGCGGTCGACGTCCGGCTCGGGGCGGGCGGCCTCGACGCGATCGTCGTGCGCGACGACGGCGAGGGGATGGCGCCCGACGACGCGGTGCTCGCCTTCGCGCGCCACGCCACGAGCAAGCTCGTCGCCGCGGACGACCTCCGGTCCGTCGCGACGCTCGGCTTCCGCGGCGAGGCCCTCCCGAGCATCGCCGCCGTCGCGCGCGTGCGCGTCGTCACGCGCCGCGCGCTCGAGGCGCACGCGACGGTCGTCGAGGCGGACGCCTGCGGCGCGCGGCAGACGGGAGTGGCGGGCGCCGCGCCCGGGACCGTCGTCGAGGTGCACGACCTCTTCGGGACGACGCCGGCCCGGCGGAAGTTCCTCCGCGCGCCCGCGACCGAGGCGGGCCACGCGGCCGAGGCCGTCACGCGCCTCGCGGTCGCGCATCCGGCGGTCGCCTTCCGGCTCGAGCACGACGGGCGCGAGCTCGTCGCGTTCCCCGCGGTGCGCGACGTCCGCCAGCGGCTCGCGCAGGTCCTCGGCCGCGCGCGCGCCGCGGCGCTCGTCGAGCTCGCCGCGGCGGCCGACGGCTACCGCGCCGCGGCCTGGCTCGGCCCGCCCGCGGAGAGCGTCTCGACCGCGCGGCTCTGCTGGACGTACGTGGCGCTCGGGGGCGGCGACGGGCCGGGAGGGCGGTTCGTCCGTGACCGGCTCCTCCTCCGCGCGCTCCTCGACGGCTACGAGGCGCTCCTCATGCGCGGGCGCTACCCCGTCGCCGTCCTCTTCCTCCGCGCGCCCGCCGGCGAGGTCGACGTGAACGTGCACCCGGCGAAGCTCGAGGTGCGCTTTCGCCGCCCGAGCGCCGTCCACCAGCTCCTCGTGCCCGCGATCCGTGCCCGGCTCGCGGCGTCGCTCGCGCCGCCGCCGGGGGTGGTGGGCGAAGGCGCCGCCCGCTACGAAGGACGGGCGGCGGTGCCCGCGATGCCGTTCGCGGCGGCGCCGGCGCCTGCGCCGGGCGGGCTCTGGGCACCCGCCCGGCGCGGCTTCGCGGCGCTCCGCTTCGTCGGGCAGCTCTTCGATGGCTATCTCCTGTGCGAGGGCGAGGGACAGGTCGTGCTGATCGACCAGCACGCCGCGCACGAGCGCGTCGTCTTCGAGCGCCTGCGCGCGGAGCGGCGCGCCGGGGCCGTCGCGCGCGACGCCCTCCTCGTGCCGGAGACGATCACGCTGCCGCCCGCGCACGCCGCCGTGCTCGGCGAGCACGAGGCCGTCCTCGCCGCCGCCGGGCTCGAGGGCGAGCCCTTCGCCGACGACACGTTCCTCCTCCGCACGGTCCCACGTCTCCTCGCGGGCCGCGACGTCGGCCGCGTCGTCCGCGCGCTCGCGGAGGAGCTGGTCGAGACGGGCGCGAGCGACGCGGCGGAGCGCGCGGCGGACGCCGTGCTCGCGACGATTGCCTGCCACAGCGTCGTGCGCGTCGGACAGCGGCTCGACCCGCTCGAGGTCCGCGCGCTGCTCACCTCGATGGACGACGTCCCCGTGAGCGCGCACTGCCCCCACGGCCGCCCCGTCGCGGTCGAGCTCACGCGGGCCCGGCTCGAGGCTCTCTTCCGCCGCTGATGGACCGGCCGCGCATCGTGTGCGTCGTCGGGCCGACGGCGAGCGGGAAGAGCGCGCTCGGGCTCCTCCTCGCCGAGCGCTCGGGAGGCGAGGTCGTCTCGGCCGACTCGCGACAGGTGTACCGCGGCCTGGACGTCGGGACCGCGAAGCCGACCGCGGCCGAGCGCGCGCGCGTGCCGCACCACGGGCTCGACCTCGTCGCGCCGACCGAGCCCTTCGACGCGGCCCGCTTCCGGGCGGCGGCGACGGCCGCGATCGACGCGATCCTGGCGCGCGGGCGCGTCCCGATCGTCGTCGGCGGAACGGGCCTCTGGCTGCGGGTCCTGCTCCGCGGGCTCTGTCCCGCGCCGCCGCGCGTCCCGCGTCTGCGGGCCGCGCTCGAGCGGATGGTCGCCGCCGAGGGCGCGCCCGCGCTCCACCGCTGGCTCGCGGCGCTCGACCCGGCGCTCGCCGCCCGCGTCCATCCGGCCGACGCGGTGCGCATCGTCCGGGGCGTCGAGGTCGCACTCGCGACGGGCGTGCCGCTCTCCCGCACGCAGGCGGCGCACGGCTTCGACGAGGCGCCGTACGACGCGCTCGTCGTGGGGCTCGCGTGGCCGACGGCGGCGCTCGAGGCCCGCATCGCCGCGCGCGCGCGGGCGATGGTCGACGCGGGCTTCGTGGAGGAGGTTCGGGCGCTCCGGGCGAGCGGCGTGCCGCCGGACGCGCCGGGCTTCGACGCGGTCGGCTATCGCGAGATGCTCGCCGCCGTCGAGGGACGCGCGAGCGTGGAGGAGGCGCTCGCGGCGACCGTGGGCGCGACGCGCCGGTTCGCGAAGCGGCAGCGCACGTGGTTCCGGCGCGAGCCGGGCGTCCACTGGCGGCGCGCGGAGGACGAGACGCCGCGGATCGTCGCGGAGGTCGAGCGCTTCCTCGCGCGTGGAACGCGGCCGGTCGCGTGCGCGCGCGCGGAAATTGCAAATCCGGGGGGGCCACGGTAGACCCCGCGGTCGGACGGTTTCGCATGCCGCGCAAGGCTTCGCTTCCCGCGCTCCGCCGGCACATCGACCGGATCGACGACGCGCTGCTCCGGCTGCTCAACCGGCGCGCGCGGCTCGCGCTCGCGATCGCGGGCCACAAGGCGCGGACGAACTCGGATGTGTACGCGGCGGACCGGGAGAAGGGCGTTCTCGCGCGGCTCGCGCGCGAGAACCAGGGCCCGCTGCCCGATCGGCACGTCCGCTCGATCTTCCGGGAGATCATCTCGGCGTCGCGGGCGCTCCAACGGCAGCTCCGCATCGCCTACCTCGGCCCGGAGGCGACGTTCACGCATCTCGCCGCCCGCCGGCTCTTCGGCGCCGCGGCCGAGTACGTGCCCGCCGGCACCGTCGCCGAGGTGTTCCACGACGTCGAGACCGGGCGCGCCGCGCTCGGCGTCGTCCCGGTGGAGAACTCGACGGAGGGGATGGTCGCGCACACGCTCGACCTCCTCGTTGACTCCACGCTGCGCGTCGGCGCCGAGATCTACCTCCCGGTGCTCCACTGCCTCCTCGCGCGTCCCGGTACGCGGCGCGACGCCGTGCGGCGCATCGTCGCCCACCCGCAGGCACTCGGGCAGTGCCGGCAGTGGCTCGCCGCGCATCTCCCGGGCGTCCCGACCGAGCCGGAGACGTCGAACGCGCGGGCGGCCGAGCGCGCGCGGCAGGGACGCGGACTTGCCGCGATCGCCGCGGAGGCCGCCGCCGATTCGTACGGCCTTGCGATCCTCGCGCGGGCGATCCAGGACGACCCGGCGAACGTGACGCGCTTCCTCGTGCTCGCGCCGCACGACTCGCCCGAGCCGAGCGGCGACGACAAGACGTCGATCATGTTCCAGGTGAAGCACGAAGCGGGCGCGCTCGCCGCCGCTCTCCGGCCGTTCGCCGCGCACGGCGTCAACATGCTGAAGCTCGAGTCGCGGCCGCAGCGGGGGCGACCCTGGGACTACTCCTTCTTCGTCGACCTGGTGGGCCACCGGCGCGACCGGCCGATCGCGCGCGCCCTCGCCGAGCTCGGCCGCACGGCGGTGCACCTGAAGATCCTCGGCTCCTACCCGGCGGCACCGCCGGCGGAGGCGTGACGATGGACCTCCGCGCCCTCGTCCCGGAGTGGATCCGGACGCTCACGCCGTATCCGCCCGGCATGCCGATCGAGGAGCTCGAGCGCTCGCTCGGCATCGCGGACTCGATCAAGCTCGCCTCGAACGAGAACCCGCTCGGCCCCTCGCCGAAGGCGGTGGCGGCGATCGCCGCGGCGCTCGGGAACCTGCACCGCTATCCCGACGGCTCGGCCTTCTACTTGAAGCGCCGGCTCGCGGAGCGCGTCGGCGTGCCGGTCGAGCAGCTGATCGTCGGCAACGGCTCGAACGAGATCATCGAGCTGGTCGTGCGGACCTTCCTTCGCCCGCGCGAGGAGGCCGTCATGGCCGACCAGGCCTTCGTCATCTACCGGATGGTGACGCAGGCCGCGGCCGGGGTCCCGCGGATCGTCCCGCTCCGCGACTTCACGCACGACCTCGAGGCGATCGCCGAGGCGATCGGGCCGGCGACGCGGCTCGTCTTCGTCGCGAACCCGAACAACCCGACCGGCACGATCTACCGCCGCGCCGCGTGGCGCGCGTTCCTCGCCGCCGTGCCGCGCCACGTGATCGTCGTGGCGGACGACGCGTACGCGGAGTACGTCGAGGATCCGGAGTACCCGGACACCATCCGCGAGCGCGCGGGCGCGGCCCCGGTCGTGACGCTCCGCACCTTCTCGAAGCTCTACGGCCTCGCCGGGCTCCGCGTGGGGTGGGCGGTGGCGCCGGCGCCGCTCGTCGAGGCGATCGGGCGCATCCGCCAGCCGTTCAACGTGAACGCGCTCGCGCTCGTCGGCGCGCTCGCGGCGCTCGACGACGAGGAGCACGTGCGGCGGACGATCGCCGCGAACCGCGAGGGGATGGCGACCCTCGTCGCCGGCGTCCGCCGCCTCGGGCTCGAGCACGTCCCGAGCTCGGCGAACTTCGTCCTCGTCCGCGTCGGAGAGGGCGCGAAGGTGTACGAGGCGCTCCTCCGCCGGGGCGTCATCGTCCGCCCGATGGACGTCTACGGCTTCCCGGCGCACGTGCGCGTCACGGTCGGCCTGCCGGCGGAGAACGCACGCTTCCTCGCCGCACTCGAGGCGGTGCTCGCGCGCGGAGGTGCGTGACGCGGCTCTTCGAGCGGCTGGCCGTCGCCGGCGTCGGCCTGATCGGCGGCTCGCTCGCGCTCGCGGCGCGCGAGGCCGGGCTCGTCGGCGAGGTGATCGGCTACGGCCGGAGCCCCGACAACCTGGCGGTCGCCCTGCGACGGGGGATCGTCGACCGCGTCGCCGAGGACGCGGCCGTCGCGGTCGCGGACGCCGACGCGATCGTCCTCGCCGCGCCGATCGGCGCGTGCGCGGGGCTCGCCGGCGCCTTCCGGCCGCACGCGCGCGCGGGCGCGCTCCTGACCGACGTCGGCAGCGTGAAGGCGGGGCTCGTCGCCGCGCTCGAGGCGGCCTGGGCGGGGCAGGGGCCGGTGGTTGGCGCGCACCCGGTGGCGGGCAGCGAGGCGTCGGGGGCCGCCGCGGCGCGGGCGGACCTGTTCCGCGGCGAGCGCTGCATCCTCACGCCGACGCCGGCGACCGACGCCGCCGCGCTCGCCCGCGTGCGCGCGCTGTGGGAGGGCGTCGGCGCGCGCGTCGAGGAGATGGCACCCGAGACGCACGACGAGCTCCTCGCCCGGGTGTCGCACCTGACGCACCTGGTCGCGTTCGCGCTCGCCGCCGCGGCGGGCGGCGCGCGGGTCGACGGGCGCACCGTCCTCGAGTACGCGGGCAGCGGCTTCCGCGACACGACGCGCATCGCGGGCGGTGCGCCCGAGATGTGGCGCGACATCCTGCTCGCGAACGCGCCCGCGCTCGGCCGTGCCCTCGACGAGTTCCGCGCCGCGCTCGACCGGCTGGCCGGGCTCGTTGCCGCGGGGGACGTGCGGGGCCTCGAAGAGGCCCTCGCCGAGGCGCGCGCGATCCGCGGGCGCCTCGGTGCGAAGCGATGACGCGGGTCGGGCCGCCCCGCGGCGGGCTCCGCGGCACGGTCGACGTGCCCGGCGACAAGTCGATCGCGCATCGTGCCCTCCTCCTCGGCGCCCTCGCCGAGGGGGCGACGACGATCCACCGCTTCCCGGGCGGCGCCGACGTCCTCTCGACCCTCGGTGCCGTGCGCGCGCTCGGCGCCGGCGCCGAGCGGCGCGGCGACACGGTGCGCGTCGAGGGTCGCGGGTCGGCACTCGGGCCGCCGGGGGACGTACGCGTCGACTGCGGCAACTCGGGTACGACGATGCGGCTCGGCGCGGGCCTCGTCGCGGGCGGCCCCGGCTGCGTCGTCCTCGACGGCGACGCCTCGCTCCGGCGCCGGCCGATGGAGCGCGTGGCGGAGCCGCTCCGGCGGATGGGCGCTCGAGTCGAGACGACGGACGGGCACGCGCCGCTCACGGTCCGCGGCGGGCGGCTCGCGGCGATCGACTGTCGGCTTCCCGTGGCGAGCGCGCAGGTGAAGTCCGCCGTGCTGCTCGCCGGGCTCCGCGCCGCCGGCACGACGCGGGTCCGCGAGCCTCTCGTGACCCGGGATCACACGGAGCGGCTCCTCGGGCACTTCGGCGTCCGCGTCGCGCGCCACCCCGACGGCGCCGCCGTGGCGGGCGGGCAGCGGCTCGTCGGCACGGACGTCCCGCTTCCCGGCGACCCCTCGTCGGCGGCGTTCCTGGTCGTGGCGGCGCTCCTCGTGCCCGACTCGAGGCTGATCCTCCGCGACGTGGGGCTGAACCCGACGCGGACCGGGTTCCTCGACGTGCTCGGGCGCATGGGCGCCGGGGTCGAGGTCGCGGACACGCGCGAGGTCGCGGGCGAGCCGTGGGGGACGCTCCGCGTGCGGAGCGTGCGCCTGCGCGCCACCACGATCGGGCCCGCGGAGATCCCCGGCACGATCGACGAGCTTCCCGTCCTCTGCGTCGCGGCCGCGCTCGCGGAGGGGGAGACGACGATCGCCGGCGCCGGTGAGCTGCGCGTCAAGGAGAGCGACCGGATCGCCGGGATCGAGCAGCTGCGCCTCCTCGGCGTCGACGTCCGGACGACGCCCGACGGGATCGCGATCCGCGGCCGCGCCGGACGCCCGCTCGCTGGCGGGGCCGTCGCGACCGCCGGCGACCACCGCATCGCGATGGCGTTCGCGGTGGCGGGGCTCGTCGCGACGGACGGGGTCGTCCTCGACGACGCGGGGTGCGCCGACGTCTCCTTCCCCGGCTTCTTCGCGCGACTCGCGGCGCTGGGCGCGAGCGTGAGCGCGCCGTGACGCCGCCGGTCGTCACCGTCGACGGACCGGCCGGCGCCGGCAAGTCGAGCGCGTCGCGCGCGCTCGCGGCGCGCCTCGGCTTCGCCTACGTCGACACGGGCGCGATGTACCGCGCCGTCGGCGTGCTCGCCGACGAAGCGGGCCTCGACCTCGACGACGACGCGGCGCTCGCCCGGCTCGTCGCCGGGCTCCGCTTCGACGCGGTGGGCGAGCGATGCGTCGTCGGCGGCCGGGACCTGAGCAGCGCGATCCGCGAGCCGCGGGCGGGCGAGCTCGCCTCGAGGGTCTCGACGCGGCCCGTCGTCCGGGAGCGCCTGGTCGCCGTTCAGCGAGAGGTCGGGGCGCGGGGGGGCGTCGTCATGGAGGGGCGGGACATCGGGACGGTCGTCTTCCCGGACGCGCCCGTCAAGCTCTACCTGACGGCCACGCCCGCGGAGCGGGCGCGGCGCCGCGCCGCCGAGCTCCGCGCCCGGGGGGAGGCCGTCGACGAGGCCGCGCTCGCGCACGAGCTCGCCGCCCGCGACGCGCGCGACAGCGGGCGGGCCCACTCCCCCCTCCGCCCGGCGCCGGACGCGATCGTCGTCGACACGACCGCGCTCTCGCTGGACGCCGTGGTCGAGCGCATGCTCGCGCTCGTGCGCGCCCGAACGTGAGCGTGGGTGCTGGGCGGCGCCGCGCCGCTAAGCCTGCGAATCCTTTTGCCTTCACCCTTGAAACCCTGGTGGTACGAGAGTATGGAAGGACGGTTGCGCCGCCGCCGGCGCGTTCCATCCAGAGAATCCGACCCGAGGGGGGGTAGCCGTTTGATGCCCGAGACGACCGAGAAGGCCGATCATTCGATCGGTGTCGAAGAGGACTTCAGAGCCCTCTTCGAGAAGAGCCTGAAGAGCCCGAAGGCGGGTGAAGTCGTCACGGGGCGTATCGTCGTCATCGGCCGCGACACCGTCACGGTCGACATCGGGTACAAGTCCGAGGGGCACATCCCGATCCACGAGTTCATGACGCGCGAGGGCGTGCTCACGGTCAACGAGGGCGACGAGGTCGACGTCTACTTCGAGGCGAGCGACAACGAGTCGGGTGAGATCATCCTCTCGCGGCAGAAGGCCGAGCAGTTCAAGGTCTGGCGCGAGATCGAGAAGGCGTACGAGCGCGACGGGTCGGTCGAAGGGACCATCGTCGGCAAGGTGAAGGGCGGGCTCAAGGTCGACATCGGCGTCGCCGCGTTCCTCCCCGGCTCGCACGCCGACCTCCGGCCGACGCGGAACCTCGACCGCTACATCGGCCAGCGCGGCCGCTTCGCGATTCTCAAGTTCAACCGCTCGCGGGGCAACGTGGTCGTGTCGCGCCGCGCGGTGCTCGAGCGCGAGCGGACGGCGCTCAAGTCGGAGACGCTGAAGGTCCTCGAGGAGGGCGTCATCCTCGAGGGCACCGTCAAGAACATCACCGACTACGGCGCGTTCGTCGACCTGGGCGGCATCGACGGCCTCCTCCACGTGACCGACATGTCGTGGGGGCGCGTCTCGCACCCCTCCGAGGTGATCAGCGTCGGCGACCACGTGAAGGTCGTCGTGCTCAAGTACGACCCGGAGCGCGAGCGGGTGTCCCTCGGCATGAAGCAGATCATGCAGGACCCGTGGACGACGATCGCGGAGCGCCTGCCGCTCAACGCGCGCATCCGGGGCAAGGTGGTGAGCCTCACCGACTACGGCGCGTTCGTCGAGATCGAGAAGGGCATCGAAGGCCTCATCCACGTCTCCGAGATGTCCTGGACGAAGCGCGTCACGCATCCGTCGAAGGTGCTCGAGGTGGGGCAGGAGGTGGAGGTTCAGGTCCTCGACATCGACCCGGCGAACCGCCGCATCTCGCTCGGGCTCAAGCAGACCGAGCCGAACCCGTGGGAGCTCGTCCGGATCAACCACCCCGTCGGCTCTCGGATCCGGGGGAAGATCCGGAGCATCACCGACTTCGGGCTCTTCGTCGAGGTGGAGGAGAACATCGACGGCCTCGTCCACGTCTCCGACCTCCACTGGACGAAGAAGATCAAGCACCCCTCGGAGCTCTACAAGAAGGGCGAGGAGGTGGAGGCGGTCGTCCTCGGGATCGACGTCGACAACGAGCGCATCTCGCTCGGGATCAAGCAGCTGCAGGAGGATCCCTGGACGCGCGTTCCGAAGACGTACCCGGTCGGCACGCGCGTGAAGGGCACGGTGACGAGCGTCACCGACTTCGGCGTCTTCGTCGAGCTCGAGGAGGGCGTCGAGGGCCTGATCCACGTCTCGCAGCTCTCGACCGAGCGCGTCGACAAGCCGTCCTCGCTCTTCAAGCCCGGCGACCAGGTCGAGGCGGAGGTGACCGCCGTCGACTCGCGCGAGAAGCGCATCGGCCTCTCGATCAAGGCGCTCCGGCGGAGCGAGGAGCGGGACGAGATGGACGCGTACTTGAAGCGCGAGCGCGACAGCGGCAAGTTCTCCTTCGCCGACATCATGCCCGACGCGGAGAAGTCGAAGGGCTAGCCGGGCCGGGGCTCGGCCCTCGCGGGGCGGTGCGGCAGGGGTCATGGCGCGACGACATCCGATCCTGCGCGGGCTCGCGATCCTCACCACGGTCGTGCTCGCGCTCATCGGCGCCGCCGTCGTGGCGGGCGCGCTCTTCGGAGGCGGCGAGGGCTCCGTCGGCGGGCGCTTCCCGTTCGGCAAAACGGTGACCGTCGTCGAGCTGCGCGGCGTCATCGACGAGGCGAGCGGCACGGAGGTCGTCGCGACGCTCGAGCGCGCGCGCCGCGCCGACGGCACCGTGGCCGTCGTCGTCCGCATCGACTCGCCGGGCGGCTCCGTCGCCCCCGCGCAGGAGATCTACGACGCCATCTGGCGCGTCCGTGCGGTGAAGCCCGTCGTCGCGTCGCTCGGCACGATCGCGGCGTCGGCGGGCTACTACATCGCCTCGGCAGCCAACGTGGTCGTCGCCGACGCCGGGACGCTCACCGGCTCGTTGGGCGTCATCATGGAGGTCCCCCAGTACCGGACGCTCGCGGAGAAGGTCGGAGTCGGCGAGGAGGTGGTGAAGAGCGGACCCTTCAAGGACGTCGGACACCCGCTCCGGCCGCTCGCGCCCGAGGAGCGGGCGCTCCTCCAGGCGATGATCGACGACGTGCTCGGCCAGTTCGTCGACGCGGTCGCGCGTGGGCGCGGGCTCGACGTCGACAAGGTCCGCGCGCTGGCGGACGGGCGCGTCTTCTCGGGAGCGCAGGCGCACGCCGCGGGGCTCGTCGACGAGCTGGGAGGCCTCGACGACGCGACCCGGATCGCGTGGGCGCGGGCCGGGCAGGAGGGCGAGCCGCGCGTCGTCCGCGCGCGCGTCCACCGCCGTGCCTGGTGGATCGAGCTGCTCGACCGGACGCTCCTCGAGAGCGCCGGGGGCCCGACGCGCGTCGCGGGGTTCGTCTCCCTCTATCGCGGTGTCCTGCCCGAGTGAGCCAAGCATGACCAAGCGCGATCTGATCGACGAGGTGCTGAAGGAGTTTCCCCGCTTCTCCCGCCGGGACGCCGAAGTCATGGTGAACGCGGTCTTCGACAGCATGACGGCCGCGCTCACGCGCGGTGAGCGCATCGAGATCCGCGGCTTCGGGAGCTTCGTCGTGAAGCATCGTCGCGCGCGCGAAGGCCGGAATCCGAAGACGGGGGCGATCGTCGCGGTCCACGCCAAGCGCGTGCCCTTCTTCAAGGTCGGGAAGGAGCTCCGGCTCCGCGTCGACGGGAAGCCGTGGACGGCCGACGACGCCGACGAGTGAGCCCGCGATGCAGGTGATCTGGGCGCCCTGGCGCATGGCGTACGTCGGCGACCGCACCGAGCGCGAGTGCATCTTCTGCGCCGCGCCGCGCGGCGACGCCCGGGCGCGCCTCCTCCTCGGCACGACGCCCGCGAGCCTCGTCATGCTGAACCGCTATCCCTACCAGAACGGGCACCTCATGGTGGCGCCTTGCCGGCACACGGCCTCGCTCGCCGATCTCGCGCCCGGCGAGCACGCCGACCTCGCCGAGACGCTCCGCCGGGCCATCGCGTCCCTGGGGAGCGCTTTCCATCCCGACGGCTTCAACGTCGGCATGAACCTCGGGACGGTGGCCGGCGCGGGCATCGCGGATCACCTCCACTGGCACGTCGTGCCGCGCTGGGCGGGCGACACGAACTTCATGCCCGTCATCGCGGAGACGAAGGTGATGCCGCAGCATCTCCTCGAGACGTACGATCGGCTCCGGCCCGCGTTCGACTGGCTCGCCGTCGCGGCCTGACGCGCGCGCACGCGCCGCGCGGGCGCCAGGCCCCCGCCGTCGGCGCGCAGTGACGACCATCGAGCCGGGAGCGCGATGTGGTACGGGCGGCAAACCGGCTTCAGATTGTCTGCCTTGCGCGCGCGCGTATAATCCGCCGCACACCAAGGGGGGACCCGGCCGTGGACGAACCGCCTCGCACGTTGGGAGAGCTCCGCGCCTCCGGCTACGCCGTCCTGCCGGTGCGGGAGGAGATGCGGCGGAACCTGCTCGCGCGGCTCGGGCGCCAGGAGCGGATCCTCCCCGGCATCGTCGGGTACGACGCGACCGTGATCCCGGAGATCGAGAATGCGATCCTCGCCGGGCACCACATGGTGTTCCTCGGCGAGCGCGGGCAGGCGAAGAGCCGCATCATCCGCGGCCTCACGTCGCTCCTCGATCCGCTCGTGCCGGTCGTCGGCGGCTGCCCGATCAACGACGACCCGTTCGCGCCGATCTGCGCCGCGTGCCGCCGGCGCGCCGCCGCCGAGGGCGACGCGCTGCCCGTCGCGTGGATCGGGCCCGAGCAGCGCTACGGGGAGAAGCTCGCGACCCCCGATGTCTCGATGGCGGACCTGATCGGCGAGATCGACCCCGTCAAGGTGGCCGAGGGGCGCTACCTCGCGGACGAGGAGACGATCCACTACGGCCTCATCCCGCGCACGCACCGGGGCATCTTCGCGATCAACGAGCTCCCGGACCTCACCGAGAAGGTCCAGGTCGGCCTCTTCAACCTGATGGAGGAGAAGGACGTCCAGATCCGCGGCTACAAGGTCCGCCTCCCGCTCGACGTCGTCATCGTCGCGAGCGCGAACCCCGAGGACTACACGAGCCGCGGCCGCATCATCACGCCGCTCAAGGACCGCTTCGACGTGCAGATCCGGACGCACTACCCGCGCACGATCGAGGACGAGATCGCGATCATGGAGCAGGAGACGCCGGTCTTCGACCGCGGCGGGCGCGAGCTCCGCGTCCCCGGCTTCATGAAGGAGGTCGTCGCGCACCTCACGTTCGAGGCGCGCGCGTCGAACGAGATCAACCAGGCCTCGGGCGTGAGCGTCCGGGTCACGATCAACAACTACGAGAGTCTCGTCTCGAACGCCGAGAAGCGCGCCGTCCGGACCGGCGAGCGGGAGATCGTGCCGCGCCTCACGGACCTCCACGCCGTCCTCGCCTCGACCGCGGGGAAGATCGAGCTCGAGTACGTGGGCGAGGACAAGAAGGAGGGCGACCTGATCGACCGCCTCATCAACCGCGCCGTGCTGAAGGTGTGGGACAAGTACCTCCGCGTCGAGGCCTTGAAGAAGGTGTCGGAGCACTTCGAGGCGGGCTGGGGCGTCGAGGTGTCGGACCAGATGCGGTCCGAGGAGTACCTGGAGGGCATCCGGCAGATCCCGGGCCTGCGCGACGGCGTCGCGCTCCTCGGGCCCTTCGAGAGCCCGGGGCTCATGGCGGCGGCGATCGAGTTCGTGCTGGAGGGGCTCCATCTCCACCAGAAGCTCAACAAGGAGCGCGAGGGCGGGCGGTACACGTATCGGGCGTAGGGGGCGCGCTCGGTGTTGCCTCGGGCGTTGCACGAAACTCGGCGGCTGCTCCGGGGAGGCACGCGTCAGCGCGCTCGCAGCCGATCGCCCAGCTCCTCGTAGATAGTTCGTCGCTGCCATCGAGCTCGCGACGAACCAGGCACTCGGGCTCCCGGGTCGTGCGCCAGCAGCCGCAGTGCCTGCTTGACGCCCTGCTTCACTTCCAGTGGAAGCCA
Source organism: Binatia bacterium (assembly GCA_035650655.1). Lineage (GTDB taxonomy): Bacteria > Desulfobacterota > Binatia > DP-6 > DP-6 > DASRHG01. Next base: position 17,457 of record DASRHG010000068.1, on the reverse strand, counting down.
CGGCCCCCAAGTTTTCCTTCCGCGTTGCGACGACCGCCTCTTCGCGCCGCGACGCCGGTCACGAGCTCCGGTAGATGCGTCGTCACCTCGGAGATCGGCAGTCTTGGCCAGCGTCGTCTCGTAGGGCCAGACAACTGGTCAGGACGAGCCCCGCGCGGGCAGGCGCGACGCGTGCTCGAACGCGGCGCCGACACCGGGAGCGAGCGCGTGCCGAAGCCCTTCACCTTCAGCGTCGACTAACCTGCGCTCCGCCGGTCCCGCGTGAACACGGTGCTCGACGCCGATCGCCGCCGCTGCTGCTGCCGCCCCCCGCCACGCAAATGGGCCGACCGGCGCGTCGATGAGTGCTTCCCGGGCGCCGTCGTCGCCCAGAGCTTGATGGTCGGTGCGACGCAGTCTCGGCACGATGCCGACATCGCCGACGACGACTACGGCTTCACCCCCGTGCGCGCGCGCGGCGAAGACCTGCGGCGGTTCCATGGACACCGACGAGCGCGTGTCGATCGCACACCATGCGCGCGACCGTCGTCGTGCTCCTCCTCGCCCCGGCCGCCCTCAACGGTCTCTGCGCGCGAAGACGATCTGCCCGAGCTCGCACGCGAAGATCGTGCTCGGGACATCCTGCCGAGGCGGCCCAGGTGCCTGCGGTGCGAGCTGTACCCACGCCATCGGCATCGTCGCGCCGGCGAGCATCTTCTCGAACAGGCGCCGGAAGAATCGGGTGAATGCGGGACCGTTGCGCGCGAGGGTCATGACGAGGTTCGCGCGCCCGTAGCCCACCTGCCTCCCCGCGAGGATGTAGCGCGCGGCGTCGTTCTCGCTCGCGACGACGACGATCTTCGCGCCCGTCTCGCGGATTAGCTCCCGCAGCCCGAGGCTCGAGTTCCGGACCTGCCCGTCGGGTTCGATCTCGCAGTAGAGGAAGAGCACGTCGCAGCGTGGCGGTGGGCCGTCACTTTCACGGGCCGGGCCGAGGAGTGGCACGAGCGCCGCGCGGTCTTCGACGAGGAGCGGCGCGGCCGGTGCGCCGGCCAGGTTCAGGAGCGCGAGCCGCGGCGAGGCGAGAACGAGGGGCGCCGCGCTCTGGCGTCCTCGGAGCACGAGGACGGCGGCCACGGCGAGGGCAACGAGGGCGATCAGCGCGAGAGCCACCGTGCGTTCCGATGGTCCTGGCTAGTCGACCTCGATGTCGTATCCGCGGAAGGCCAGGGCGCGGCGGAGGTTCGCGACGATCGCGGCCCGTTTCACGTCGTCGATCGGTTCGTGCGCGTGCGGGGGCTCCCAGCGCCGGATCGATCGGCTGTACACGACCATGCCCGACGGGCCGACCAGGAACTCCGTGTCGACGTACACGCATCGGGGGGGCTCGCAATACCGCAGACGGCCCCGGCCGAGGATCTGCACGGTGAAACCCTCGTCGCTCTCGATCACGTCGTGTGACAACCGGAACATCGGATCATGGGCCTCCGACGACATGATACACGATGTTCGTCACGTTCGGATTCGAGCTGAGCGTGGGATACTCGACCGTCGCCCAGATGCTGTTGATCCGCACGACGGGGCCCTGGAAGACGTGGACTTCTCCGCTCGCGCCCGCGGCGAACTCGCGGGAGACGGCCTCCCAGATCGGCGTCGCCGCCTCTCGACTGAGCCCGGCCGTCGCGTTCGCCGCTGCCTGGCCCGCCTCCGTCATTTCGAGGGTCACGCCGCCGTTGGCCTTCGCCCACGCCATCGCCGCCTCCATCGCGCCTTCGCCAGACCAGAAGGCCCGCGGCACCGCGCCCCGCCCCGCGAGGAGGACGTCCGCGGCCGCGAACGCGGCGCGTCCGGCGAGATAGACGGCTTTCACGCCCGCCTTGATCGCGCTCGCGAGCATCACGATGTCGATCGGGTCGAGCACGTTCGGATCGGCGCAGCCGTTGCACGGCTCGAAGCCCGGGTTGTAGACGTCGTTCATCGTCGACGTGTCGCTCGCGAGCTGCGTGCCGGCGAGGTCGCTCGGCGCGGGCGAGCGCTTGAGGACGCCGGAGAGTCCGCCGCCGAGGCCCTTCAGGGCGGAGGCGGCGCCGAGCACGGCGACCATGCCGAACACGATCTGGCCGTTGCGGAAGCTCTCGACCGCGCCGTAGACCGCGTAGCCGGCGAGGGCGAGGTTGTATGCGGCGGACAGCGCCGCGCTCTTGGCTGCGGCCACGGCGGGGCCGACGATGCCGAGCACGGCGCCCGTGATGGCCCCCATGGCGGCGCCCATCGCCGCCGCCTTCAGGAGCTGCGAGCCCGAGGCGCCGTTCACGGCCGCCTGGATGACCGAGACCGCCGCGCCGATGACGGCGGCGATGACGATCGCGATGATGAAGCCGAGCAGCTCGAAGGCGCCGTTCGGGTCGGTGCGGTTGAGCGGGTTCCCGCCGACGTAGCCGTAGGGGCTCGGGAACTGCGCCTCGGGGTCCTGCGTGACGAAGAGGCCGAGCGCCGGGTCGTACCAGCGCGCGCCGAAGTAGATGAGGCCGGTCCCGTCGTCGGCGCGGTGCCCGGCGAACTGGAAGGCCGCGCGCTCCTCGGCGGCCGGAGCGCCGCCGTCCTCGAACGAGCCGCCGTGCGCGCCGTACGGACGCGTGACGAGGCGTTCGACGACGACACCACGCTCGTCGGTCAGGAGCTGCGGGCTCCCGAGGTGGTCCGGATGGTAGAAGACGGTCCCGGACGGCGGGCCCGACGGCGGCGGCGCCGCGTCGGCGATCGCCGGGAGCTGGCAGTTCGCGAGGCAGAGCACCACCGTCAGCAGGGCGACGAGCGCGCGGCGCACGCGGCCCACGAGAGGCAGGCGGCGGCGCCCCGGGACCGAGACGGCGACGCCGAAGAGCGCGAGCGCGCCGAAGCCCCACGCCGCGCGCGTGCCGGGAGCGGGCGGCGGCTCGGCGGCGGCGACGATGGTCGAGGACACGACGGAGGTCGCGACGAGCTGCCCGCCCAGCACGAAGTGGCGGGCGGCCTCGGCGGTGTCGAGGCGAAGGTCGAACGTGCCGAAGTAGAAGGTGGTGCCGTCGCGCGTGCGCGAGGCGACGCGCGTGCCCTGGTAGTCGTAGAGATACTCGCCGACGACGTTGCCGTCGCGCTTCACCTGCACGAGCCGGCCCTCGGCGTCGTACGTGAGCTCCCGGCCGTTCGGGAGCGTCAGCATCTCGCCGTTCGCGTCGTACGTGATGGCGGTGCCGCCGACGCCGATCGGGCGATGGGGGCGGTTCGGGTCGAAGACGTACGCCGCGCCGTCCTTCGCCACGAGGTTCCCGTTCGCGTCGTACGCGAAGGCGCCCGCGTAGCCGCCCGCACCGCACTGCCGCCCGCTCGCGATCTCGCCCAGCTCGTCGTAGGTCGCCGTCTGGGTGAGCGAGCGCGGATCGCGCGGCGTGCGCTGCGCGTCGCGGATGCCGCGCACGTTCGCGTCCGCGTCGTAGTCGAAATAGTCGATCGACCGGAGCACGTCGGTGTTGCAGCCCGTCACGTGGACGGTCTGGATCCCGCGCAGCCGGAAGAGGTCCGCCGCGTCGCCGTACGTGAAGCGGTCGCGGACGCCGGTCGCGTAGGTGCGCTCCGTCACCGCCCCCGTGACGTTCCGGCGCTCGTCGGTGACGTACGTGCCCCGGTCGGAGGCGAGGCTGAGGACGTCGCCCTCGGGCGCGTACCCGTAGGTGACCGTCTCGACGCCGCCCGGCCAGGGGTACGTCATCGTCCGCACGCGGCCGAGCGCGTCGGTCGTGGCGGCCGTGGTGAAGGAGCGCGTCACGCCTGCGAAGGTGATCGTCTTCTCCGTCTGGAGGACGTTCCCGCGCGCGTCGTAGACGTCGAACGTCGTCGTGCCGGAGGGGTCCGTCACCCGGGCGAGGCGGCCGCGGCCGAATGTCGCCGTGTCATAGGTGTAGGTCGCCAGCACGGTCGGCGTGCCGGCGCCCTTCGCGTCGCTCCCGCTGAAGAGGAGCCGGCGGGTGACGCGGCCGAGGCGGTCGTACTCGATCTCGAGGTGGCGCCCGCTCTGCGGGTCGTTCTGGAAGACGACGTTCCCGCTCGCGTCGTAGTCGTACTGCCAGGTCCCCGAATCGGGGTGGGTGATGCTCGTCCGGCGGCCGAGCGCGTCGTACGTCGTCGTCACGTTCGTCCGGTAGTCGCCGTTGTCCTGTTGGAGGACGACGCCGCGGTTGCCCGGGTCGTACACCCAGACGCGCGTCGAGAAGGCGACGGCGGCGTTCCCCTTGTACGTCCGCTGCGCGACCTTCCGCTTGAGCGCGTCGAGCTCCTCCTCGACGCACACGCCCACCGTCGGGTCCTCCGTGTAGATCGCGTCGCACCGGCGCGTGACCCGCGCGGTCTTGAACGAGACCGTCGCCATGGTGCCGTCCGCGAGCGCGCGCGCGATCGTACGCCCGAACTCGTCCTGCACGAGCCACGTGCCCGGCCGATCGTCGACGACGACGCGGGTGCGCGGGTCGCCGCCGAGTACGACGGGAGCGATCTCCTTGACGACGCGTCCGCCCGGGACGCGCACGACCGCGCCGGTGACGACCACCCGGGCCGCGCCGTCGACGCGCCGGACGGCCTGCGTCTGCAGGGGGCGCCCGAGCCCGTCGTAGAAGCTCGATGACGTGAGCTGGTGCGGCGTCGGCGAGAGCTCGAGCGTGAGCGTGTCGATGCGCTGCTCCGCGCCGATCGTGTAGACGAACTGGCGCGTCGGCAGCGCGAGAGACTGCCCCGGCTCCGCGACCCGCTCGAGGCGCCCGAAGTCGTCGTACTGGTACTCGGTCACGGCGCCGGCGGGGTCGACGGCCTTCCTGAGCTTCCCGAACGCCGGGTCGTAGGTCGTTCGGTGCTCGAGCGCGACGCCCGTCGCATCCTCGACGAGCGCGCTCGGGTAGAGGAAGTCGCCGGATCCCTCGTCGTTGTACCGAACCTGCGTGACGGCGCCGTTCGGGTGCGTGATCCGCGTGAGGTTCCCGTACGCATCGTAGTCGTTGGTCGTCGTCGGATTGCCCGGGCCGACGAGCTGGACGGTCTTCAGGTTGCCCGCAACGTCGTACGTGAAGTTCTTCGTCACACCGCCGACCACCGTGATCTGCGAGGCGCGGTCGCAGATCCCGGTGCAGACCCCGTACGCGTTGCAGCCGGGACCGAACGTGGAGCGGTTGTCCGAGAGGAGCGTCGCGCCGTCGTACGCGCGCTCCTGGGTGACGTTGCCGCACGCGTCGTACGTGTAGTCGCTGTGCGACGTGCGCGTGCCGCTCGCGAGCTCCTGCCAGGGCGTGTCGGCGGCGCTGCTGTACTCGACGTGCGTCATCCCGTTGAGGAAGGGGACCCAGCGGTTCGCGACGAGGCTCGCCTGCCAGTCGGAGGTGACGCGGTCGAGGAGGCCGGCCGGTCCGTTCGCGCCGTAGCGGGCGTACTTGTCCTGCTGCACGGTCTTCCCGCGCAGGGCGTCGGACTGCGCGAACACGTGGCGCTCGGTCACGCCGTATGCGTCCGTCACGTCGACGGTGCGGAAGCCACGGAACTCGCGCCGTGCGGCGTGCCAGTAGCCACCGTCGTAGCGGTACGTCATCAGGACGTCGGCGTCGAAACCCGCGGCCGCCGTGCGGGTCGTCGCGAGCACCCAGAGGGGGAACGGCATGTGCGGAACGCCGTCCGCGACCGCGGGATCGACGTTCGCCGTGGCCGCGCTGGTCGCGCTGCCGTACGCGAGGGTCGTCGTCGCCGCCGCGCCGCCGCCCGGGCGGGGGTGCCGGGCGATCGTGCGCAGCGTGTCGGGGGGCGCGGCGGCCTGGGCGAGGTAGAAGTGCGCCTGCCCGTTCACGAGGGACACGATGTCCGGGAACCCGTCGCCGTCGACGTCGAAGGTGTCGGTGACGAGGGCCTTGAGGGCGTCGTTGGGGTGCCGCTTGCGCATCTTCGCGGGCATCGCCCACACGTGCGCCCCGCCGAAGCCGCGCGCGGTGTTGTAGTAGACCGTCCACGTCCCCGCGCTCGCGCCGCGCGCGTCCACGATGTCGGGCAGGCCGTCGCCGTTCAGGTCGAACACGTCGTAGTCGTAGGACGTGTCCGCCGCGTTCCAGGCGCGCAGCGCGCCGAGCGGCGGGGTCGGGATGTCGACGCCCGGGCCCGGGAAGCCCTTGCCCGTCCCGTAGCGCACCGTCCAGTGCCAGCACGGGCTCTGGGCCGGCTTGCAGGTGCCGTACGCGGTGTTCCCCTGCGCCGTGACGACGTCGACGAGGCCGTCGCCGTTCACGTCGAAGGTGTCGCGGGTGATCGTGCGGTTGTCCGTGCCCGGCCCGCCGATGCGGATGCACTGCCACGGCGCCGGGATGTCTTCGCCCGAGCTGAACGACTTGTTCCCGAGGTTCCAGTGGACCTTCCACTTCCCGCTCGCGCCCGGTGTCGAATCGACGAGGTCTGGGAGCGCGTCGCCGTTGAGGTCGAACATGTCGATCGTGGCGCAGCTCGGGGTGTCTTGGATCCCGGAGGCGCGCGTCGCGTCGACGCGCCCGACCGGCGCGACGATCGGCCACTTCTCGAGCGCGCCGAAGCCGCTCCCGGTGTTCGGGTACACGTACCACCACGTCGTCAGCTGGAACGTGACCGGATCGACCGTAATCTCCGCGCCGGGGAGCACGTAGTCCGGGCGCGCGTCGCCGTTCACGTCGATCACCGTCCAGTCCGTCGAGCTGGACGTCATGTAGCTGTCGCTGCTGAAGATCGTGAGGAGGTAGTTGTTGCGGATGATGCACTTCGCGGGGGCGGGCCAGGCGAGCGGCGTGGTCGCGAACATCGTCGTGCCGGCGCGGCCCTGGTTCAGGTAGACGGTCCAGAACTTGTTGCTCGACGTCCAGCCGCTCGTGTCGACCATGTCCGGCCGGCCGTCGCCGTTCAGGTCGACGAAATCCCGGTTGCGGCACGTCGTGCAGGTCGGCTGGTCCTGCGTGAGGGTGCAGGAGTCGTCGTCGCGGAAGTAGCTGAGGGGGAAGAACGACTCGGTCCGGTCGGCGTACGGAACGGGCGCGCCGCCGTCCTGATAGGCGAACGTGGTCGCGGCCGCCGCGCCGGTGTCCTGCACGAGCAGCGTGTCGTGCTCGCCGCGGAGCTGGACGCTCGTGAGCAGCGGCATCCCGTTCGCGCCGCTGGCGCCCCAGGCGACCTCGTAGCGGCGCACCTGCTGCCCGCGGTAGTCGACGCGGACGCTGGTGAGCGTCTGGTCGAACTGCTGGACGAAGCCGGCGCTCAGGAGGAACCGCACCGCGCTCGCGGCGCGGGGCGTGAGGGTGAACGTCACGACGAACATGTGCGCGAGCCCGTGGCTCGGGTTGCCGCCGTAGGAGACGGTCGCGGGGTAGGCCCAGCCCGAGCCAGCGGGCTGCTGCCACGTGAAGTCGACGGCGTTGCCGTTCGCGTCGACCACCTGGGTCAGATTCCAGGCGAACGTCTGTCCGAAGGCGGCCGCGTTGGGTCCGGTGCGGGATTCGGGCGTGGCGCCGAAGGCGTAGACCCGACCGCTCGTGTCGCGCATCGACCAGCGGTTGTTGGTCGGGTCGGCGGTGATGCGGACGTGCGCCTCGTCGATCCGGGCGGCGTACGACCCATCCGGCAGGCCGACGAGCTCCTGCGCGCCGTCGGGGAGGACGACGACGAAGGCGTCCGTCGCGTCGTAGTGCGGCATCCCGAGCCGCGTGCTCCGCTCGACGCGCCCGATCGGCAGGTCCCAGCCCGCGCCGTAGTGCCCCTGGGACGCCTGGCTCGAGTAGACGAGCGCGAGGTTCGGCTGCATGCCGTTGCGGCCGGCCGGCACGTCGATCGGCACCCGTGTCGTCGCGCCGCCCGTCAGGAGCTGCGCCTCCGCCGCGGCGGCGAGGCCCGAGAACGGCGCCGGGGCATCGCCGGTCGTGGCACCCGGCGGGCCATCCGCGATGCCCGACGCGCGCGACGCGGCGGCGAGGAGGAAGGCGAACCCGAGCAGCGTGCGGCGCATGGCGCGTCTCTCCTTCGCGCGAGCGATATCCAGCGGCGCGCGTCGGAGACAAGGAGAATTCGCGCCCCGCGCCCGCCATAGGAGTGGGTAGGGCAGGTGTATGCATGCGGGGCGGCGGGCGGCGCCGTGAATAGACTTGCTATGGAGACAACTATCCTGGCGCCGCCGCCGGAAAACGCTTGTCTCCGTCGCGCTGGTCCGACTACCGTCCGCGTCGACGGACGAGCGGCGTACCATGACGAGGAAGGGACATCGTCGGCGGACGCATCGCGATCGGCGGTCGACGGCCCGGAGCGCCGCGACGTTGCTCGCCGTCCTCGCCCTGGCGGCGCCCCGAGCCGTGCCCGCCGCCTGCACCCTCGACGGACACCGGCGCGCCCTCGAGCAGTGCGACGGCCAGGACCTCGGCGGCTATCGGTGTACGGATTTGTGCTTCGACGGGGGCAGGCTCGCCTGCGGCCCGAGCTGCACCTTCGACACGTCGAACTGCTGCGTCTGCGGGAACGGGCGCCTCGAGAAGGCCCCCGCGTTCGAGTGCAACGAGGTGTGCGACGGGTCGCAGCTCGACGGGAAGACGTGCGCGACGGTCTCGCCGCCCTACCTCGAAGGGGGCGTCCTCGGCTGCAAGGCGTCGTGCGCGGAGTTCGACACGAGCGGCTGCTGGTACTGCGGGAACGGCCGGAAGGAAGGCCCCGAGCGGTGCGACGGCAGCGACTTCGGCGGACCCGGGCTCGACCGGTGCACCGGGCCCTGGCCCGAGCACGGGGGGCCGCTCGCGTGCACGCCCGGCGGCAGCGCCTCCGATCCCGCGACGCAGTTCCCGAACGGCTGCACGATCTCCCGGGCGTTCTGCTGGGTCTGCGGCAACGGCGTCATCGACCCCGGGACGTACGTCGTCGGCGGCCGGACGCTCCAGGAGCAGTGCGACGACGGGAACCTGGTCGACGGGGACGGGTGCTCCGCGACCTGCCAGCGCGAATGCGGCAACGGCGTCGTCGACTACGGCGAGTCGTGCGACGACGGCAACGGGACCGCCGGCGACGGCTGCTCGAGCTGCGGCATCGACGTCTACTACTTCGGCGGGAACGGCGAGGCGTGGGACGAGTGCACGCTGCGCTGGGGCGTCGAGGCGCCGTACGCGGGGGGAAGGCAGGCGGCGGTCACCCAGCAGGCGAACGGGTTCACGGTCACGTGTGGCGACGGCGTTGCGCCGTGCGACGGAGACGCCGTCGCCAACCAGTGCACGTTCGAGGTCTTCTACTGCTTCAACCGGAGCCCCCTCCACATCGGCGCCTGCTCCCCGAACGACGTCGACCTCCTCCAGCTCCTGCCCGCGACGACGTTCGACGCCGCGGGGCAGGCCGCCATCCTGGCGTCCTTCGAGGACACCTTCCGACGGATCGGCGGGGCGACGACGATCACGGAGACGGCGACGTCGCTCGACCCGGAGCCCGCGATCACGCGGCCCTCGATGTGCGGCGCGCTGAAGGTCGTCGTGCCGCGTCCGGGCACGGCGAGCGCGAGCCGCGTGCTCGCCGTGCGGGCCACGGAGAGCGGGCCCGTCCGGACGGACACGGATCAGATCACGTTCGTCTGCCAGCCCTGACCATCGACCGATGCGATCGGAGAACGCCATGAGACCGCACGCACGACTCGCCATCGCCCTCGCCGCGGCGCTCCTCTCGGCCTCGCCGCCCGCCCGCGCTTCCCACATGTGCCCCGGCAAGCTCTCTCCCGAGCTCGACGCTCAGATCGACGACCCGCAGTTCACGAACACGTTCCTCGACGTCGTCGTTCAGATGCTCGTCGCACCGAACGACCCCGCGTACGCGGACGTGCAGGCGATCGCCGCGGCGGCGCCGACGAAGATCGAGAAGGTGAAGCGCGTCTACAACGCGATCCGCACCGAGGCCGACACCGTCCAGACGCGCGTCCCGGCCGGCCAGACGAAGTCGATCCGCGACGCGGTCGCGGCCGGCGTGACGGCGGGGACCGCGCAGAGCGGGTGGGAGGCCCACTGGCTCGGCAACGAGCTCTCGCTCCGCGCGAAGCCGGCCCTGCTCACGGCGCTCTGCGCGCGGCCGGACGTCGCGCGCATCACGCTCGCGCGCGGCGGGCAGAAGCTCGTGAGCACGCTGCCCGACCCGAGCAACCCGACGTGGAACATCACGCGCATCGGCGCGGACTACGCGTGGTCGAAGGGGTTCAAGGGACGGGGCGTCAAGGTCGGGATCATCGACACGGGCGTGAACGCGCTCCACAAGGACCTGCGCTCCGAATGCGTCGGCGGGACCCAGAACGGCAGGTCGTGCGTCGGCACGTGCAACGGATGCGGCTGTCCGGCGAAGCAGTGCGCGGACGGCGGCGGCGTCTGCGTCGGTCCGGCGATCAACCTCGCGACCGGGCAGCCGTACTGGAAGGACGTCACGACGACCGCGTCCCCCGTGCCGGTCGACGACCACGGCCACGGCACGTTCGTCGCCGGCGTGGCCGTCGGGCGGAACGGGGTCGGTGTCGCGCCGGAAGCGAACTGGATGGCGTGCCGGGCCCTCCTCGAGGACGGCGGCTATCCCTACTATCAGAGCGAGAACTGGCTCATCGACTGCGCGGAATTCCTCATCAACCCGGACAACGTCGTGCAGATGGACGACCAGAAGGCGGCGAACGCGGCCGACGTGATCCTCCTCCCCTACGCGATTGGCGCCGTCCGCGACGACGCCGGCGCGTGCGACCCGATCTCCGGCTCCGACCAGAGCTTCCTCCAGAAGGTGAGCCGGATGCGCGCGATGGACATCCTCCCCGTGTTCCCGGTCGGCGAGAACCTCGCCACGGGCTCGGGCGCCGTCGGCGTGCCGGCGCCGGCGAACTACCGTGCCTCGCTCGCGGTCGGCATGAGCCTCGACAGCGAGAGCTTCGCGCTCCCGGCCGGCCAGTCGGCGATCGACCCGGCGTCGAACCGAGGGTCGATCCTCTGCCTCGACGACCAGCAGACCGTCTCGACGCGGCCTGCCCCGTCCGTGGTCGCCCCGGGGCGCGGCGTCCTCGGACCGTGGATGGCCGGCGAGTGTCCGAACGACCCGACGCAGACGTGCTACGATACGTACCGGACGCTCGCCGGCTCCGACGTCGCGGCCGCCCACGTCGCGGGGGCTGCGGCCGTGCTCCGTGGCCTCAACAGCGACCTCTCCGCGCAGCGCTCCCCGCTCTTCCTCGACAACCGCTTCTTCGCGCTCGATGAGGTGCTGAAGCGCCGCGGCTTCAACTTCGCGGAGACTCCGTTCCAGCCGGGGCGCCTCGACCTGCGCCTGGCGCTCGACGACTTCGCGAGCCCCGGCGCCGTCGTGACGAACGCGCCCCCGAACTTCCACACGAGCGCGCCCGGCGCGCCGAACCGCCACACGGTTTCGGTCGCGATGCGGAACTGGAGCCCGTACACCTGGACGGCGGGGAGCCCGGCGACGGCGGCGCAGCACGGGCCGATGAAGCTCGTCGAGACGCCCGGCAACATCTGGCGGGCCGGCCGCGTCGCGCTGCCCGTGGCGAGCGTGCGGCCGGGGGAGGAGGTCACGTTCACCTTCCCGATCACGGCCCCCGACACGCTCTCCGGCGGCTACCAGTACAAGGACTACGACTTCGTCTGGAAGATGCTGCGTGAAAGCCCGGACACCGCCTTCTGTCAGAGCACCCCGACCGCCTGCCCGACCTCCCCCAACACGCCGATCCGCGTCGTCGGCGTGGACGCCGCGGCCGCGGGCACGTTCAGCCCGGCGCTCTCGTCCGTCCCCGCGAGCCCGTGCGCGTGGGTCAAGATGCCGATGACGAACACCGGGACGACGACCTGGACGGCCCCCGGCACCGTGGGCGCGAGCAGCAGCTACCGCGCGCACTACCGGTTCCTCGGGGGCGACGGGTACGTGAACGTGTCGGGCGTCGTCGCGCCCGGGAGGACGTACGACGCCTGGATGTACCTCTGCGCGCCCGTCGGCGACGGCAGCTATCCCGTCACGGTCGAGATGCAGCGTGACGGTGCGCAGTTCCCGAGCGCGGCCTCCGGCACGATGGGCGTCACGAACGCCGCCACGTGGGACACCGCGCAGCCCGGGTGGTGGGTGTGGGAGTGGTCGCCCGTCTACGGGGCGCCCGTCATCCACTGGCGAATCGCGGTGAAGAACACGGGCAACCGCATCTGGGACTACAACTACTGCTGGACGGAGATCAACGGGCGCGTCTGGCCGGCCGCGGGCCTGAACGCGGTGCCGCGCTGCCTCGGCGTGAACGAGGGCGGCTACACGCCCCCCGGCGGGACCCACTGGTTCGAGGGCTATCTCAACGCGGATGCGGCGCCCTACGGGCTCTGGAAGTACGACATGCAGATGCGGACGTCGTCGGGCGCCGCCTTCGGGCCCGTCGCCGAGGGCCCCGTCGGCCGGACGTGGACGGTCGGCACCGAGTGGACCGGCGTCCAGGGGCCGCACTGGTTCTTCTTCGACGACAACCCGGAGCCGCCGGCGCTCCTCGGCTGGCGCGCGGCCAACGGACGGTGGGAGCGGTGGGACGGGAACAGCTGGGAGAAGCCGTGGATCGACTCCGTCTCGATGGCCCCGGCGGACCTCCGGCCCGCGATGCGGGCGTGGCGGAGCCCGACGAGCGGCTGGGTGCGCGTCCACGCCACGTTCCGGAACCCGGACCAGAACGACCCGACGAACTGTCCGAACGAGGGGAGCGTGGGGATCGACGTCACGCACTGGAGCGCGGCGTGGTACCCGTACAAGTCCTGGGTGCCGAACACGGGAGAGGGCACGCGTCTCCGGAACGGGCGGACGCTCACCATCGACACGGCCGATGCGGCGGGGACCGCCGGCGCCGATCCGAACGGGTTCTGGATCGATGCCGGCGACTACATCACCTTCTCGGTCGGCAGCTGGGAGAATCCCCAGTGCGATCGGACCTACGACAACGACCCGTCCGACCCGATCCGCATCTGGGTCTGGCAGAGCGCGCTCGAGACGGCGACGAACGCGTACTGAGGGCCGCGCGGTCCGTGGTTCTCTTCGGCGGGCTCGTGCGATAGGCTCACGCCGTGCTCCTCGTCCGCTACACCGCGTGGGACGGCACCCAGGAGATCCGCCTCTCGGCGGACGAGGTCTTCGGAAAGCTCTCCGAGTACCTCTCCTTCACCGACGACGTGCAGCAGGCCCTCGACTGGCTCGTCCACCAGGGGCTCGACGGGGAGGGCATGCGCGTAATGGGCCTCGACGACTTCCTGGAGCAGCTCCGGGAGGAGATGCGGAGCCGCTACCGCGAGGTGAACCTCCGGCAGGCCTTCACGCCGCTCCGCGAGAAGCTCGAGGACCTCCTCGAGCTCGAGCGCGCGGCCCTCGCGCGCGACCCCGACCCGGCGCGCGCCGCCGAGAAGCGGCGTCGGCTCGACGGGCTGCCCCACCGCCTCTCGGAGGCGCTCGAGCGCCTCCGTGACCACGAGTTCTCCGACGAGGACGCGCGCCGCGTGTTCGAAGAGCTGCTCGACGAGCTCGACACGATCCGCGCGCTCGAGGACTTCACGCGTCGCTACGGCGACCTCTTCCACGGCCCGCACTCGCTCTCCTACGAGGAGGCGGTCGAGCTCATGCGGACGATGGAGCGCCTCAAGAAGCTCGAGGAGGAGCTGCTCTCGGGGAACCTCGAGACGGTCGACCTCGAGGGCCTTCGCGCGCTCCTCGGCCCGGACGCCGCGCGGAGCTTCCAGCTCCTGAAGGACGTCATGCTCCTCCTCGTGAACGCCGGCTATCTCACCCAGCGGGAGGGCCGCACACGGCTCTCGCCGAAGGGCGTCCGGAAGATCGGCCAGCTCGCCCTCCGGGACATCTACCAGCACCTCCTCCGCGACCGCCCCGGCGGCCACGAGACGGACCACCGCGGCGTCGCCCAGCTCCGGCCCGAGGACACGAAGCCCTACCGGCACGGCGACCCGCTCGCGCTCGACCTCGTGCGGACGCTCAAGAACGCGCTTCGCCGCCGCGGCGGCACGCCGCTCGATCTCCGCCCCGGCGACTTCGAGGTGTACGCCGCCGATCAGGCGACCACGACGTCCACCGTCCTCCTCCTCGACATGAGCTGGTCGATGTCGTGGGAGGGTCGCTTCGCGGCCGCGAAGAAGGTCGCGATGGCGATGGAGAGCCTGATCCGCGCGAAGTACCCGCGCGACTACTTCGCGATCGTCGGCTTCTTCACCCGCGCGGTCGAGCTGAAGCTCGGGGACCTGCCCGAGGCGAGCTGGAACATGGGCGACCCGTTCACGAACCTCCAGGACGGGCTCCGGCTGGCCGCCGACCTCCTCGGGCGCCACCCGAGCACGAACCAGCACGTCATCATCATCACGGACGGGCAGCCGACGGCCTACTTCCTGCGCGGGCGGCTCTACTGCGAGTGGCCGCTCTCCTTCGGCGGCATCTCGATGCGGGCCGCGCAGGAGACCCTCCGGGAAGTCGAGCGGGTCACGCGGCGCGGGATCACGATCAACACCTTCATGCTCGACGACAGCCCGAGCCTCCGCGCCTTCGTCGAGCACATGACGCGCATCAACAAGGGCCGGGCGCTCTACACGCGGCCGGACCGACTCGGCGAGTACCTCCTCGTCGACTACCTCGCGCGCAAGCGCAAGCGCGTGTGACGCGACGGCCCGGGAGCGCGTGAGCGCGGTCGCCCTCGTGCTCGTCCTCGGCCTTCCTCCACGACGGCCGCGGCCGTCCTCGGCTTCGCGAGCTACACGCTCGTCCTCGAGGCGCTCCGGGCCACGCCCGTGAGCTACGTGGTCGCGGCCCGCCAGACGAGCGTGCTGTTCGCGCTCGCGCTCGGCGTCGGCTGGCTCGGCGAGCGCCCGACGGCGGTGCGCATCGCGGGCGCCGTCGCGACGGTGACCGGCGTCGCGCTGCTGGCGCTCGCGCCGTAGCGTCAGGCCGGCTCGCGCAGGCGCTCGTCGACGGCGAGGGGGTGGCTCTCGAGGAACGCGATCCACGTCGCAGGGAGGCGGTGGTGGCGCGCGCCGTCGAGGAGGAGCCTCAGGTAGTGCGACGACGGCTTCCGTCCGGGGCGCCCGAACGCCGAGCGGTACGTGAACGCGGCGATCGCCCCCTCCTCCGGCGTCCGCACGACGACGGGGAGACGCCGGTAGACGCCCGCGTGCACGCCTTCGCTCCGATCGAGGCGCTCCGCATCCGAGGCCGTCAGGAGGTACGCGACGCCGCACACCGACGCGGCCGGGTCCTCGACGACGTTCGCGACGCCGCGCTCGCCGGGGCCGACGGGCAGGTCGAAGACGAGCCGGAAGCCGTCGAGCCGCCCCGGCCGCGCGGCGAGCGGGCGCATGGCGCGGCGTCCGAGGAACGTGTCGGGGCAGAGGTTGCTCCCGTACGCGAAGTACCACACGAGCGCGTCCACGGCGTTCGCCGTACCCGCGGCGGCGAGCTCAGGCAACGGGCACGCCGATCTCCGCGGCACGCGGCTGGCGGGACGCCCCGCGGATCGGCTATGCGTGGCGCCGATGGCGGCGGGGGCGGGGACGCGCAAACCCGGGGGGCGCCAGAGCGGGCTCCTCGCCCAGTACCTCCGCATCAAGGCGCAGCACGAGGACGCGATCCTCCTCTTCCGGCTCGGCGACTTCTACGAGATGTTCTTCGCCGACGCCGAGCGCGCGTCGCGCATCCTCGACCTCACGCTCACGGCGCGCAACCGCGGCGAGCCCGACGAGGTCCCGCTCTGCGGCTTTCCGGCGCACGCGGCGCAGCCGTACGTGACGCGGCTTCTCGCCGCCGGGCAGACGGTCGCGATCTGCGAGCAGACCCCGGCGGCGCGCGGGCGGCTCATGGAGCGGGAGGTCGTCCGCGTCATCACGCCGGGGACGATCCTCGAGGAGGAGAGCCTCGACCCGACGGCGCCGAGCCTCCTCGCCGCCCTCGCCGCGGACGGCGAGCGCTTCGGGCTCGCGGCGATCGACTTCGCGACGGGCGCCGTCCGGGCGACCGAGGTCGCGGGCTGGGACGCCGCGCGGGAGGAGCTCGAGCGCCTGGCGCCGCGCGAGCTCCTCCTCGCCCCCGACCTCCCCGACGCCGTCGCGGCCGCATGCCGCGACGACCGCCCGTGGGCGACGGCGGCGCTGCCCGAGCCCGCGCCGGTCGAGGCGGCGCTCCCGCCGGTCGCGGCGCGGGCGGCGGGCGGCGCGCTCGCGTACGTCGACCGCGTCTACCGCCGCCGGCCGGCGCACCTCCGCGCCCCCGAGGCGTACGCGCTCGCCGGCGTCCTCCAGCTCGACGCGGCGACGCGGCGGAACCTCGAGCTGCTCCAGACGCTCGCGGGCGAGCGGCGGGGCTCGCTCCTCTGGGTCCTCGACCGGACGGCGACGCCGATGGGAGCCCGGCGGCTCCGCGACTGGCTGCTCTATCCGCTCCTCGACCCGCCGGCGATCGGCCGCCGGCTCGACGCGGTCGAGCACCTCGTCGAGCGCGTCGAGACGCGTGAGGCGGTCCGCGCCGCGCTCGGCGGCGTCGGCGACCTCGAGCGGCTCGTCGGCCGCGTCGGGGCGCGGACGGCGAGCCCCCGCGACCTCGCGCACCTCGCCGTCGCGCTCGGCCGGGTGGGGGCGCTTCGGGCGGCGCTCGGGGGCGGGACGGCGCTCCTCGACGCCCTCGTCGCGGCGCTCGACGCGCTCCCCGACGTGGCCGCGGAGATCCGCACGACGCTCGTCGACGCGCCGCCGCCGCACACGCGCGTCGCGGGCTACATCCGCACCGGCCGCAACCCCGAGGTGGACGCGCTCCGCGAGGCGGCGCGGGACGGCAAGGGATGGCTCGCGAAGTTCGAGCAGACCGAGCGCGCGCGGACCGGCATCCCGTCGCTCAAGGTCCGCTACAACCGCGTCTTCGGGTACGCGATCGAGGTGACCCGGCCGAACCTCGGCCTCGTGCCGAGCGACTACCAGCGGACGCAGACGCTCGTCGGCGCGGAGCGGTTCGTCACGCCCGCGCTCCGAGAATGGGAGGCGCGCGTCCTCGGCGCGGAGGAGAAGCTCCGCGCGCTCGAGGCGCACCTCTTCGACGCGCTCCTCGACGGGGTGGCCGCGCACCAGCCGACGCTCGCGCGGACTGCCGACGCGCTCGCGACGCTCGACGCCGTGGCGGCGCTCGCCGAGGTGGCGCACCGTCGCGGCTGGGTCCGGCCGGCCGTGACGCACGCGGCGACGACGACGATCCGCGCCGGGCGCCATCCCGTCGTCGAGGCCGTCGCGGGCGGCGGCTTCGTCCCGAACGACGTCCGCCTCGACCCCGACCGCGAGCAGATCCTCCTCCTCACCGGCCCGAACATGGGCGGCAAGTCGACCTACCTCCGGCAGGTGGCGCTCATCACCCTCCTCGCGCAGATGGGGAGCTTCGTCCCCGCGGCGGAGGCGGAGATCGGGC
>DASRHG010000067.1:0-44623 GCA_035650655.1 Binatia bacterium | reverse complement strand
GATCATGTCGACGTAGTCCTGCGCCGACATCGAGAGCGTCATGTTCGGCGACGACGCCGTCCCCTCCGTCACCTCGGCCTTCCCGTCCTTGATGGTGACGTACCACTGGCCGCCGTTGTCGCCGCTCAGGTTGAACTGGATGGTCGAGTTCATGCCCTTGGCGGCATCGGCGTTGAGGTTCGCGGGCATCTCCTTGAAAATCTCAGCGGGCGTCATGCAAACTCCTCCTCCTGATGGGTGTGGGGGGCTCGAAACCCGAATTCCTTAGGCCATGCCCTGTATTCGTGTCAAGAATGTGGTGCGGCGCAGCAACGCCGTGCTGAGCGAACTCGTCGCACGACTCGCGCGCCACGGGCTCAACCTCGTCGGTACGGCGTCGCCCGACGACTACGACGTCGGCGTGCCGACGCCGCACGCGCTGCGCGCGCTCCTGCCCGAGGCGCGGGCCGCCGTGGTGATCGGGAACGGCGGCGGTGCGTTCTGGGGTACGTTCCGCACCTTCTGCGCCATGCACCCCGGCTGGGAGGACCAGCGCGACCCGCTCGACGCGTACACGCAGCGAGTGGTGGAAGCGGCGGCGGCGCCGGCCGTCGCGGCGCTGGGTGGGCGCGTCCGCTTCCTCTACCCCTTTCGCTTTCCCGACGATCCCGTGTCGTTCATGCGGCTCGCCGCGTGCGCGGGGCTCGGACGGCCGAGCCTCGTGGGCGTGCTCGTCCATCCGACGTACGGCCCGTGGATCGCCTTCCGCGCCGCCATCCTCGTCCCCGAGCCCTTCGCGCTTCCGCGCCCCACCGACGGCTTCGACCCCTGTCCGACGTGCGTCGAGCGCACGTGCGTCGCCGCGTGTCCGGCGCACGCCGTCGGGCCGGGCGGGTGGGACATCCCGACGTGCGCCGCGTCCCGCGCGCGCGCGGACGATCCGTGCGCCGCGCGCTGCCACGCGCGCTTCGAGTGTGTCCTCGGGCGCGCCCATCGCTATCCGGCGGACGCGCTCGCGTACCATCAGAATCGCGCCCGTCCGGCGCTCGGGCGCTTCGGCTCGCGCTGAGCGACGCGCGTCAGCCGAGCCGCGAGAGGAACTCCCGCGCGAGCGCGGGGCCGCGCCCCGTCTCCTCGTGCTTGAAGTAGACGTAGGCCCGCTTCCAGCGCGTCATCTCGCGGACGCGCCCGGCCCAGGCGTCCAGGTCCGCGGACCCGTAGTCGGCGCGGCGCAGGCGGAGGTAGCCGAAGGGCGCCGTCGCGACGGGCGGCGTCGAGAGCGTCTCGGCGTCCGCGATACAGAGCGCCGCGCGGTGCTTCGCGAGGAGCGCGTAGGTCTCGTCGTTGAACCACCCGTCGCTCCGGAACTCGAACGCGGCTTCGAGCTTCGGCGGCAGCACGGCGAGAAAGTCCGCCAGCCGAGCGGCGTCGAAGCGGAGGTACGGCGGCAGCTGGAAGAGGAGCGGGCCGAGCTTCGGCCCGAGCTTCGCGGCGAGGTCGCAGAACGTCTGCGTCATCTCGCGGGCGTCGCGGAGCCGGAGCTGGTGCGTGATCCGCTGCGGCGCCTTCAAGGCGAAGCGGAATCTAGGGGGCGTCTGGCGACTCCACGTCGTCAAGAGCGCGTGCGTCGGGAGGCGGTGGAACGTGTGGTTGATCTCGACGGTCGCGAGCTCGCGCGCGTAGTGCGCGAGCATGTCCCTCGCCGGCAGGTCGTCGGGGTAGAACGTGCCGCGCCACGCCGGGTAGCTGAAGCCCGACGTGCCGACCAGGACGCGCGGGGCGGCAGCGCGCCCCATCACCGGTGGCGCGGCGCGAGCTTGCGGTAGATGGCGAGGTGGCGGAGCGCGTCGCGCTCGCGCCCCGCGCGCTCGTACAGCAGCGCGAGGTTGTAGTGGGCGTCGGCGAGGTCCGGCTCGACGCGGACCGCCCGCTCGTAGCAGACGAGCGCGTGGTGCGGGCGCTCGGAGTCCTCGTACAGCACGCCGAGGTTGTACCACGCGAGGCCGCATCCCGGGTCGTGGCGGATCGCCTCCCGGTAATGCGCCTCGGCGCCCGTCAGGTTCTTCTCGGCGTGCAGCATCCGCCCGAGATTGATGTGCGCCGTCACGTGGCGGGGATCGAGGTCGAGCGCGTGGTGGTAGGCCGCGCGCGACTCGAGCGGCGAGTGCTGCTCGAGCTCGATCGCGAGGTCGCACCACTGGTCGGCGGTGAGCTTCGGGAGCGCCGCGGGGACCACGTCCTTCCGCGGGAGGCGCCCGAGCGTGCTCGCCCGCCGGACGACCTGCCCCGCCTCGAAGTCGAAGAGGAACTGCCCCGATTCGGGCTGCCAGCGGCTCGCGCCGTCCCAGACGACCACCCGCTTGCCGTCGGCGAACACGTGGAGGCCGCTCAGCGGGCGGTCGCCGATCTGCCGGCGGAGCGATGCGAGGACGCGCGCGATCTGCGAGAGCGGCACGCGGCGCTCGAGCAGCCCGCGCATCGTCCGAAGGAGCACGAGGTCGACGAAGCTGAAGCGCAGCTGCCCGCGCTCGTCGCGCTCCGGCGCGAGGAGCCCGGCGCGGACGCACTGGCGAAGCCGCGTCGCCGTGATGCCGACGATGCGAGCGGCCTGCACGGTGCCGAAGTCCCCGCGGGACTCGGACGCGCGGGCGGCGGACACCTACTTCTTGTGGGCGCGGCGCCGCGTCTGCGCGGCCGCCCGGCGCGGCGCGGCCGCCGCGGGCCGCCGCTTCCCGGTGGCGCCCTCGCGTCCCGCGCCGGTCGCCGCGGCGCCCGCGCGCGCGCCCTTGCCCGCGAGGCTCTGCTTGAGCGCCTCCATCAGATCGATCACCTGCGCGCGCGCCGGCGGGGGCTCGGCGGCGGTCACCTCCTCGCCCGCGACCTTTCTCTGGACGACGGCGAGGAGCCGCTCGCGGTACTCGTCCCTGTACTGGTCCGGCCGGAACTCGTCCGAGGACAGCTGGTCGACGAGCTTCCGGGCGAGCTCGACCTCGCTCGCGCGCGCCTTCTGCTCCTCACCCTGCGGCACCTCGGCGAAGCTGCGCACCTCGTCGGCGAAGTACATCGAGTGCATGACGAGCCCGTCTTCGTAGGGACGAATGAGGACCAGGTGCTCCTTGCCACCGCGGACGAACTTCGCGAGCGCCGCCTTCCCCGTCCCCCGCATCGCGTCGGCGAGCAGCCGGTACGCCTTCTCGGCGCCCTTGTCGGGGCCGAGGTAATGCGCGTCCTCGTAGTAGACGGGGTCGACCTTCTCGAGCGGGACGAACTCGTGGATGTCGATCGACCGGTTCGCCTGTGCTTCGAGCGCCTTCAGCTCCTCGTCGGTGAACACGACGTAGCGGTCCTTCTCGAACTGGTAGCCCTTGACGATCTCGCTCCGCTCCACGACGCGCTCGTCCTTCGGACACCAGAGCTGCTGCCTGATGCGCGTGTGGTCCGGCGCGTGCAGCAGGTTGAAGGAGATCTGCTCGGAGTGCGTCGCCACGTACATCCGGACGGGAATCGAGACGAGGCCGAAGCTGATCGTCCCGGAGCCGATCGAGCGCGCAGGCATGAGACCTCCCGCAACCCAGGAAAGCGTACGCCCCCCGTCCGTGTCAAACCCGCACCCGCGGCGGGTCGTGATACGCTCGCGGGCGTGACGCCGCCGCCGACCGCGCGCCGCCTCGCGCGCGCGCGCCTCACGCCCGAGGAGCTCGCGTTCATGCTGCCGACGCTCGTCGAGGACGTGCCGACGGGTCCGGGATGGGTGTACGAGCTCAAATGGGACGGCGTGCGCGTGCTCGCCGTCCGCGCCGGGGAGGACGTGCGCCTGTGGTCGCGGAACCGCATCGAGGTCGCGGCGCAGTATCCGGAGATCGCGGGCGCGGTCGGCGCGCTTGCGGGCGGCGACGTCGCCCTCGACGCGGAGATCGTCGCGCTCGACGAGGCGGGGCGGCCGAGCTTCCAGCGGCTCCAGCGCCGGATGCACGTCGTGCGCGGCCGGGCGGCGGCCGTCCGCGCGGTCCCGCTCACGGCCTACGTCTTCGACTGTCTCGTCGTCGACGGGATGGACGTCCGCGACGCGACGCTCCTCGAGCGGAAGGCGATCGTGCGTGACCTCCTCCGCGGGCCGGGTCCCCTCCGGTATTCCGATCACGTCGATGCCGAGGGCCGGGCGTTCTTCGAGGCCGCGTGCCGGCGGGGGCTCGAGGGCATCGTCGCCAAGCGAGGCGAGTGCCCGTATCGCGGCGGGCGCCGGCGCGAGTGGCTCAAGGTCAAGTGCCACCTGCGCCAGGAGTTCGTGATCGGCGGCTACACCGCGCCGAAGGGCACGCGCGCCTGGCTCGGCTCGCTCCACGTCGGCTTTTGGGACGGCGACGACCTCGTGTACGCGGGGCGGGTCGGCTCGGGCTTCGACGAGGCCGGGCTCGCGGACCTGCACCGCGCGCTCGTCGCGCGCGAGGTTCCGTCGTGCCCCTTCACGCGCGGGACGCCGCCCCGCGACCGGGAGAACCACTGGGTGCGGCCGGAGCTCGTGTGCGAGGTGCGGTTCACGGAGTGGACCGCGGACGAGCGCATCCGCCATCCGGTCTTCCTCGGGCTCCGGACCGACAAGCCGGCGCGCGGCGTACGCCGCGAGCGGCCGCTCACGCCTCGATCGTGACCCGCCACACGGCGCCCGCGCGCACGCGCTCGACGACGTGATGTCCGGCGGCCTCCGCCGCGCGCGGCAGGTCGCGCGCACCCTGCGGGTCGTCGAGCAGGACGTCGATCTCCGTGCCGCGCGCGAGTCCCTCGAGGTACACCTTCGCCTTCGCCCAGGAGAGGGGGCACTTGACGCCGCGGAGATCCAGCTCCCGTCTGCGCGTGCCGTTCACGCGCGCTCGTGGATCGTCGCGATGCGCCGCCCGCAGCCGAGGCGGCGCGTCGCGAGACCGAACACGACCTCCCGCATGACGACCGGTATGCCAGCCGCCGCCGGCGAGCGGAAGCCTCGCGCGGCCGGGTTTCAGCGGGGACGGCGACGTGGTAAGGCGCACCCCCGTCTGCGGCTGGGACGGAGGGGGTGGTCATGCGGGGATGGGTATTCGCGTTGGCGGTCGTCACGGCGGTCGCACCCGGCGGGGCGGCGGGGGCGAGCGTGCTGTGCCGGCAGCGCTCGGGCGCGCTCGTGATCCGGGACGCGGCGTGCCGGAAGCGGGAGCGTCCGGTCGACCTCGCGCCGTTCGTGCCCGCCGCCCCGGGGCGCCCCGCGCTCGGCTGGGCGCACGTCCTCGTCTCCGGCGGCGTGCCGACGCTCGACCCGAGCCGCAGCCGCGACGTCGCGCAGGCGAACCTCTCGCACCCGGTGACCGGGGTCGTGTGCTTCTCGGGGCTCGGCTTTTCGCCTCAGGTCGCGCTGCCGGTCGTCGATGCCGCGAATCCGGGCAAGGCCTCCTTCTCGACGGCAGGCGTGGCGCCGGACGCTCCCGTGCTCGGCACGTGCGGCGCAGCCGCGCAGGCCGTCGTCACGACGCAGGACGGCGTGCAGAACCAGGACGGCGGCTTCTACGTCGTGTTCTACTAGGAAGCTCAACGCGGCATGCTCGACGTCGACCTCACATCCGAGATCGCGGAGCCGGCGGACGAGACGGCCGACGGTCTTCGCCTCGTCGTGACGCGCGAAGTGATCGGCGCCGAGATCACGGTACGGCACCCCGTCGTGGAGCATGTCGTAGGACGTGCCCGGCATCGAGGCGGCGACGGCAAGGACGGCCTCCCTGGCACGCCCGCCCACGCCGCCGTCACGATGGGGGTCTTCAGCCAGGGCGCTCCCTTGCGGAGGCGGGTGGAGCGGCGCTTGCCGGCGCTCGCGTCGTTGCGGGGGCAGAGGCCCGCCCACGACACGAGAGGCGCCGCGCTGGGGAAGCGGGTCGTGTCGACGCCGATCTCGGCGACGATCACTTGGGCGACGCCCTCACTCACGCCCGGCATCGTCATCAGCAGCGCGACGCCCTGCGGTTCTTCCTCCCTTGGCGGTTGGTGGCGGCGGCGAGGAGCCCGCGTCGTGCTCCGGGGTCATGCGACCCGTGGCGACACTGCTCGGTGCTCGCGGGGCGCCGGGTCCAACTACTGAACGGGCTGGCCGCACCAAGAAGCTCGCCGACCTCGGTGCCGACGCCATACTCGACGGCGCGCCCGCTCCATCACACGGGGTCGGCTGTGCCGATGGGGCACTACCGAGCGTTACGCCGCGCGCTTCCTTGCCGGTCGTCGGGGCGGGGGATAGAGTGCCGCGTCCGCGCCGACGATGGAGACCTACACGCTTCGCCCGCGCGCGGCCGTCGCGCCGTCGCGCTACCGCATCGACTACGCCGGCGAGCTGAACGAGGCGCAGTACGAGGCGGCGACGACGCTCGACGGCCCGGTGCTCGTCATCGCGGGTGCGGGGAGCGGGAAGACGCGCACGCTCGTCTACCGCGTCGCGCGCCTCGTCGAGTCGGGCGTGAACCCCGCGCAGATCCTCCTCCTCACGTTCACGCGGAAGGCGGCCGAGGAGATGCTGCGGCGCGCCGCGGAGCTCGTCGGCGCGAGCTGCGAGCGCGTCGCGGGCGGTACGTTCCACTCCTTCGCGAACACGGTGCTCCGCCGGCACGCGCGGACCGTCGGGCTCGGGCCGGGCTTCACGATCCTCGACCGCAGCGACGCCGAGGACGTCGTGAACCTGCTCCGCACGCGCGCCGGGCTCGATCGGAAGGACCGCCGCTTCCCGCGCAAGAACGCGATCCTCGAGATCTTCAGCATGGCGGTCAACCGGAGCACGACGGTGCGGCTGCTCGTCGAGGAGACCTACGGCCATCTCTACGATCACCTCGACGACCTCCTCCGGCTGGAGGATGCGTACGCGCGCTACAAGCGGGAGAAGAACCTCGTCGACTACGACGATCTCCTCGTGCTCCTCCGCGACCTCCTCCGCGATCACCCGGACGCCGCCGACCAGCTCTCCCGCACGTACCGGTACGTCATGGTCGACGAGTACCAGGACACGAATCGGCTCCAGGCGGAGATCGTGCGCGGCCTCGCGCGGACGCACGACAACGTCATGGCGGTCGGCGACGACAGCCAGAGCATCTACTCCTTTCGCGGCGCGACCTTCCGCAACATCATGGACTTCCCGGCGCTCTTCCCCGGAACGCGCATCGTGAAGCTCGAGGAGAACTACCGCTCCACGCAGCCGATCCTCGACCTCGCGAACGCCGTCATCGATCGCGCCGCCGAGAAGCACACCAAGGTGCTCCACACGCGCAAGGCGGACGGCCAGCGGCCGCTCCTCCTCCAGTGCACCGACGAGCAGGCACAGTCACGGTTCGTCTGCCAGCGGGTGCTCGAGCTGCGCGAGGAGGGCGTGCCGCTCTCGGAGATCGCCGTGCTCTTCCGCTCGAGCTTCCATTCCTTCGACCTCGAGCTCGAGCTCTCGCGCGCCGACATCCCGTTCGTGAAGCGCGGCGGCTTCAAGTTCATCGAGACCGCGCACGTGAAGGACGTGCTCGCGCATCTGCGGATCGTCGCGAACCCGCGCGACGCCGTGTCGTGGCACCGGGTCCTGCTTCTCCTGGACGGCCTCGGCCCGAAGACGGCCGACGACGTCTTCAACCACCTCGCGGAAGCCGCCGACCTGGCGGAGGCGACCGCGCGTCTCGCCGCCTACCCGCGGCGCGGCGCCTACACGAAAGAGCTCGGCCGCCTCGCGCGCGTGCTCGAGGAGATCGCGGACGACCGGCTTCCGCCGGGAGAGAAGGTGGCGCGCGTCGTCGGCTTCTACACCCCGATGCTCCGGAACGTCCATCGGGAGGACTTCCCGAAGCGCGAGAAGGACCTCGAGCACTTCATCACGATCGCCGGGCGGTATCGGAGCCTGGCGTCGCTCCTCGCCGACATGGCGCTCGAGCCCCCGACCGACAGCGTCGGCGACGGGCTCGCGGCCGACGGCGAGGACGAGGGCCTGCTCACCCTCTCGACCATCCATTCCGCGAAGGGCCTCGAGTGGCACGCGGTGTTCGTCATCTGGATGGTCGACGGCCGCTTCCCCTCGTACCACAACATCCAGGATGCGGACGACGTCGAGGAGGAGCGCCGGCTCCTCTACGTGTCGCTCACGCGCGCGAAGCAGCACCTCTACCTCTCGTACCCGATCGACGTCTACGACCGGGCGAGCGGTATGGTGCTCGGGAAGCCGTCGCGCTTCGTCGAGGGCTTGCCGGAGGGCCTCCTTCGCGAGGTACAGGTGGTCGACGAGGGCGGTCTCCGCTGAGGAGCGACCCGCTCGGGGATCACCATGCAGTGCGGAGCGCGCACCGGAACGCGGCTCTGGACGGGGTGTTCGCCAGGCGTGCGCCCCGCCGCCCTGCTGCTCGTTCTCGCACTCTCCGTCGCCGTCGCACGCGCGGAGGACGTTCCCGCGGACGTGCCCGTCGATCCCGACGCCTACGCCGAGGCGCTCGCGCCGTACGGTGTCTGGATGCAGAGTGCCGACTACGGCCGGGTGTGGCGCCCGGCCGTCGGCCCGTCGTGGCGGCCGTTCGTGGACGGCCAGTGGGTGTGGTCGCCGTACGGATGGACGTGGGTCTCCTTCGAGCCGTGGGCGTGGACGTTCCATTACGGCCGCTGGGTCGTCGTCCCCGGCTGGGGCTGGGTTTGGGTGCCGGGGAGCGTGTGGGGACCCGCCTGGGTCGATTGGTGGTGGGGCGACGGCTTCGTCGGCTGGGCGCCGCTCGCGCCGTTCGGCGGCTTCGTCGGCATCGACCGCTTCGTCTTCGTGCGCGACGTCCAGTTCTGCTCCTCGCATCTCCGCGGTTTCGTCGTGGACCATCACCTCGTCCCCGACCGGGTCGTGCGCGACTGGCGCCGGCACGCTTCGGGCCCGCCGCCCCGGGACGAGATCGAGCGCGTCTCGCACCACCCGGTCGAGCGGGTCGACCGCCGGCCGCCGGGCAGCGTGGCGCCGGGTCCGGCCCGGTCGGCGACGCTCCTCGCGCCGCCGCCCGCCGTGCCGCGCCTCGGCGGTCCGCAGCGGCTCGGGCAGCCGGCGACGCCGGCGCCGGGCGGCGTCGTCCGCGGGGTCCCGGAGCCGTGGCGGGGGCCCCGCGCGCCCGTCACCGTGACGCCGCGCCCCGGCGGCGCCGCGGGCAGCCTCGGGCTGGCGCCGCGGCCGGGCGGCGCGACGGGCACCGTCGGGGTGACGCCGCGGCCGGGCGGCGTGCTGGGTGCCGCGCCGTCGACGCGCGGGGCCGGTGCCGCCCGCGCCCCGCTCGGCGCCCGACCCGTGGTCCCGGGGGCCGTCCGGGGCGGCGCGCGCGCGCCGCTCGGCTCGGGGTCGCGCGCGGGGCGGGCGAGCGCGGGGATGTCCGGGGGCGCCCGCGGTGCGACCGGCGCGCCCGCGACCTCGGGCGCGCCTGCGGCCGGGACGGCGCGCTGACGCCGTTCGCTGTCCTGGCGCTGCCGGCGGTCGTCGTCTATGACGCGCCCATGACCGACGAGGAGCGGCTCCGCCGGCGGCTCGTCGCGGCGGGCGCGGACATCCCGGACGCGGCACTCTCGCTGGTGCTCATGGCGGCCGGTCCGCTGGTCGCGGCGATGGACGAGCTCACGCGCCTGGACCTCGGCGACGCCGAGCCGTTCTGTCCCGCGCGCCGCCTCCCCGACGACGCCGGATGAGCGACTGGACGTCGCTCTCCCTCGCGGCGCTCGCCCGTGCGCTCGCGCGGCGCGAGACGACGGCCCTGGCGGTCGTCGAGGCGCACCTCGCGCGCATCCGTGACACCGAGGCGCGGACGGGAGCATTCGTCGAGGTCCGCGCCGAGGAGGCGCTCGTCGCCGCGGCGGCCGCGGACGCGGCCCGCGCCGCCGGGCGCGCCGGACCCCTCGCCGGCATCCCGGTCGCGGTGAAGGACCTGTTCGCGGTCCGCGGCTGCGTGCGCGGCTGCGGCAGTCCGGCCTTCGCCGGTGACGCGCCCGCCCCGCACGATGCCGCGGCGGTCGCGCGGCTCCGGGCGGCGGGCGCCGTCGTCGTCGGCACGACGCACCTCCACGAGCTCGCGTTCGGCGCGACGGGCGTCAACCCCGCGCTCGGAACGCCCGTCAATCCCTGGGGCGCGGACCGCGTGCCCGGCGGCTCGAGCAGCGGGTCGGCCGTCGCCGTCGCGGCGCGGCTCGCGAGCGCCGCGCTCGGCACCGACACCGGTGCGTCGATCCGCGTGCCGGCGGCGTTCTGCGGCGTCTCGGGCCTCAAGCCGACGTACGGGCGCGTGAGCCGCGCCGGGGTGATGCCGCTCGCCTGGACGCTCGACCACGTGGGGCCGATCGCGCGCAGCGCGGAGGACCTGGCGCTCGTCCTCCAGGCGATCGCCGGCCACGACCCCGCCGACCCCGCGAGCGCGCGGGTCCCGGTTCCCGACTACACGGCGGCGCTCGAGCGTCCGCTCCGCGGCGTCCGGCTCGGGGTGCCGCGGCACTTCGCGCTCGCGGTCGCCGACGCCGGGATCGCGGCCCTGTTCGAGCGTGCCCTCGCGGACCTCCGCGCCGCGGGAGCCGTCGTGACCGACGTCGAGATCCCGGCGCTCGCGCACGCCGCGCCCGCGCTCGGCGCGGTCATCCTCGCCGAGGCGACGGCGGGCCTGCTCCCGCGCCTCGGCGCTCGCGCCGACCGCGTCGGTCCCGAGGCGCGCATGCGGCTCGAGACCGGGAGAGCGCTCGGCGCGCATCACTACCTCGCGGCGCAGCGCCTGCGGACCCGCCTGTACGAGGAGACCCGCGCCGCGCTCGCGCGCGCCGACCTCCTCGTCATGCCGATGACCGTGCTTTCGCCGCCCCCGATCGGGGCGCTCCGCGTCCGCGTCGGCGACGTCGACCTGGGTGTCGAGGAGGCGATCACGCGCCTCAGCGGCCCGTTCAACCTGACCGGACTTCCGGCGCTCGCCGTGCCGTGCGGCTTCACGGACGAGGGGCTGCCGGCGTCGCTCCAGCTCGTCGGCCGGCCGTTCGCCGAGGGGGACGTCCTCGCGGTCGGGCACGCGTATCAGCGTGCGACGGATTGGCATCACCGCGCGCCGGCGTGACCCGGGCGGCGCGCCGCGAACCGGTCCCTACGCGCGCCGGCCGACGATCTGCACGACGCGCAGCGCGCCGTCCGCGACGGCGCGCGCGAGCGCGGCGCGGTCCGCGACGAGGCGGGCGAGGCGCGGGTCGCGCTTCGCCTCCCGGTCGAGACGGCGGGCGAGCTCCGCCCGCACGGCGACGACGCGCGGCGAGCGCTCGGCGGCTTCGCTCGTGCGGTCGTGCACGACGATCTCGACGAACCCGGCCTTCCGGAGCGCGCTCACGCGCTCGCCGGTGGTCGCCGGCCGCCAGCCCGGAAGCGGTGGCGGCTCGGCGCGCTCCGCGCGGACGAGATCCTGGAGCGCGAACGTGCCGCCGGGTCGGAGCGCCCGGAGAGTCTCGGCGAGCACGGCGGCCGGGTCGCGGCAGCGCGGCAGCGTCTCGATCATCCACACGTGCGTGAAGTGGCGCTCGCGGACGGGGAGGGCGTGCGGGGCCGCGGGGAGGAGTCGGACCTGGCCGGCGAGACCCGCGCGCCGGGTGAGCTCGGCCGCGGCCGCGGCCTCGGCCGCGTCGGCAGCCGTGCCGAGCACCTCGCAGCCGAGACGCGCGGCGAGCCAGCGCGCCGACGCGCCGAGGCCCGTGCCGACGTCGAGCACGCGCTCGTACTTCCGGAAGATGCCGTGGGCGGTGAGCGCGTCGAGGAGGTGGAAGCCCGTCCCGCTCGCGTGCTCGAGGCCGAGGTAGGGGAGACCGCGCGGCGGCGGCATGGCGACCGCCTGCCCGCGCACGAGCGCCTCGACGGCGGCGGCGAGCTTTGCCACGGGCGCCTCGGACATCGCGGGGCCGCGTACCACACATTTGGCCGTGTAGCGCGGGTCGGTTACGATCGCGCCCTGGTGAAGGGGCTCACGCGTCCGCCGGGTCCGCCGCCCGCGTGGTACCGGCGGCTTCCGGCGTCGCTCAGGCGAGTCGCGGCCGCGAGCGATCGCGTCCCGACGGTGCCGCTGCGCGCCGGCCCGGCGCTCTGCGGCGCGGTCGCGGCGCTCCCCGGCGTGCTCGCGACCGGCCGCCCGTCGGACGTGGAGGCGCTCGCGCAGCGGATCGCGGACGGCATCACGGGCGCGCTGCGCGTGCCGCCCGTCCGCGTCCGCGTGCTCCTTCAGCGCCCGCCGACGCGCGGCGGGGAGCTCCACGGTCTCTACGTGCCCGCGAGCGGCGTCGGGCGCGACGTGATCAAGGTGTGGATGCTCACCGCGAAACGCGGTCAGGTCGTCGCCTTCCGCACCTTCCTCCGCACGCTCCTCCACGAGGTCTGCCACCACCTCGACTACACGCTTCTCGGGCTCCGCGACTCTCTCCACACGCAGGGCTTCTACCAGCGGGAGTCGAGTCTCTTCCGCGCGCTCGACGCCGACGCCGTGGCGCCCGCGCGCGGGCGCACCGCGGAGTGAGGGACGGCGCCCGGCTCCGCCTGCGGGAGCGGAATTGACATCACGCCGCGCGACGTCTATAGCGCACACGTCGCTGACCGATCGGTTAAGACCGACCGGTCAGGACGGGCGGGCGTGCGTGGTCGGGGCCAAAGGGCTAGAAGGTGCGGACGACGGACCGGGATGGCTGAAGCAGCGACGACCGCCCGCGCCAACGTGAACATCGCGCTCGTGAAGTACTGGGGTAAGCGCGACCGGGCGCTCAACCTGCCGGCGACGGGCAGCATCTCGCTCACGCTCGGCGGCCTCGGCGTGGAGGCGCGGGTCGCGTTCGACGGCGGGGGCGACGACCGCGTGACCATCGACGACGCCCCCGGGCACGGCGAAGAGGCGCTGCGCGTGCGGCGCTTCCTGGACGTCGTCCGCGAGGAGTCCGGATGCGCCCGCGCGGCGACGGTCGAGACGCGGAGCACGGTCCCGCGCGGGATCGGCCTCGCATCGTCCGCGGCGGCCTTCGCCGCGCTCGCCCTCGCCGGGAGCCGCGCCGCCGGGCTGCGCCTGGAGCCGCCCGCACTCTCCGCGCTCGCCCGGCGCGGCTCCGGCTCCGCGGCCCGTTCGATCTTCGGCGGCTTCGTGGAGTGGCATCGCGGCGAACGCGCCGACGGCCGCGACTCGATCGCCGAGCCGCTCGCGCCGCCCGATCACTGGGACGTCCGCGTCGTCGTGGCGGTCGTCGACAGTGCGCCGAAGGCCGTGTCGTCGCGGGAGGGGATGGCGCGTGCGGCCGCGTCGGCCTTCCATCCGGCATGGGTCGACGGCGCGGAGGCGGATCTCGCCGAGGCGCGCGCGGCGATCCGCGCGCGCGACCTCGACGCGCTCGGGCTCCTCGCCGAGCACAGCGCGCTCAAGATGCACGCCGTCGGCCTCGCCGCGCGGCCACCGCTCCTCTACTGGCGCGGCGCGACGGTCGAGTGCGTGCGACGCATCTGGGCGCTTCGCGCCGAGGGTGTGACGGCGTACGCGACGATCGACGCCGGGCCGCAGGTGAAGGCGCTCTGCGCGCCGGCCGCGGCGCCGGCCGTCGCCGAGGCGCTCCGCGGCGTCGCGGGCGTCGAGCGCGTGCTCACCTGCGCGCCGGGCGGTGGCGCGGAGGTGGTCGAGTGACGCGGACGATCGTCGAGGCGAGCGCGCCGGGCAAGCTCTTCCTCACGGGGGAGTACGCCGTCCTCGACGGCGCGCCCGCGCTGGTCGCCGCGATCGACCGCCGCGTCGTCGTCCGCGCGGCGTTCGGTCCCGGCGCGGGCGATCTCGTCGTCGACGCGCTCGCCGAACGCGAGCGCTTCGTCGTGAGCGCGTCCCTCCGAGCCGACCTCGCGGGCGGCGACGTGGGCGCCGTGCTCGCCGCCGTCGAGTGCTCCGGCTTCGCGCTCGGCGAGCGGGCCGCGGAGTTCGTCGTCGACTCGCGTCCGTTCCTCACCGGCGAGCGGAAGCTCGGGCTCGGCCGGAGCGCCGCCACGCTGGTCGCGGCGGTGGCCGCCTGCCTCGCCGCCGACGGCCGCGCGGACGCGGCGGAGATCCTCGGCCGCGCGCTCGCGGCCAACGCACGCTTCCAGGACGGGCGGGGAAGCGGCGGCGACGTCGCGGCGGCGGTGCACGGTGGCGTGGTCGAGGTGCGCCGGGGTCCGGCCGGGCTCGCGGCCGCGCCGCGGGGTCTGCCGACGGGGCTCCACCTCGTCGTCGGCTGGACCGGCGAGCCCGCGCCGACGGCGCCGCTCCTCGCACGCTTCGACCCGCGGCGCGCACCGGCGGCGCTCGCCGCGCTCGCGGCCGTCGCAGACGAGGCGGCCGCCGCGGCCGTCGCGGGCGACGCGGACCGGCTCCTGGAAGCCGTCGACCGCTCGCACGACCTCCTCGCGCGTCTCGGCGAGGACACGGGCCTCCCGATCGTCACCCCGACGCTCGCGCGCCTCGTCGCGGCCGCGCGCCGCGCCGGTGCGGCGGCGAAGCCGTCGGGGGCGGGCGCGGGCGACTGCGGCCTCGCGCTCGCGCGCTCGGCCGCGCAGGCCGAGGCCGTCCGCGCGGCCTGGCGCGAGGCCGGCGTCCTCCCGCTCCCGCTCGCGATCACGCCGGACGGCGTGCGGCACGCGCACGTCGAGCGCGCGCTCCGGGTGGCCCGTGCCTGAGTCGATCAGCGACCGCAAGCGCTCGCACCTGGAGCTCTGCGAGGGCGCGCCCGTCGAGTACGCCGGCAAGACGACGCTCCTCGAGGAGGTCGACCTCGTGCACGACGCCCTTCCCGAGCTCGCCGTCGACGAGGTCGACGTCGCGATCGAGCTGCTCGGCAAGCGGCTCCGGGCGCCGCTCCTCATCACGGGCATGACCGGCGGCACCGACGAGGCGGCGGCCGTGAACCAGGCGCTCGCCCGGGTGGCCGAGGCGAAGGGGATCGCGTTCGGGCTCGGCTCGCAGCGCGCCATGCACCGTACGCCGGCGCTCGCCCACACCTTCGCGGTCCGCGCGCACGCGCCGACGACGCTCGTGCTCGCGAACATCGGCATCGTGCAGGCGGCCGCGCTCGCGACCGCCGAGGTGGAGGCGCTCGCGCGGACGATCGGCGCCGACGCGCTCTGCGTCCACCTGAACCCGGCGCAGGAGCTGATCCAGGCGGGCGGCGACCGCGACTTCCGCGGCGGCGTCCGCACGCTCGCACGCCTCGCCCGCGAGCTGCCGTTTCCGGTCGTCGTCAAGGAGACGGGCTGCGGGCTCTCGCGCCGGGTCGCGGAGCGGCTCGTCGCCGCCGGGATCCGCACGGCGGACGTGTCGGGAGCCGGGGGGACGTCGTGGGTGAAGGTCGAGACGCTGCGCGCGGAGAACGGGGCGCGCGAGCTCGGCACCGTCTTCGCCGACTGGGGCATCCCCACCGCGGCCGCGCTGCTCGCGTGCCGCGGGACGGGGCTCGATCTGGTCGCGAGCGGCGGCATCCGGACGGGGCTCGACGTCGCGAAGGCGATCGCGCTCGGAGCGCGCGCCGCGGGGGTGGCGCTCCCGGTCTACCGGGCGTATCGCGATGGAGGGGAGGCGGCCGCGGAGGCGTTCATCGACCGGCTGATCGCCGGGCTCCGGACGGCCATGGTGCTCACGGGGTCGCGCGACCTGGACGCGTTGGGGCACGTCCCCCTCGTCCTCGGCGCCCGGCTCCGGGAGTGGGTTCTCGCGGGAGGAGGCGCATGAGCAGCTCGAGGATACCGGCCTTTTACCAGCTGAGCGTCGAGGAGCGACGGCGGAAGCTCGTCGAGGCGCTCGATCTGACGCCCGAGGAGGCGGAGGCGCTCGCCGCCGCGGACGCGCTTCCGGTCGAGGTCGCGGACACGATGGTGGAGAACGCCGTCGGCACGTTCGCGCTCCCGTTCGGCGTGGCGCTCAACTTCCAGGTGAACGGCCGCGACCGCGTGATTCCGATGGTGGTCGAGGAGCCGTCGGTGATCGCCGCGGCGTCGTACGCGGCGCTCCTCGCCCGCGCCGGCGGCGGATTCGTCGCGGAGGCGGATCCGGGCTGCATGATCGGGCAAATCCAGCTGGTGAACGTCGGCGACCCGGGCGCGGCCGTCGAACGGCTCGGCGCGGCGCGCGCCCGCCTCCTCGCCGCGGCCGAGGAGCTGACGCCGGGGCTCTGCCGGCGCGGCGCCGGCCCGCGCGACATCGAGGTCCGCATCGTCCGCCCGGCGCGCGGCGAAACGATGGTCGTCGTGCACGTGCTCGTCGACACGGGCGACGCGATGGGGGCGAACGCCGTCAACTCCCTCGTCGAGTCCCTCGCCCCGATGGTCGAGGAGATCGCCGGGGCGGAGGCGTGCCTCCGCATCCTGTCGAACCTGGCCGACCGCCGGCTCGCGCGTGCGGCCGTCCGCATCCCCGTGAAGGCGCTCGCGCGCGACGGGTACGACGGCGCGGAGGTCGCCGAGCGCATCATGTACGCGTACGAGTTCGCCGCCGCGGATCCGTACCGGGCGACGACGCACAACAAGGGCATCATGAACGGCGTCGACGCGGTGGCGCTCGCGACCGGGAACGATTGGCGCTCGATCGAGGCGGCGGCGCACGCGTACGCCGCGCGCGACGGGCAGTACCGCTCCCTCTCGCGCTGGGACCTCGAAGCGGGCCATCTCGTCGGGACGCTCGAGCTGCCGATGGCCGTCTCGACGGTCGGCCCCGTCGTGCAGTCGCATCCCGGCGTCCGCCTCGCGCTGCGCGTGCTCGGCGTGTCCAGCGCGCGCGACCTCGCGGGCGTCATGGTCGCGGTCGGCCTCGCGTCGAATCTCGCCGCGATGCGGGCGCTCGCGATGGAGGGCATCCAGAAGGGGCACATGGCGCTCCACGCGCGCGCCGTCTCGCACGCCGCGGGCGCGCGGGGCGCCGCGGCGGAGGAGCTGCGCCGCCGGCTCCTCGCCGCCGGCGAGGTGAAGATCGACCGCGCGCGCGAGCTCCTGCGCGCGCTCGGGTCGGACTCGTGAGGCTCCCGGCCCGCGGCCGCGCCGCGGGGAAAGTCATTCTGCTCGGGGAGCACGCGGTCGTGTACGGACGCCCGGCGTTGGCGGCGGGCCTCGGCATGGGGCTCACGGTGGAGCTCGCGCCGGCCGCGGGCCCGGCGCGGCTCGAGAGCGACCGTCCGGAGCTCGCGGACGACCCGCGGCCGCAGATGCTCCTCGCCGAGGCGGCCGCCGCGCTCGACCTCCCGGCGCGCGACTTCGTCGCCCGCGTACGCTCCGAGCTGCCCGCGGGGGCGGGGTTCGGAAGCTCCGCGGCGCTCGCCGTCGCGCTGGTGCGCGCGCTCGGCGCCGCGGCGGGGCGGCCGCTCGACGCGCCCGCGGAGCTGGCACTCGGGCGCCGGCTGGAGACCGTCTTCCACGGCCATCCGTCCGGCATCGACCCCGCCGCGGCGGCCCTCGGCACGTGCTTCCGATTCGTGCGGGGCGAGCCGCCGATCGTGACGCCGCTCCGCCCGCGGGCGCCGGTGCCGCTCGCGATCGCGTTCAGCGGATGCCCGCGCAGCACCGGCGCCGCCGTCGGCGCACTGCGCGGGCGATGGGAGCGGGAGCCGGACCGGTACGAGGCGCTGTTCGACGGCATCGCAGCCACGGTCGAGGCGGGACGCGAGGCGCTCGTCGCGGGCGACCACGCGGCGCTCGGGGCGGCCTTCGACCGCAACCAGGCGCTGCTCGAGGCGATCGGCGTGTCCTCGGCGGAGGTGGAGGAGCTCGCGCGCGTCGCGCGCCGCGCCGGCGCGCTCGGCGCGAAGCTCACGGGGGGCGGTGCCGGCGGCGCCGTGATCGCGCTCGCGCCCGACACCGAGCGCGTGGCCGCGGCGCTCCGGGCGCACGGGGCGCGCACGGTCGTCGCGCGGCTCGAGTGGATGCGAGAGGAGACGGCGTGAGATGAGTGGGACGGAAGGACGGCTCGTGCTCGTCGAGCGGGCGGACGCGCTCGGCCTCGCGTCGCGTGCGGCGGAGGCCGTGGCGCGCGCGAGCGAGTATCTCTTCGCGATGCAGCACGCGCGCGGCTACTGGCACGCGCCGCTCGAGGCGAACGTCACGATGGAGGCCGAATACTTCTTCTTCAACCGGATGCTCGGCCGCGACAAGACCGACCTCGAGCGCCGCCTCGCCGACCGGATGCTCGGCCTCCAGCAGCCCGACGGGAGCTGGCCGATCTACCACGAGGGGCCGGGCAGCGTTTCCGCGACGATCGAAGCGTACTTCGCGCTCAAGCTCGCCGGCATGAAGCCGGACGAGCCGGCGCTCGCGCGCGCCCGGGACTTCATCCTGGGGCACGGAGGTCTCGCGCGCGCCGGCGTCTTCACGCGCATCTGGCTCGCCTACTTCGGGCAGTTCCCGTGGGAGGGCGTGCCGGCGATGCCGGTCGAGCTCGTGCTCCTGCCGCCGTGGTTCCCGCTCAACATCTACGCCATGTCGAGCTGGGCGCGCGGCACGGTCGTGCCGCTCACGCTGCTCATGGCCCACCGGCCGGCGATCCGCATCGATGCCTCGGTCGCCGTGGGCGAGCTCTGGCAGCGGCCGCCCCGTCCGGAGGACCTCGCCTTCCCGCGCTCCCACGAGCTCTTCACGACGCGGAACTTCTTCCTCGGGCTCGACGCGGCGCTGAAGCGCCTCGGCCGACTTCCCTGGCGGCCGCTCCGGCGCCGCGCCGTCGCGCGCGCGATCGAGTGGGTGCTCCGCCACCAGGACACGAACGGGCAGTGGGGCGGCATCCAGCCCGCGATGCTCAACTCGGTCCTCGCGCTCCACGCGGTCGGGTTCGCGCCCGACCACCCGGCGATCGTCTCCGGCGTCGCGGGCGTCGACGACTTCCTCGTCGAGTGCGACGGCGGGCTCATGTACCAGCCGTGCGTGTCGCCGAACTGGGACACGGCGCTCGCCGCGAAGGCGCTCCTCGACGCGGGCCTCGACCCCGCGCACCCCGCGCTCGCGAAGGCCGGCGAGTGGCTCGTGAAGAACCAGATCTTCCGCACCGGCGATTGGGCCGTGCTCAATCCCCGGCTCGAGCCCGGCGGGTGGGCGTTCGAGTTCGCGAACGACTGGTACCCCGACGTCGACGACTCGGCGGTGATCCTGATGGTCCTCCAGGCGCTGCCGATCGCCCGGACGCCCGCCGGCAAGCGGGCGATCGCGTACGGTCTCAACTGGACGCTCGGCATGCAGAGCCGCGACGGCGGGTGGGGCGCGTTCGACACCGACAACACGGCTGCGTTCCTCAACCGCATCCCGTTCGCCGACATGGAGGCGATGATCGACTCGCCGACCGAGGACCTGACCGGCCGGCTCCTCCACCTCATGGGCACGATCGGCTACGGCCCGGACTTCGGGCGCGCCCGGCGCGCGATCGACCTCCTCCGCCGCACGCAGCGCCCCGACGGCAGCTGGTGGGGCCGCTGGGGCGTCAACTTCATCTACGGCACGTGGTGCGCCCTCGCGGGGCTCGCTGCGATCGGGGAGGACTGCCGCGCGGCGTGGATCCGGCGCGCCGTCGAGTGGCTCGTGGCCCGCCAGAACGCCGACGGCGGGTGGGGCGAAACCGTCGCGTCGTACGACGACGAGCGCCTCGCCGGACGGGGCGAGTCGACGCCATCGCAGACGGCGTGGGCGCTCCTCGGGCTCCTCGCCGCCGACGGCCCGCGCTCGCCGGCGGTCGAGCGCGGGATCGACTTCCTCGTGCGCACGCAGGGCACGGACGGCACGTGGCAGGAGCGGCTCTTCACGGGCACGGGCTTCCCGCGCCACTTCTACCTCCGCTACCACCTCTACCGGCACTACTTCCCCCTCATGGCCCTCGGGCAGTACGTCGAGCGCACGAAGGCGCGCGCGGGGGAGACGGCATGAGCGTCGGCATCGACCGGCTCGCGGCCTACGTCCCCGCGTACGTGCTCCCGATGGACGCGCTCGCGGCGGCGCGGAACGTGCCGCTCGAGAAGCTCACGCACGGCCTCGGGGTCCGCGAGATGGCGATCCCGCCGCCCTGCGAGGACGTCGTCACGCTCGCCGCCAACGCGGGCGCCCGGCTCCTCCGCGCCGCCGAGGTGGACCCGGGGGAGATCGGGCTCCTCCTCGTCGCGACGGAGACGGCCGTCGACCATGCGAAGCCCGTCGGCATCTTCGTCCACGACCTCCTCGGGATCGGCGTGCACTGCCGCGTCTTCGAGCTGAAGCACGCGTGCTACGCGGGGACCGCCGCGCTCATGACGGCCGTCGACTGGGTGCGCGCGGGACGCGGCGGGCGCCGGCGCGCGCTCGTCATCGCCGCCGACGTGGCCCGCTACGAGCTCGGCTCGCCGGGGGAGCCGACGCAGGGCGCCGGCGCGGTCGCGATGCTCGTGCAGCACGACCCCCGGGCGCTCCAGGTGAGCGAGGAGAGCGGCGTCTGGGCGTCGAACGTGTACGACTTCTGGCGGCCCCTCGGCCGGCGGGAGGCCCTCGTCGACGGGAAGTACTCGATCGAATGCTACCTCGACGCGCTCGCCGGCGCCTTCGGCGCTTATCGCAGCCGCGAGCGCCCCGCGCTCGAGCCCGACGAGGCGCTCGTCGACCGGCTCGCGTACTGCCTCTACCACGTGCCGTTCCCGAAGATGGCCGCGAAGGCGCACCGGCGTCTCGTCGAGCTCGACTGGCGCGCCGCCGGGGTGCGCTGGCGCGAAGTCGAGCCGCGGCTCGACGAGGCGGCCGCCGCGTCGTACGATGCGCAGGTGGCGCCGACGATCGAGGCCGTCGCACGGGTCGGGAACACCTACACCGCATCGCTCTGGCTCTGCCTCGCGTCGCTCCTCGAGCGCACGGGACGACCCCTCGGCGGCCGGCGACTCGGGCTCTTCTCGTACGGCAGCGGCTCGTGCGCCGAGTACTTCACGGGCGTCGTGCCCGGCTCGGTCGGCGCCGTCGCGGACGGCGGCCTCGCGCGGCTCCTCGCCGCGCGCACGACGATCGACATCGACGAGTACGAGCGATGCATCGGCGCCGCCGACGCCGGCGGCGAGCCGCCGGCGTCGTTCGCCGGCGACTTCGTCTTCCGCGGCGTGCGCAACGACCGGCGCGAGTACGGCCGCGTCGCGGCGGAGGCGGCCGCATGACGCCGGCGGTCGCCGAGCGGACGCCGGCCGCGGCGTCGCGCGTCGACCCGGAGCGCCTCGCCGCGGCATACGCGCACTGCGTCCGCATCGCGCGGACGCACTACGAGAACTTCACGATCGGCTCGTGGCTTCTCCCGCGCCGCCTCCGCCGGGACCTCGCCGCCGTGTACGCGTTCGCGCGTGGCGGCGACGATCTCGCCGACGAGGGACCGGAGGCCGGCCGCCTCGCGGGCCTCGCGGCGTGGGAGGCGAAGCTACGCGCGTGCGCGGCCGATCCTGCGGCCGTCGACGATCCGGTCTTCCTCGCCCTCGGGCACACGATCGCGACGCACGCGCTCCCCGTCGAACCCCTCCGCGACCTGCTGCGCGCGTTCCGGCGGGACGCGGCGGGCGAGACGCGCGTCTTCGCGACGTTCCCCGACCTGCTCGAGTACTGCCGCTGCTCGGCGAATCCCGTCGGTCGTACGGTGCTCGCGCTCTTCGGATACACGGACGGCGAGCGGCAGGCGCGCTCGGACCAGATCTGCACGGCGCTCCAGCTGACGAACTTCTGGCAGGACGTCGCGGGCGACCTCGCGCGCGGCCGCGTCTACATCCCCCAAACCGACCTCGACCGCTTCCCCGGGAGCCGCGACGCGCTCGCCGCCCGCCGCCCGACGCCCGGGTTCCGCCAGCTCCTCGCCTTCGAGGTCGCGCGGACCCGCGAGCTCTTCCGCGCGGGGCTCGCGCTCGCCGACCTCGTCGACGGCCGCCTCCGCCGCGAGGTCCGCTTCTTCGCGCGCGGCGGCCTGGCGATCCTCGACCGCATCGTTGCCGTCGACTACGACGTCTTCGCGCGCCGGCCGGCGCTCGGCCGGCTCGCCCTGGCACGCGTCGTGCTGCGGGGGCTCCTCGGATGACTGCGCCGGCGGAGTCCCGCGGCCCGGTCGCCGCCGCGTACGACCACTGCGAGGCCGTGACGCGCGCGGCGGCGTCGAATTTCTACTGGGGTTTCCGTCTCCTCCCCCACGACCGGCGCCGCGCGCTCTCCGCCGTCTACGCCTTCTGCCGCGCGGCCGACGACATCGCCGACGATCCCGCCGACCGCAGCGACCCCGCGCGCCTGCTGGCGCGCTGGCGCGCCGAGCTGGACGGCGTGTTCGGCGGGCGGCCACGCCATCCCGTCGGCGTCGCGCTCGCGGACGCGGTCGAGCGCTTCGGGATCCCGCGTGTCCACTTCGACGCGGTCATCGACGGCGTCGAAATGGACCTCTCGCGGACGCGTTACGAGACGTGGGAGAACGACCTCGATCGCTACTGCTACGGGGTCGCCGCGGCGGTCGGGCTGATCGCGATCGAGATCTTCGGCTACCGCAATCCGTCGGCGC
The DNA here is from genome assembly GCA_035650655.1 of Binatia bacterium. Classification (GTDB taxonomy): domain Bacteria; phylum Desulfobacterota; class Binatia; order DP-6; family DP-6; genus DASRHG01. The sequence continues at coordinate 22,151 of DASRHG010000067.1, read as the reverse complement.
GCCAGTACGCCGTGAACCTCGGGCTCGCGTTCCAGCTGACGAACATCCTGCGCGACGTCGCGGAGGACGCGCGTCGCGGGCGCATCTACCTCCCGCGCGCCGACCTCGCCCGCTTCGGCTGCGCCGAGGCCGACATCCTCGCCGAGCGCTGCACGGACGCGTTCCGCGAGGCGATGGCGTTCGAGTGCGCGCGTGCGGGCGAGTACTACGGCCGCGCGCGCTTCTCCCTCGCGGAGGAGGACCGCCAGTCGATGGCGCCCGCCGAGGCGATGCGGCTCATCTACGAGCAGCTCCTGCGCCGCGTGCTGTTCCGCCGCTGCGACGTCTTCGGACCGAAGGTGCGCCTCACGCGACCCGAGAAGGCGGCGCTCGCCGTCGCCGCCTGGGCGCGGCCGCATCTCTCCTTCCTCTACCGCTTCGCGTGACGCCGCCGCTCCACGTCGCGGTCCTGGGCGGCGGCTTCGCCGGCCTCGCCGCCGGCGTGCGGCTCGCGCGCGCCGGGGCGCGCGTGACGGTCGTCGAGCGGCGCCCGTTCCTCGGCGGGCGCGCGTACTCGTTCGCCGACCCGGTGACCGGGGACGTGATCGACAACGGGCCGCATCTCCTCGCGGGCGCGTACACGGAGGCGCGGGACTTCCTCCACGAGCTCGGGGCCGCGGAGAAGCTCGTGCTCCAGCCGCGCCTCCACGTGCCGCTCGCGCATCCGCGGCTCGGGATGGGCGCCGTCGCCGCCCCGGCGGTGCCGGGGCCGCTCCAGGCGCCGGCGGCGCTCCTCCGCTACCGGCTCCTCTCGCGCGCGGAGCGGCTGCGCGTGATGCTCGGCGCCCTCCGCCTCGCGGCCCGCGCGGGCGGCCTCCGCGGGACCACGGTCGCCCGCGCGCTCGCCGGCGTGGGGCAGTCCGAGGCCGCGTGCGCGCGCTTCTGGCATCCGCTCGCGATCGCGACGCTCAACGAGATGCCCGACCGCGCGGCGGCGGCGCCGTTCGCGGCCGTCCTCAGGCGGATCTTCTTCGCGGGCGCGGAGGCGGCGCGGTTCGCGGTCGCGACCGTCCCGCTCTCGGCCCTCTACACGACGGACGCACGCCGGGTGATCGAGGCGGCGGGCGGCACCGTTCGCACGGGAGCGACGGCCGTCGGGATCGAATGCGACGGGGCGCGAGCCGCGGCGCTCGTCCTCCGCGACGGCTCGCGCGTCGCCGCCGACGCGTTCGTCGCGGCGCTCCCCTGCGCGGCGCTTCTCCGCGTCCTCCCGCCCCGCCTCCTGGACGCGCCGCCGTTCCGCGCTCTCACGGGCGTCGGGACGTCGCCGATCGTGAGCGTCCACCTGTGGCTCGACCGGCCCGTCGGGTGGGGTGCGCCGTTCCTCGGGCTGCTCGGCGGGCGCGCGCAGTGGCTCTTCGACGGCGGCGCCGCGGCCGACGGGGGGCACCGGGTGGCGACGGTCACGAGCGGGGCACGGTTCTGGGACGACGCGAGCGACGACGCGATCGCGGCCGAGGTCCTCGGCGAGGCGGCCGCGGCCGTGCCGGCGCTCCGGGCGGCGCGTGTCCGCCGCGCCCTCGTCGTCCGGGAGCGGCACGCGACCATCTCGCTCACGCCGGCGGCGGACGCCGTCCGGCCGGGCGCGGAGACGCCCGTCTCGAACCTCTTCCTCGCCGGGGACTGGGTCGCGACGGGGCTGCCCGCGACGATCGAGGGCGCAGTGCTCTCCGGCCGTCGTGCGGCGGCGCTGGCGCTCGCGACGCCGGCGGCATCCCTGGCCGCGCCGCGCGCCGAGGGCCGGCGCGTGCACGCCCTCTGATCGCGCGTCCCTCGGAGCGGTGACCGTCACGCCGTGCGCGCGGCGTGACCCTCGAGCGATGGACCGCCGTCGGTGCCACGGCCGTCGCCGCGCTCGGCTTCGGGCGGCTCGGTGCGTCGGCGGCCGGGCGAGAGGGGACGCGGCAGGGCGACATGCTCTACCGGCCGCTCGGGCGGACGGGCGAGACCGTCTCCGCGAGGAGCGGATGGGGAAGGCGCTGCGCGAGGGGTGGCGGCGGCGTCGTGACGCCGATCGAGTGCCTGCACTCCGCGCTCGACCTGCCCACGTCGGTCGTCATCACGGGCATCGACCGGCCGGAGCTCGTCGACCAGGCGGTCGAGGCCGTGCGCACGTACCGGCCGATGAGCGACGCCCAGGTGGCGGAGCTGCTCGCGCGGACCCGGACGGCGGCCGCGGACGGCCGGTACGAGCTCTTCAAGACGAGCCGACGCTTCGACGGGACGGCGGGCCATCCCGAGTGGCTCGGCTTCTGACGCCGCGCGACTCGCGCGGCGGTAGTGGGTCGGTGTGCGCGACGCCGACCGACCCGTGCTCCCGCGCCATGTGGTACGACCCGCAACCGACCCACTACCCGCGCGTCCGCCCGTTTGACACGCGGGGCCGCGCCTGCCAGAGGCGACCGAACGCCCGCGCTACGGGGAGGAGGGGAGGCGATGAGGACGTTCTGGTACGCGACCGCGTGCGCCGCCGCCTGTGCGTTCTGGCTGTTCGGCTGCCGCCCGTACCCCGGGAGGCCGTTCACGTGGTCGTCGACGACGATGCTCGAGTTCGACATCGCGGGGCCGGACCCGACGGAGCTCTTCCGGTACGAGTTCGCGAATCCCTACGAGGCGCCCGCGGGCAAGATCCGCTTCAGCGGCCTCATCAAGGGCGACGCCGCGCAGAAGCAGCAGCTGCCGTCGGAGCTCGACTTCAACTTGATCCAATACCGGTACTCCCCGAGCCTCGGGTACACGCTCGGCGCGACGTACGACCTGGCGGTGCCGGTCAAGAAGAACGGCCGCTTCAAGGTGAAGGAGAACGACTTCGCGGGCTTCACCTTCGGGCAGTACGACATGCTCGGGATCGAGCTCACGCCGAAGGACGGCGTCCTCCGAACGAACTCGATGTTCGCGATGACCTACGTCTACGTCGCGCGCTGACGCCGGCGGTTCGGCGCGCGCCCCGAGTTGACAATCGCGGCGCGCGCCGCCTAACTCGCCTCGTGCCCCGCTACAGCGTCGTCGTCGCCAAGGACTACCTCAAGTTCGCTGCGGCGCACTTCATCGCGTACCCCGGCTTCCGGGAGGCGCTCCACGGCCACAACTACCAGGTCTCGGTCCGGGTCGAGGCCGACCTCGGGCCGGACGGCTACGTGCTCGACTTCGGCGTCGTGAAGCGCGTCGCGCGCGCGCTCTGCGAGGAGCTCGACGAGCGCGTCCTCGTGCCCGCGAGGAGCGACTGCCTCCGCGTCGAGTCGGACCCCGCCGGCGTCGAGGTGACGACCGAGACCGGCGACCGCTTCCGCTTCCCGGCCGCGGACGTCCGACTCCTGCCGATCGTGCACAGCTCGGCCGAGGAGCTGGCGGCGTACCTGCTCGGCCGTCTCCGCGACGCTCTCCGCACCGAGGCGGGCGGGCGGGGCCTCGTCGCGCTCGAGGTGGGCGTCGCCGAGGCGCCGGGGCAGGCGGCGTACTGCCGCGAGCCCTCGTGAGGCGGCTCGCGCCCGTCGTGCTCGCGGCGGTCGCGGGCTGCGCGCCGGCGCTGCCGGAGCCCGACGCGCCCGGCGCCGTCGTGCTGCGCGAGCGCTGCAACGGCTGCCACCGCGTCTTCGCGCCCGGGACCATGACCCGGGAGATGTGGGCCGTCCAGCTCGAACGCATGCACGCGCTCTTCGCGCAGCGCGGCCTGCGCTGGCTCACGCCCGAGGAGGAGAGGGCGCTCCGCGCCTACCTCGATCGCTGGGCCGGGACGAGCTGACCGCGGCGGCGGCCTCGGCGCGGAGCGACTCGACCTCCTCCGCCTGCTTCGGCGCGGCCGCGGACAGGACCTCGTGGCCGGTGTCGGTCACGAGCACGTCGTCCTCGATCCGGACCCCGAGCCCGCGGAAGGCCGCGGGCAGGTCGTCCGCGTCGCTCGGGATGTAGAGGCCGGGCTCGACCGTGAAGACCATCCCAGGCTCGAGCGGCCGCGGCGTCCCCTGATCCTTGTAGCGGCCGACGTCGTGGACGTCGCGGCCGAGCCAGTGGCTCGTCCGGTGCATGTAGAAGCGGCGGTAGAGCTCCTTCTCGATCGCCTCGTCGACGGACGCGTCGAGGAGCCGGAGGTGGACGAGCGCCTCGGTGAGCACGCGGACGGCCTTCGTGTGGAGGTCCTCGAGCGTGACGCCGGGACGCGCGGCGGCGAGGGCGGCGAGCTGCGCGGCGAGGACGGCGTCGTAGACGTCGCGCTGCGCCGGCGTGTAGCGCGGCCCGGTCGGGAACGTCCGCGTGACGTCCGCGCAGTAGCCGGCACGCTCGGCACCGGCGTCGACGAGGAGCAGCTCGTCGGGGCCGAGCGCGCGCACGTTGTCCGTGTAGTGGAGGATGGTCGCGTTCGCGCCCGAGGCGACGATCGAGGGATACGCCGGCCCGGCCGCGCCGCGCCGGCGGAAGGTGTAGTCGATCAGCGCCTCGATCTCGTACTCGACCATCCCGGGGCGCGTCGCGCGCATCGCCTCGCGGTGCGCCTCGCACGCGATCGCGATCGCCGCGCGGAGACGCGCGATCTCCTCGGGGTCCTTCCGGAGCCGCATCTCATGCAGCACCTCGCCCACGTCGCGGACGGCGGTCGGTCCCGTGCCCGTCCGCGGCCGCTCGGCCTGCGCTCGGCGCACGGCGGCGAGGAGCCGGTTCGCGAGCGCGTCCTCGCGCGTGAGGCTCAAGGCGACCGTCGGGGCGCGGCCGAGGAAGTCCGCGAGCCGCTTCTCGAGCTCGTCGAGGGGATAGGCCGCGTCGGCGCCCCAGCGCTCGACGGCGCCGTCGACGCCCGCGCGCGGGCCGACCCAGACGGCGCGCTCGGGATCGTGCGGGCGGACGAAAAGCACGAAGCGCTCCGTCGCCTCGCCGGGCGCGAGCAGGCAGACGGCCTCGGGCTCGGGGAAGCCGGTGACGTAGTCGAAGTCGCTGTCCTGCCGGTAGGGGTAGTGGACGTCGCCGGCGCGGAGACGCTCGGGGGCGGCGGCGAGGAGCAGCACGCCGTCGCCGAGGGCCTCCATGACGCGCGCGCGGCGGGCGGCGAGCGTCGCGAGCTCGTCGGACGTCGGGACCATGCTTGGCGTTCTAACATGCGCGTCGCGGCATGGCACGGCCCTCGCTCTCCGCCGCCGGCAAGGAGACGGAGGCGGGCGAGGGCCCGCGGAACGACGGACGCTTCATGCGCTTGCTGTGTCACGATACCAGGAGAACGGGCGTCCACCGCGCGTCGGTCGGCGGGGGGCGTCGGTACAGAAGCGAACGCGGCTTCTCCCTGATCGAGCTGGTCATGACGTTCGCGGTGATCACGGTCGTGCTCGCGATCGCGCTCCCCCGGATGCCGCGGCAGGCGTTCGTGCTCTGGGGCGTGCAGGAGCAGCTCCTCGGCGACCTGCGGGGCGCACGCGGCGACGCGCTCACGAAGGGCGATCATTTCCGCGTCGACATCACCGGGGCGTCGACCTACACGGTCTCGCGCATGCAGCTGAACGGCGCGGGCGCGTGGGTGCCGCGCACGCCGCCGCTCAAGACGCGCGAGCTCCCGCCCGGCATCACGTTCACGACCGGAACCGGGCTCTCCTTCGAGTTCAACACGCGCGGGCTCATGGTGAACCCGAGCTGGGCCGCGACGCTCTTCCTCTACGACGCCACGCACAATCTCACGCGCGTCGTGACGGTGTGGCCGTCGGGGCAGGTGTCGCCCGGATGAGGACGCGACGCGGACAGGAGGGCGTCTCGCTCCTCGAGGCGCTCGCGGCGATCTCGCTGTTCGCCATCGTGTCGTCGGCGGTCGGGGCGCTCGCGCTGGGCTCCGTCCGCAGCACCGCGCTCAGCCGCCATTCCGCCGAGGCGGCGATGCTCGCGCAGTGGCAGATGGAGCAGGTGCGGGGGCTCGACTACGCCGACATGGCGTCGTCGTCGTCGACCGCGACGATGGGCGGCCAGACGTTCACCATCACGACCGACGTGCAGACCGACGTCCCGGACGCGAACATGAAGGACGTGAAGGTCACGGTCACGTGGACCGGACCGGAAGGCACGAAGTCGTTCTCGACGGAGTCGATCTATGTCGACGTCACGCTCTGACCGCGGCTTCTCGCTGGTCGAGCTGGTCGTGGCGCTCGGCATCGTCGGGATCACGCTCGCCAGCGCCGTCCCGTTCTTCGCGCTCCACGCGCGGAAGATGAAGGGCGCGGCCTTCCGGCTCGAGGCGCAGCAGGGGATGCGGGCGTCGCTCGACGCGATGGCGCGGGACATCCGTCTCGCGGGCGCCTGCCTGCCGACGGCGGGGAGGTTCGTCGCGCTCGAGGGCGCCGACGGCGCGACGGGCGACCGGATCACGGTGCGCGCCGGCATCGTCCAGCAGGGGACGTCGTGCGTGACGGCGGGGCTGAGCGCCGCCGCGAACGCGGGCGACACCGCGGTGCAGGTCGCGGACGCAACGCCATTCGCCGGCGCGAAGATCGTCTTCGTCTCCCACCCGAACGGCAGCGGCGAGCTCCAGGACGTGACCGGCACGAGCGCGACGACCATCTCGCTCGGCGCGGGCCTTTCGCAGGCGTATCCAGGTCCCGCGACGCAGGGGAACCCCTCGAACCCGGCGAACGTGATCGCGGTCGACGAGCGGATCTACCAGCTCGACAAGACGGACCCGAACAACCCGCTGCTCACGCTCACCGTGAACCGGACGGCGCCGCAGGCGTTCGCGGTCGGCGTGACCGACCTCCAGATCCGGTACACGCTCGACCGCAACTGCCCGCCGTGCGACGTCGTCGACCTCCCGCCGGACACGGCCACGTGGTGGCTCGTGAACGACGTCCTCCTGACCGCGGCCGTCACGACGGTCGGCACGGTACGGCCCGAGGACCGGGTGACGTTCGTCGCGAACACTCGGGCGAAGCCGAGAAATCTCCTGCCATGACGAGGCGCACGAAGGAACGAAAGCGAGGCGAGGAGGGGTTCGTCCTCGTCGCGGTGCTCGGGCTCATGGTGCTCATGCTCGGGGTGGCGGCTGCGCTGCACTCGGGCGTCATCGCGGAGGCTCAGCTCCGTGCCTCGCACGTCCGGGCGATGAGCGGGTTCTACGCGGCGGAGTCGGGGATCAACCACGGGATGGCCGATTACAAGAACATCTTCGCCTCGTACCGCGTGCCGAGCGGGAGCGACTTCACCCCCCACAGCTTCACGTTGAACGGCCGCAACGTCGTCTACGAGATGACGGCGATCCCGGGCTTCCCGAAGCAGTTCCCGCTGCCGGCGGGGACGCAGTTCGCCGGGCTCGATTCGATCCAGTACCAGTACGCCGTCACCTCGACCTCGAGCACGACGGCGGGCGACACCGAGGCGACGATCGGCAGCCAGTTCCAGGTCGACAACATCCCGCTCTTCCAGTTCCTCGCATTCTACGTGAGCGACCTGGAGATCCTCCCCGGCCCGACCATGAACCTGACCGGGCCGGTCCACACGAACGGCACGCTCTACCTGAACTCGGACACGGCGTGCAGCGGCAGCCCGTGCACGGGCGGCCTCGCGATCGCCGACTCGCCGCCCGCGATGCCGACCGTGTCCGTCACCGCCTCGGGGAACATCTTCCGCGGTCGGAAGGACCGCTCGGCCTGCACCGGGACCGTCCAGGTCTCGAAGCTCGTGGACGCGAACCACAACGGTCTCCTCGACCCCGTGCAGGTGCCGTGCTCCGGCGTCCTCTCGAGCGCCCAGCTCTCGGGCTGGCTCGGGGCCATGAAGGCGCATCAGCCGGTCGTGCAGGTGCCGCAGCCGGGGCTCCTCGACCGCGTCACCGGCGAGTACTGGCAGAAGGCCACGCTCCGCATCGCGCTCGACCTCACCGCGGCCGACGCGACGGGCCTCTACCGGATCGTCGTGCAGGACATCGACGGCAACACGGACGGCGCGCTCACCGCGCGCCTCCAGACGTTCATGCAGGCGAACCCCGGTCGCATCTTCTACAACGACGTGCCGACGGCCACGCACACGCAGTCGAACTGCTCGTCGCCGAACGCCGGGGACTTCTGCCACCGGGCAAGCTACGTGGGCAGCGGCGCGGCCGCTTTCGGGAGCAACGCCGAGGTCTACGCGTGCCCCCAGGCGAGCCTCGTCAACTACGGCTGCACCACCTACGTCGCGAACCGGACGCTCTCCGACGGGACGCTCACCGCGCGGCGCGGGGGCTTCTACAACAACCGGGAGGAGGCGTGGGTCTACATGCTCAACGTGAACGTCCACGACCTCCTCGCCTGGAACCGGGCGCAGGCGAGCGGGAGCCGCCTCTTCGACCCCGACGAGGCGACCTACGGCGGCGTCGTCCTCTACCTCACGGTCGTCGGCCCGTACTCGACGGGGACCCTCCGGAACGGGATCCGCTACGGCGTCCGCGTCTTCGGCTCCTCGGATCTCGACTTCCCTTCGGGCGTCCCGGACCCGACGGGCCTCACGGTCATCTCCGATCAGGCGGTGTACGTCGAAGGGTCCTACAACGTCGGCACGGTGCTCAAGCCGAAGCAGCCCGCCGCGTTCATGGCGGATACCGTGAACGTGCTGTCGAACGGCTGGTCGGGGCCGCCCGACAGCGCCTGGACCTCGGCGGGCGGCGCGCCGGGATGCCGCAACGACTGTCAGAGCTACCAGCCGCTCGCGAACCGGCCGGGGGCGAACACGACGATCTACGCGGCCTTCCTCGCCGGCGTCGAGTCGACGACGCCCGGCAACTACAACGGCGGCTTCGAGAACTACCCGCGCTTCCACGAGAACTGGAACGTCGGCGGCCAGCAGATGCTCACGTATCGCGGGTCGTTCGTGAGCCTCGGCCCGCCGTCGCGCGCGAACGGCTCGTGGTGCGGCACGGGTACGGGCTGCAACATCTACAACCCCCCGCGCCGGAACTGGAACTACGACACCGACTTCCAGGTGGTCGAGAACCTGCCGCCGCTCACCCCCCGCGTCGTCGCCGTCCAGCAGATCCTCTTCACCGAGAACTTCCGGTAGAGGGTGCCCCGTCGGCCGTGCGCGGGAATCGCCGGGCTACGGGAAGACCTTCTGGAAGGGCTTCACCTCGACGCAGTTGAAGACGCCTTCCGTCACGTAGGGATCGCACGCGACGATCGCCCAGGCCTCGGCGAGCGAGTCCGCCTCGAGGACGATCAGGCTGCCCGTCGCGTCGAGCAGCTTGCCGGCGATCGGGATCCGGCCGGCATTCGAGAGGGGCGTCAGGTACTCGAGGTGCGCGGGGCGGACGCGCGGCCGCTTCTCGTGCGCGTCGGGCGCGTCGTGGCCGATGACGACGTAGAGCATCGAACGGGCCTTCTTGCACGGCGGTTCACGCGCGTCTAGCCTCGGCGGATGGCGAACCACGCGCCCGGCGGCAAGCCGCACACGCACCTCGTCGAGTTCCCCGAAGCGCTGGAAGCGCTCTTTGCGCGGATGGGGGAGCTCACGGTCGTGCTCGGGCCGGCGGCCGCCCCCCGCGTCGACGAGGTCGCGCGTCTTCTCCGCGAAGGGCTCGCCGCGCGCGATCGGGGCGACGTGCCGGTGGCCGTCGCGCGCCTCGGCGCGGCGATGGATCGCCTCGCGGCGCTCGGGAGCGAGACCGATGCCGCGGAGGGGGCCCTCATGCGGGCGGTCGCGGAACGGTTCCGCCACGCGCTCGCGCACGGCGCGCTCGGCGACGCGCGCGAGACGGCCGACACCATGCGCGCCCGCTCGGGCAGCGTCCTGCATCCGAAGAAGGGCGGCTGAAGTTTACAGCGCGCGTCCGTTGCGATACAGGACGCGCCCCGATGGCCGACTCGGTGGCCGAGAAGCCTTGCTGCGCACGGACGCGCGCCCGCTGGATGAAGCGGATCGCCGCCTACTACGCGTCCCTGCCCGTCATCAAGGACGTGCCGTGCGACGAGTGCCGCGAGATCCTGGAGATCCGGGTCTACGACCTCCCCGCCGCCGAGTGAGCTCGGAAGTGAGCCGCTCTACTCGGCGCGCGGCGACACGGGTGCTCGCCGGATTGCTTCTCGGTGTCATTCTCTATGGGGCTGCCGAGCTGTGCGCATTCGGGGCCTTCTGGGTCATATTCGGGGAGGCCTTTTCGTTCGCGCGGATGGCTGCCGAGCGCGAAAGCCGCGCATATGACACCGCCTTCGGCGATCCCGTGCGACCTGCCGCCCAGGAACCGGAGGTAATCCACCCCTATCTCGGCTATGTGAAGAACCCGGAGGTACGTGCGCCCAAAGGGCGGCAGCCCAATGCGTTCGGTTTCTTGGGAGCCGAACCTCCCATATTCAAGCGTCGGGAAGGTCGAGTGATAGTCGCCTTCCTCGGCGGTTCGTTCGCCCAGAGCCTCGCGCTGCGTGGCCGTTCCGAGTTCGCCCGCGCTCTCGAACGAGACAAGCGCGTTGCCGACGTCGACGTCGTCATCGTCCCGCTCGCGCTCGCCGGCTACAAGCAACCGCAGCAGTTGATGACCGTGGCATATCTACTCAGCCTCGGCGCGCAATTCGACATCATCATCAATGTCGACGGCTTCAACGAGGTCGCGCTTCACGAAGCGGAAAACGCGAACCATGGCGTCTTCCCTGCCTTTCCGCGAAATTGGTTTGCGCGGGTCTCGGCGCTGCCCGACCCACAACTTCGCGCCCTCGTGGGTGAGGTTGCATACGTGCGCATGAAGCAGATGAGGTGGGCGGCGAGGTTCCCGTACGTTCTGCGCTACTGCATCACGGCCAACCTCATCTGGAGAATCGAAGACAGACGACTATCCGCTTCGATCGCGACTTTGGAGACCGCACTCCAGCGGCATGGCGCACCGTCACCCGGATACGTAGCGACCGGCCCCAGACTACCGACGGACGACGCGTCGACCGTCTACCCGACACTCGTGTCGATCTGGAAGGAATCGTCGCTTCAGCTTGGGCGTCTCGCCCAAGCCAACGGCGCCCTCTACTTTCATTTCCTCCAGCCCAACCAGTATGTCCAGGGATCCAAGCCCATGGGTTCGGCGGAACGACGCAGGTCGTACGACCCGTCACAGCCCTATCGTCGAGGCGTCGAGCGCGGATATCCATTGCTCCGCGAAGCTGGCGCTGAGCTCGAACGGGACGGAGTCGAGTTCTCTGACTTGACGATGCTCTTTGCGAACAACGCCGCCCCAATCTACATCGATACTTGCTGTCACATGAACGACGACGGCATCCGGGCGGTCGTGGACGAGATCGCCGCATCAATCCTGCGCAGCGTCGCGCGAGAGCGGTGACCAAGGATCCCGATGGGCCCTCGGTAGTCTCGGTGATGGCTTCCGACGCGGGCAATGGCCCTGGGGCGCCTGCCAACGGGCCGGACGCAGATCCTACATAGATCGATTCCCATGCAGTTATCGCGCGAGCCTGCTTGCTCGCGCGGCAGCGGCCGGCGTACGGTGCCCGCGGAGGAACGCGCCGTGGCGCCCTCGACCAACCCGCCATCCGCCGGCTTGCGTCCTCGGGGTCTGCTCGTCGCGCTGGCGTTTTGCGGCGCGGGGTGTTTCGTCGGGGACGATCCCGGCCTCCACCGTCGCTGCGTGTGGACGGCCAAACCCGATCAGGCGAACTTCTTCTAGGACGTCGCCGACTGTCCTTCGCAGCTCGGCGTCTTCGACTATTTCGCTCCGCACTGGGTGCTCCGCGACAATGCCGCAGGCTGCACCGCCGGGCCGCCGCAGCAGGAGTGCCGCGTGAATCGGACGGGGAGTCCCCTGCACCTCTACTGGTCGGGCGACGCGCAGTCCCGCGACACGGTCGACTTCTCGCTCTGGCCGCCCGGGAGCGCGGGCGCCACGGACTTCAACGACGAGGCGCTCAACGTCTCGTTCCGCGGCCTGCGGTCGCACCACGCCATCGCGCTCGAGTCCCGGAGCGGCGCGGCCCGGGCGGACGTCCACGTCTACTTCGACCGGCCGGTTCGTCCGGGCGGCAACTTCTACTACCTGGCGGTGAGCCTGAACCCGTATGGGCCGTGGAACGGCATGAATCCAAACAGCGATATCGCCTGGGTGGGCCAGGACGGCAACGGAAACAAGAAAATCGTGGTCAGCAGCCTCGGCGTCGAGCTCGCGACTGGTGCCTCGGGTGCCGGCTTCGGGATTCGCATCCGGGACGCGGCGGCCGCGCATCCCTGAAGCCAGCTGCACCAGGAGCGATGCGCCACCGCCGCGGCGGACCGCACGCGCGACCCTGCACCTTCGCCGCGCGAACAGCATCGCCCGTTCGACCTTCGCCTCGCCCGGCCCCAGTCCGCGAAAAGCCCTGGTCCACCACCGAGAAGAGACGTCAGGTGGGCGGGGTCCGATGCTCGAAGTGCGCTCGACCCGAATACGGGGTGGGGCGCGTAAGTGGCGCCACCGTCACGCGGGCACCGGACGGAGCGCGCCGACGAGGCTCGGGGCGCGGAAGAGGACGCTCGTCGCCGCGATCACGATGAGGGCGCCGCCCGCGGCGAGCGCGAGCGGCATGCCGATCCGATCGCCGAGCGCGCCGATCACGAGCCCGCCGACGGTCGCGAACCCGAAGAGGATGACGGTCCACATGCTCATCACGCGCCCACGCATGCCCTCGTCGACGGCCACCTGGATCGAGGTGTTGAGGGAGGCGACGCAGAGCGTCTGGAGGACGCCCATCGTGAAGAGGAGGACCATCGTCCCCCCGACGGTCCGCACGACGGCGAACGCGACGAGGACGAGGCCGAACGCGAGGCCGCTCACGGTCGCGAGGAGGCCCTTCCGGCGGAGGTCGCCCGCCGCCGAGAGGCCGAGTCCCCCGACGACGGCGCCGACGCCGACCGCGGCCATCAGGTAGCCGAGCCCGGCCGCACTCTCGAGGTGCAGGGCCTCGCGCGCGAGCGCGGGCAGCAGGATGACGTAGGGGAAGCCGAAGAGGCTCATCGCGGCGGCGAGGAAGAGCGCGGGCCCGATCACCGCGTGCGTGCGCGCATAGCCGAGCCCGTCGCAGAGGGCGAGGAGGACCGGCGGAGACGCCGCGAGCGGGCGTGCGGGCAGGCGGAGCCGCGCGACGAGCGCCGCGAGGACGAGGAACGTCACCGCGTTCGCGGTGAAGCAGCCCGCCGCGCCGATCGCCCCGTAGGTGAGGGCCGTGAGCACGGGTCCGACGGTGCGCGCCGTGTTGAACTGCACGGCGTTCAACGAGACCGCGTTCAGCAGGTCTCCGGGCTCGACGAGCGCTGGGATGATCGCCTGCATGGCCGGCGTGTAGAGCGCGGTCGCGACGCCGCCCAGCATCGCGAGGACGACGATGTGCCACATGGCGACGCACCCCGTCGCCGTGAGCAGCGCGAGCACGCCCGAGCTCGCGAAGAGCGCGACCTGCGTGCCGATCATGATCGCCCGCCGGCTTGCGCGGTCGGCGATCGCGCCGCCCAGGAGCCCGAGCACGAGGATCGGCATGTTGCCGCAGAAGCTCACCGTGCCGAGCAGCGAGGCGGACCGGGTCATCGCGTACACGAGCCACCCGAGCGCGATCTGCTGCATCCAGAGGCCGACGTTGGAGACGAGCGAGCCGGACCAGAAGAGGAGGTAGTCGCGGGAGCGGAACGCGCGGAGCACGCACGCAGCTCATCACGCCGCCGCGGCACACGCAAACCAGACGGTTCGACGAACGTACCGCGGTTGAGGTAGGGAAGAGGCATGGGAGACATGCTCGCCGGCCGCGTCGCGGTCGTCACGGGTGCGGGACGCGGCATCGGCCGCGGCGTCGCGAGGGCGCTGGCCGCCGCCGGTGCGAAGGTCGTCGTGAACGACTACGGCGTCGCCGTCGACGGCACGGCGCCGGCGAGCGGCCCGGCGTACGACGTCGTCGCCGAGATCGAGCGCGCCGGCGGCACGGCCGTCGCAAGCACCGATTCGGTGGCGGAGTGGGACGCCGCGAAGCGGATCGTCGACACGGCGCTCGAGCGCTTCGGCCGGCTCGACGTCCTCGTCACGTGCGCCGGAATCCTCCGCGACCGGATGATCTTCAACATGACCGAGGAGGAGTGGGACGCCGTCCTCGCCGTGCACCTGAAGGGCACGTTCAACTGCGTCCGCCACGCGTGCACGCACATGCGCGAGCGCCGCTACGGCCGCATCGTCACGTTCAGCTCGGGCTCGGGACTCTTCGGCAACCCTGGGCAGGCGAACTACGGCGCGGCGAAGGCGGCGATCAGCGGGCTCACGAAGGTCGCCGCGCGCGATCTCGGCCGCTACGGGATCACGGTGAACAGCATCTGCCCCGTCGCCGGGACGCGCATGACGCTCACGGAGCAGTACTTGAAGTCGCGCGAGATCCGGAAGCAGCAGGGCATCCAGCGAGAGGACCGAGGCACCGGGGAGATCGAGCGGCTCGACCCGGACGACATCGCTCCGATGGTCGTCTATCTCGCGAGCGACGACGCCGCGAACGTGAACGGGCAGTTCTTCCTCTGCTGGGGCAACGCGGTCGCGCTCGTCTCGCAGCCGCGTCCCGTCCGGACGCTCTTCAAGTCCGACGGCTACTGGACGCTCGACGAGCTCGACCGGCTCGCCCCGGCGACGGTCCTCCAGGGGCTCACGAACCCCGCGCCGCCGAAGGAGGGCTCGTGATGGCGAAGCGGCTCGAAGGCCGGGCGGCCGTCGTGACGGGCGCGGGACGGGGGATCGGCCGCGCGATCGCGGAGCTCCTCGCGGCCGAGGGCGCGAGCGTCGTCGTGAACGACGTCGGCGCCGCCGTCGACGGGACGGGCGCCTCGCGGAGCGTGGCGGACGAGGTCGTGGACGCCATCCGCAGCCGCGGCGGGCGCGCCGTCGCGAGCTACGAGAGCGTCGCCGACTTCCGTGCCGCGGAGCGGATCGTCGCGACGGCCGTCGCGGAATTCGGCGCGATCGACGTCCTCGTGAACAACGCGGGCATTCTCCGTGACCGCATGCTGTTCAACATGAGCGAGGAGGAGTGGGACGCCGTCGTCGCGGTCCACCTGAAAGGGACGTTCAACTGCACGCGCCACGCTGCTGTCCACATGCGAGGCCAGCGCCGCGGCCGCATCATCTCCATGTCGTCCACCTCGGGCGTCTTCGGCAACTCGGGTCAGGCGAACTACGGGGCGGCGAAGGACGGCATCGCGGGGCTCACGCGGGTCGTCGCGCGCGACCTCGGCCGCTACGGCATCACCGTGAACGCCGTCTGCCCGGCCGCGGCGACGCGCATGACCGCCACCGTGCCGCAGAGCGCCCGCGACGCGCGGGCCGCGCGCGGCGTCGCGAGCCCGGGCGGCGAGCGGAGCGCGAGGCTCGCGCACATGGGGCCCGAGAACGTCGCGCCGTGGGTCGTCTACCTCGCGACGGACGCCGCGCGCCACGTGAACGGGCAGACGTTCCTCGTGATGGGCGGCATGATCGCGCTCCTCGACCATCCCGCGCCCGTCCGCACGATCCAGAAGGACGGCCGCTGGACGCCGGAGGAGATCGCCCTCCTCTTCCCGCGGACGCTCGGCATGGAGCTCCCGAACCCCGCGCCCCGCCGCGAGGCCCCGTAGGCGTCCCTCGACGCCCGAGGGAGGAGGACGCGGAGACGGAGCGGCCGCCCCGTCTCCGCGGGTGGGCACGTCAGGACGGAATCGGCTCGGACTTCTTGTCGGGGGCGCCGGCGGGCACGCCCTCTTCCTCGCGGTTCGCTTCCATGAGCGCACGGAGGATCTTCTCCATCACGGTGATCTCCGTGTTCATGGACATCAGGTTGTCGAGGGTGCCGGCCCAATGCTCTTCGGACTCCGAGTCGTTCGAGAGGACCGCAAGGTGCCGAGCGGTTTGCAGGATCGCGTCGGAGGCGAGTTTGAGGTGCACGGCAAGCTCGGTGAAGGTCTCGCGGTCGATGATCATCGGTGGCCCCTCTCGCGGGACCCGGTAGCGAATCCAATGCCAGCGACGCGCCGTGCACGGGGATGCGCGACGCGCCGTGACCGGGCGGACGCGCGGGCGCGGAGACGGCGTTCGACCACGGCGATTCTCCCTGCCTTCTCCGCGGGTTGAGACGGTCCGGCGCGGCCGGGGCTGGCGGTGCGACGCGCGCCGGCGCCGCACGTGACTTGCGCTCCGCCGGGTCCGGCGGGCACACGCCCGACGTGCTTCGACCGTGCAATCCTGCGTGGCGCGCCGGCATGAAGGCAGGCGCGCAAGGCGGGCGCGGCGGCCCACACGGCACGTCGCAGGCGGCTCAGCGCGCGGCGCGCCAGAGGACGACGCGCGCCGGCTCGATGCGCACGATCGGGTGCGCGACCGGGTCGTCGAGCGCCATGCCGACGTAAGGGGCGTAGCGCGCGCGGAGCAGCGCGAGCGCACGCGGGTGGGCGGACGCGTCGAGGACGCGAGCCGGCCCGCGGACGAGGACCCACGCGAGCCGCGTCCAGTCGTCGTCGTAGTCGTCGACGACGAGCGCCGCGCGCGGGTTCTCGCGCAGATTCTCCAGGCGTCGAAGGAGTCGCGGGGGCCGGCGCTTCGGCTTCTCGTCGGCGACGAAGTAGAGCGCCTCGTCGTCGAGCGCATAGCACACGGGCACGACGTGCGGCGCCCCGTCGGCGCCGGCGGTCGCGAGGTGGCCGACGCGATGCGCCTCGAGAAACCGCCGCGCCTCGGGGTTCCACGTCATGTTAGGGGCGGCGGGACCTCGCGCTCGAGCGCGCCGTACACGACGTCGCGACCGACGAACTCGGCCTGCGCCTCGGCGACGAGGTCGCCGTAGCGTCCCTCGTAGCGCGGCGAGAAGTGGAAGACTTCGAGCCGGCGCACGCCTGCCGCCCGGGCGAGCGCGCCCGCCTGCCGTGCGGTCAGGTGGTAGCGGCGCGTCGCCTGCTCGAGGTCCTCCTCCAGGAACGGCGCCTCGCAGAAGAAGACGTCCGCGCCGGCGGCGAGCCGCACGATGGCCCGCGCGTTCGCCGGCGAGAAGAGCGCGTCGACGACGTAGGCCACCTTCTGCCCCGGCGTGACGACGAGGAGCGCGTCGGCGAGCGGGCCGAGCGGGCGGCGGTCGCCGGGCGCCACGTCGATCGGCGTGTCGCGCGACGCGCCGTTGCGGATCGCGCTCTTGAGGGCGTTCAGCCATGGTCCGGGACGGAGCCCCGCCGCGGCGAGGGCGTCGCCACGCACGTTCAGGTGCGTCGGCTCCGTCACGGCGTACGCCATGGAGACGATCTTGTGGTCGAGCGGCGCGGCCTCGACGACGAACGCGGGATCCGAGGCGAGGACGCCGCGGAAGGGACGCGGTGCGCCGAGGGGCTCCCGCCGAAAGCGCCGCGCCGCCGGGAATCGACACGCGACGAGCAGATCGTCCACGACCTCCGTCACCTCGATCGCGAAGCCGTAGTCCTCGGTGAGGTTCCACGTGTAGCCGGCGAGCTTGCCGGCGACGCAGTCGGCGAGGCCCGCGGGCCCGTAGAGCCGGAGCGTCGCGTCGCGCGCGAGGAACAGGCGCAGGAGCTGGTCGAACCCCATGAAATGATCCATGTGGGTGTGCGAGACGAAGACCGCCTCGATCGGCAGCAGCACCGCGCCCGGCGTCCGATCGATTCGCCCGAGGTCGAGGAGGATCGCGCGACCCTGCCAGCGGAGCCCGACGAGCAGCGCGGGGTCGCCGGTGTGGCCGTTCAGGAGGCGCGGACGGAGACTCGTCTTCATCTCGACGGCGGATTCTAGGGAGGACGCCGGACGGGCGCCAGCGCCGTTGGCCTCGCATCGGACGAGCGGCTATAACGCGCGCCCATGCCGGGTCCGCGCGCCCTCATCTTCGACTTCGACGGCGTGATCACGGACTCCGAGCCGCTGCATCTCGCGGCGTTCCAGCGCGCGCTCGGCGCCGAAGGCATCGCGCTCGACCGCGACACGTATTACGCCGAGTACCTCGGCTTCAACGACCATGACGCCGTCGCCCACGCGCTCGCGCGCGCGGGCCGGCCCGCGCGCGCCGACGCGGTGCGCGCGCTCGTCGAGCGCAAGGCCGCGCACTTCATCGCGCTCGTCGGCCGCGGCGCGCCGCTCTTCCCGGGTGTCGCGGCGCTCGTGCGCACCGCCGCCGCGCACGTGCCGCTCGCGATCGCGTCCGGCGCACTCCGGCACGAGATCGAGCTCGTGCTCCGGGGGGCCGGCCTCGCCGACGCGTTCGCGGCGATCGTGAGCGCCGAGGACGTGCGCGAGGGGAAGCCGTCGCCGGAGCCGTTCCTCGCGGTGCTCGCGGCGCTCCGGCGCCGCGTCGGGGACCTCGAGGCGGGCGAGTGCCTCGTCGTGGAGGACTCCGAGCCCGGCGTGGCGGCCGCGCGGGCCGCGGGGATGCGGTGTCTCGCGGTCACGAACTCCGTCTCGCGGCAGGCGCTCGCGGATGCGGATCGGGTGGTGGCGTCGCTCGAGGAGGTACGATGGGACGAGCTCGCGCGGCTCTTCGCCTAGCGCTGCATCTCCTGGAGGATCACGCTCATCGCGTCACTCATCATCTCGTTCATGACGTCGCGCAGCGGCTTGTCGGTGGTCTCGAGCTTCTCGACCAGGTTCGAGAGGACGCCGAAGTAGCGCTCCTTGGTCTCGACGCTCATGCTGCCGAGCCGTCCGTCCATCGCCTTCACGAAGCGGCGATGCGTGGCGACGATCTGGCGGTCGAGGTCCTTCTGAAGCGCCCGCTCATCCATGCGGCGAGTATAGAGAGGCATCTTTCGCCGTTCAACGGAGTTCGTCGGGCCGCGGGCGCGCTCGCCGTCGTCGTGCTCCTCGCGACGGGGGTCGAGGCCGTCGACGTGCCCGGCACCGGCGGTCGCGTCGCCGCGAGCGGGTGGGTCGACGGCCTCGCCGTCGCGCCGACGGAGGACTCGCGGGAGCAGGTGCCCGAGGCGTCGGTCGTGCTCCGGCTCCGCGCGACGCCGTCGCGGCCGATCACCGCGCACGTCGAGCTTCGCTCGCGCTTCGGCGGCCCGTTCGTCGGCGGCCATCCCGGGTTCGACGACTGGGTGCACGTCTTCCAGAACCACTCTCCCGACTTCGAGGCGAACGAGGCGTGGCTCGAGGCGCACACGAGCCGCGTCGACGTCCGCGCGGGCATCCAGAAGTTCGCGTGGGGGAAGCTCGACGGCATCCCGCCGACCGACATCCTGAACCCGCGGGACTTCCACGATCCGATCGTCCGCGATGCCGAGGAGCGGAAGATCGGCATCCCGGCGCTCGCGGTGAGCTGGTACCCGCGCGACTGGGAGCGCCTCGCCCTCCACGGGCTCCGCGCCACGTTCGTCTACGTGCCGATCGCGGTGCCCTCGTCCCTGCCGCTCCTCGAGGAGCGGTGGTTCCCGCCGAGCACGACCGAGACCCGGCCGGTCGTCATCCCGGCGGCGGCCCTCGGCGCGGCACTCGGCATCCCGAACTTCCCGACGCCGCTCCGCGTGCCGGTGACGTTCCGGACGACGAACCATCGTCCGCCGCTCCGGTTCGACGCCGGCGGCTTCGCGCTCCGGCTCTCCGGCACCTGGCGCAACAGCGACTGGGATTTCTACCATTACACGGGGCCGTGGACCGGTCCGGACGTCGATCTCCGCCCCACGGTCTTCCTCGACACCTTCGACCCGCGCGACCTCGCCCGCACGCGCGTGCACGCCGTCGCGTCCCTCCGGCAGGCGCACGACGAGATCCACATGGACGGCGCGGACTTCTCGACGGCCGTCGGCGCCGCGACCATCCGCGGCGAGATCGCGTGGTTCGACGACCAGCCGTACCTCCGCCCCGGCGCGGATCTCGCCTCGCCCGCCGCGCTCGCCCGCCTGCCGCTCGCGCAGCTCACGCGCACCCTGCTCGAGAAGCGCCGCGTGCGCGCGAACCTGGGCGACCTCTTCGCCTCCGAGGACGCCATCGAGTGGGGGCTCGGCGCCGACTACCTCGTGCACGGCTTTCTGCCGCTCGTGCAGGTGAACCAGATCGCGCTCGTCGAGCCGGCGCCGACGCTGCTGAACGCGAATCCGGAGACGCGGCTCACGGGCTCGGTGCGCCGCCGCTTCTTCGCCGACCGCGTCGAGGTCGAGGTGCGCGGCATCTACGCGATCGAGCGGCGCGACTGGTTCGCCTTCCCCCGCGTCGCCTGGTTTCCGCGCGACGACCTCCGCCTCCGCCTCGGCTACCTCGCGATCGGCGGCCCGCCGCGTTCGGTCTTCGGGCAGTTCAAGCAGAACGACGAGGTCGTGATGGAGGCCCGTTACGCGTTCTGACCGCGCGCGTGGTAGAGAGGAGGGCGTGGCCGACGTCGTCCCGATCTTCCTCCGCCTCCCGCCGCGCGAGATCGCGTTCGTCAAGTTCGTCTTCGAGTCGTACGAGGGCGTCGCGGTCGTCCGCACGCTCGACCGGCGTGCGGCGCTGCTCGTCGTCCTCGCCGTGCCGGACTTCGAAGCGGAGGCCCGGGCCGTCGTCGCCTCCCTCGTCGCCGAGGGCCCGTGCGAGGAGACCGCGCCCCCGCCCGGCGACGGCGACTGGCTCGGCCCCGACGCGTAGCCCCCGCGCTCGGGGACGGCGGCCTCAGGCCGGGTCGGTGTCCGAGGCGGCGACGGGCGCGGGCGCCGGGCGGGCGACCACGAGCGCGACGAGGATGCTGAGCCCGTAGAGGAGAAGGAGCGGCGTCGCCATGAGGAGCTGCGACGCGACGTCGGGCCCCGGCGTGAGGACGGCGGCGACGAAGAAGATGACGACGACGGCGTAGCGCCCGTACTCGATCAGGTGACGGTGCGTCACGACGCCCAGGCGGGCGAGGAAGTACGTGACGACGGGCAGCTCGAACGTGACGCCGAAGGCGAGGAGCATGCGCGTCGCGAAGGAGAGGTACTCGGTGATGCGGATCCGGGGCGCCACGTCGATCGACCCGTACTCCTCGAGGAAGAAGCGGAAGCCGACCGGGAAGACGACGACGTAGCAGAAGGCGGCGCCGGCGACGAAGAAGAAGGACGCGGCGAGCGCGAAGGGGAGGGCGAGCCGCTTCTCGCTGTCGTAGAGGCCGGGCGCGACGAAGCGCCAGGCCTGAAAGAAGACGACGGGGCTCGCGAGGAAGAGGCCTGCGATGAACGACACCTTGAGCTTCGTGAAGAACGCCTCCGTCACGCCGGTCCCGATGAGCAGCGACTGCTCCGGCCGGAGCGCCGCGAGCGGATGGATCACGAACACGAAGAGGCGGTCCGCGAACGCGTAGCAGGCGACGAACCCGACCGCGACGGCCGCGAGCGAGCGGACGATCCGCCACCGCAGCTCCTCCAGGTGCGCGGTGAGCGGCATCCGCGCCTCCGTGTCCGGCGTCATGCGCGCGGCGGCCGGGTCAGGCGCGTCCCGCGTCCGGCTTGCCCGTGCTCGCCGTCGCCGGGGCGGGCGGCGCGCCGGAGGCCGCCTCCGCGGTCGCGGGCGGAGCGGGCTTCCGCGGCGCGTCGTCCTCGAGCATCGCGTGGACCTGGAACTCGTCCACCACGTCGCTCGTCGCACGGCGGAACTCGGCGAGCGCGCGACCGAGCGTGCGCGCGACTTCGGGCAGGCGCTTCGGCCCGAGCACGACGAGCGCCACGACGAGGCACACGATCAGCTCGGGCATGCCCATGCCGAACATGTGGGCGAGCGTATGGAAAAGGCTCCGGGGTGTCAATTCGATGGGCGCCGCACGGCCTCGTCGCGCCGGGCTCCCGCCGTGCTATGGTCGTCGGCACATGGCGGGTGGAACGGGCATCGTCTTCGACCGGCGCATGCTCGCGCACGATCCCGGCCGCGGGCATCCCGAGCGACCGGAGCGGCTGCGCGTCCTGATCGATCGTCTCGCGGAGGCGCCGGGGCTCGTCCGCGTCGGGGCGCGCGCCGCCACCGAGGACGAGGTGGCGCTCGTGCACGCGCCGCGCCACGTGGAAGCGACGGCCGCGACGGCGTCCGCACCGCGCGTCGTCCTCGACCCGGACACGTCCACCTCGCCCGGCTCGTACGAGGCCGCGCGCCTGGCGGCCGGAAGCCTGCTCGCCGTCTGCGAAGCGGTCCTGGCCGACGAGGTGTCGAACGGATTCGCGCTCGTCCGTCCGCCGGGTCACCACGCGGAGCGCGACCGCGCCATGGGCTTCTGCCTTTTCAACAA
>DASRHG010000066.1:0-11763 GCA_035650655.1 Binatia bacterium | reverse complement strand
TGCGCGAGCGGAGCGGGTGGGAGGAGTGGCGCCGATTCTTCGCCGAAGGTGTGCGGGAGACGGCAGAGGGGGCGGTGGCCACGGTGCGGCGGCTGTCGGAGTTGTTCGCACGCGACCAGGAGCGCATCCACGGCATCGGGCGCGGCTCGGGATCGGCCGCGCGGATCCACACCGCCTTCCGCGAGCGGCCGCTCTGGACCATCGGCAGACTCGCGGAGGCGACCCGGCTGCCCGTTCCCACGGTCACGCGGGCCATCGAGGCGCTCGAGAAGCTGCGCATGGTCCGCGAGACCACCGGGCGGCGTCGTGGCCGGGTCTACTCCTACGATGCGTGCCTGAAGGTGCTTGCCGAAGGAACCGAGCCGCTATGAGCCCCGAGATCTCCGAGCGCGCCTTCGAGGAGGCGATCGAGTGTGCGCTGCTCCAGCACGGCCCCGACGCCTGCGCCGGCGACGCGACGGCTCTACGCGGCGAACCTCTTCGCCGTCGTGCGCCAGCTCCACTACGGCACGAAGAACGACAAGAGCGTCGACCTCGTCCCGACCGCGACCCGCGCGAGCCGCTCTTCGCCTACGGCCGCTGTCTCGCGCACTTCGCGGTGAAGCCTCAGGGCGGTGCTCGCCTCGAGATCGCTCGAGGAAGCCGAGGCCGAAGCGGCCGGGGCGGCGACACCCGAGGAGGAGCTGGAGAGCGCGGTGCTGGCCGAGATGGAGCGCCGCGGGCGCCTGCCCAACCTCTCGACGTTCGCCTTCACCGCCACGCCCAAGCCGAAGACGCTCGAGCTCTTCGGGGTGAAGCGGGCCGACGGCCGCTTCGCGCCCTTCCACCTCTACAGCATGCGGCAAGCGATCGAGGAGGGGTTCATCCTCGACGTGCTCCAGAACTACACCACGTACAAGGCCTACTGGCGGCTGCTCGAGAAGGTCGCGGACGACCCGCGATACGACAAACGCAAGGCCGAGTACCTGCTCAAGTCGTTCGTCGAGCAGCACCCGCACGCGATCGGCGAGAAGGTGCAGATCTGCGTCGAGCACTTCGCGACACAGGGTGCAGGGTGAGATCGGCGGCAAGGCGAAGGCGATGATGGTCACCCGCTCGCGCCTGCATGCGGTCCGGTACAAGCTCGCGGTGGACCGCTACCTCGCCGAGCGGGGCTACCCCTTCAAGGCGCTCGTCGCCTTCTCGGGGACGGTCCAGGACGGCGGGCAAGCCTACACCGAGGTCAACATGAACGGCTTCCCGGAGGCCCAGACCGCGAAGACGTTCGAGCGCCCCGAGTACCGCTTTCTGATCGTCGCCAACAGGTTCCAGACCGGCTTCGACCAGCCGCTCCTGCACACGGTGTACGTCGACAAGAAGCTCGGCGGCGCGAACGCGGTGCAGACGCTGTCGCGCCTCAACCGCACGCACCCGGAGAAGAAGGGCACGATGGTGCTCGACTTCGCGAACGAAGCCGACGGCGTTCCTCAACACCGAGGGCGGGATCTCCTGATCGGCGTGGCCGACGACGGATCGGTCGTGGGAATCGAGCGCGATCGGCTCGAAAGCGACGACAAGTTCATGCGGCACCTGGCGCAGGTCGTGCGCAACGGCCTCGGCGACCGCGCCAGCACGTGCATCGACCCGAAGACGCAGATCGTGGATGGCAGGACGGTTTGCGTCGTGAGCTGCCAGCGAAGCCCCGAGCCGGTTTTCCTCAAGTGGAAGGGGATGGAGGCCGCGGCGGAGGGGGATTTCTTCGTGCGGAGCGGCCCGGGAACGGCGAAGCTGCCTCCGGAGAGCGCTCGGGAGTACATCCGGACGCGGTTCGGGACGCCCGGCGACGACAGGACATCCGACCCGGCTCCCAAGACGGCTGTCTGAGAGGCGAACGCGAAGCTCCCGTCGAGCGCGGGCGGCGGGCTCCCGGCAGCTGGCCACTCGCGCGCGGCGTGTGCTAACCCTCGCCCGAGCGCACCGCCATGCGGGACCTCGCCGCCATCGTCGGCATCGCCGAGTCGGAGTACACGAAGTGGGGGCGGCTCACCCGCTGCACGGAGTACCAGCTCGCGCTCGAGACGATCGTCGCGGCGGTCGCCGACGCGGGCCTCACGATGGACGACGTCGACGGCTTCGCGTCCTTCTCGAACGACCGGAACGAGTTCTCGTTCGTCGCGACGGACCTCGGCGTGCCGCGCGTCGCCTGGGCGGGCACGACGTGGATCGTGGGCGGCGGGGGCGCGTGCGCGGCCGTCGGCGAGGCGGCGGCGGCGATCGCGAGCGGCAGGGCGCGCTGCGTCGTCGTCTACCGCTCGATCGCGATGGGGCAGTTCCGCCGCTTCGGGCGCGCGCTCGCGGGCGACGTGCAGGGCGTCCGGCCGCAGGACGCGGCGCTCGGCTTCGCGCTCCCGTTCGGGTTCCTGAACGCGACCGTCGGCATGGCGCTCCTCGTCCGCCGCCACATGCACCTCTACGGCACGAGCGAGGAGCACCTGGGCCACGTCGCCGTGACCTTCCGCGCGCACGCGAACCGCAACCCCGCCGCCGTGATGTACGGCCGTCCCATGACGCTCGCCGACCACGCCGCCGCGCCGCGCATCGTCGAGCCCTTCGGGCTCCTCGACTGCTGCCTCGAGACCGACGGCGCGAACGCGCTCGTGCTCGTGTCGCCCGAGCGCGCCCGCGACTGCCGCCATCGGCCAGTCCACGTCGTGGCCGCCGCGCAGGGGAGCGGGCCGCGGTGGGGTTGCGGGGCGTGGGCGATGCAGTACATGCCCGAGGAGGACTACGCGACCGGGAACGGGCGCACCGTCGCCGACGACCTCTGGCGGGCGGCAGGCGTCGGGCCGGCGGACGTCGACGTGGCGCAGCTCTACGACCACTACTCCGGCATGGTCCTCCTCCAGCTCGAGGACTTCGGCTTCTGCGCGCGCGGCGAGAGCGGGCCCTTCGCGGCCTCGGGTGCGCTCCGCTGGCCCGACGGCGCGCTCCCGACGAACACCGCCGGCGGCAGCCTCTCCGAGGCGTACGTCCACGGGCTCAACCACGTCGTCGAGGGCGTGAAGCAGCTCCGCGGGACGGCCGTGAACCAGGTGGCGGACGCCGAGCTCTGTCTCGTCGCGAGCGGGAGCGGCATCCCGACGAGCGCGCTCCTCCTCCGGCGCGGAGAGCGGGCGTGAGCGCGCCGGCGCGGTCGCCGTACCTCCCGCCCGGCATGCCGCTGCCCGCGGTGACGGACGACACGCGGCCCTTCTGGGACGCGTGCCGCCGCCACGCGCTCGTCGTCCAGCGCTGCACCGCGTGCGGCGCGTTCCGCCACCCGCCGACACCGGTCTGCTGGCGGTGCCGCCGGTTCGAGCACGAATGGACGCCGCTCCCCGGGACGGGCACCGTCTTCTCGTACGCGGTCGTGCACCGGGCGTTCCTGCCGCCGCTGGCCGACCACGTGCCCTTCACGGTCGCCGTGGTCGCGCTCGACGGCGCGCCCGGCGTGCGCCTCGTGTCGAACGTCGTGGACGTCGGGCCCGACGCGCTCCACGTCGGGCTCGCCGTCGAGGTCTTCTTCGAGGACGTGACGCCCGAGGTGTCGCTGCCCCGCTTCCGGCTCCGCCGTCCGTGATGCCCGACGCGTCCGACCCGGCCCGCGCCCGCTACGCGCGCGTGCAGGCGGCGATGGCTCGCCGCGGCGTCGGCGCGCTCCTCCTCGCGACGCCGCACGCGGCGGCGTTCGCGTCCGGCGCGCGGCGCGTGCAGGTGGCGGGGAGCGGGGGAAGCGTCCCGTGGGTCGCCGTCGCGGCGGGGGCGCCGTCGGCCCTCGTCTTCACGACCGACCCCGACGGCGCGCCCCCGTGGATGCCGCGCGCCGCGGTCGAGCCCCTCCGGTGGGACCCCGACGCGCAGCTCGCGCGCCTCGGCGCGCTCGTCGCGGCGACCGACGGCGCGGTCGCGTGCGACGTCGTCGCGCCCGCGCTCGCGGCGCTCCTCGCCGCCGCGGCGCCCGGCCGTCCCGTGATCGACGCCGCGCCGCTCCTCGCCGAGGCGGCGGGGCCGCTCACCGACGCCGAGGTCGCCGCGATCGCGGCCGCGCTCGCCGCCGCGCGCCGCGCCGTCGCGGCGGCCGCGGAGGCGGTCCGGCCGGGCGTCGCGCTCACCGCCGTCCTCGCGCGCGCGGCGCGGACGATGAGCACGGGCGGCGCGCGCTTCCCGCTCGCGGAGGGCTTCCTCTGGCGCGCGCGCCGCCGGCTCGAGCGGCTCGCGCCGACGGACACGGTCGACGCGGGCGAGACGCTCGCGTTCGAGCTGGGCGTCGTCGTCGCCGGCCACGCGGGCGTCGCCGGCACGTCCGTCGCGCTCGGCGGCGGTGCCGAGGCGGCGGCGCTCCGGCGCGCGTGGGCGGACGCGGCCGAGGCGCTCGCCGCGCACTGCCGCACGGGCGCCACGACGGCGGACCTGCGCGAGGCGGCGCGCGCCGCGGGCGCCGGCCAGGCCGATCTCCTGGCGCACGGCCTCGGCGTCGGCGTGCTTCCGCCGTGGGTCGACCTCGACGGCGACGACGCGACGCCGCTCCGCGCCGGCACCGTGCTCGTGCTCGCGCCCGTCGTCGCCAGCGGCCGCCGCGCCCATCGCGCGACGCGCGCGCTCTTCGTGGGCGACGGCGCGGCGCGCTGGCTCGAGGCGGCGCCGTGACGGATCCGGCGTCGCTCCGGGCCGCGCGGCTCGCGCGGCTCCGCGCGGCGATGGCGGCGGCGGGCGAGGACGCGCTCATCCTCACGTCCGCCGGCGCCGTGCGCTACGCGAGCGGCGCGGTGCCGGTGCACGGCGACTCGAGCGTCGAGGCGGCCCGCCCCTTCGCCGCCGTCGTCACGCCGCGGCGGCTCCACGTGCTCGGGGTCGACCCGGCCTTCGTCCCGAGCGACGTCGCGGCGCACGTGCTGCCGCGCGCCGCCCGCGGCGCGGTGGCCGCGCTCGCCGACCTCCTCGCCGACGCGCGCCACGTCGGCGTCGAGCGGCTGCCGTTCGCGCTCGCGGAGGGGCTCGCCCGGGCGCTGCCGCGCGCCACGTTCGCGAGCGCGGACCCGGCGCTCCACGCGGCGCGCGCGGTGAAGACGCCGGAGGAGGTGGCGCGGCTCGCCGAGGCGCAGCGCCTGACCGAGGCGGCCGTGCGCGCGGTGCTGCCGGCGATCGTCCCCGGCGTCCGGGAGGTGGAGCTGACGGGCCGCTTCCTCGCGGCGGCGGCGGAGCGCGGTCTCGTCGCCTGCCACGTCGAGCCGCTCTGGTGCGTGCTGCCGCGGACGGCCGCCGACGCGCCGTGGACGTTCGCCGGCGGGCTGCCGTACCGCGAGCTGCCGGACACGCGCGTGATCGAGGCCGGCGATCAGGTCATGATCGACACCGGCATGCTGCACGAGGGCTACCTGTCCGACGTCGGCTGGACGTGGGTCGCGGGCGGGGAGCCCCGCGCCGCCGACGTCGTGCTTCGCGCCCGGTGGCGCGAGATCCTCGACGCCGTCCTCGCCGTCTGCCGTCCCGGGCGGACGGCGGCCGAGCTGCACCGCGCGGCGCGCGCGCTCATGGGCCCGGCGCGCCCCGCACCGTGGCCGGTCCCGCTCTACCTCGCGCACGGCATCGGGATCGGCGGCGTGGAGCCGCCCTTCGTCGGCACCGACCTCGGGCTCGCCGCGGAGGAGCGCTTCGTGCTCGTGCCGGGCACGGTGCTCGTGCTCGAGCCGTACGCGTGGGAGGAGGGGCTCGGCGGGTACCGGGCCGAGCAGACCGTGGTCGTGACCGACACCGGCTGCGAGCTCCTCTCGGCGCCGCCGCCATGATCCGCACGGCGGACGTCGTCGTCGTCGGCGGCGGGGTGATCGGCTGCGCCGTGGCACGCGCGCTCGGGCGGCGCGGCGCCCGCGTCGTCGTGCTCGAGCGGGGACGCGTCGGCGCCGAAGCGACGAGCGCCGCCGCCGGCATGGTCGCGCCGCAGGCCGAGTGCGAGCGACCCGGCCCGGTCCTCCGCCTGGCGCTCGCGAGCCGCGCCGGCTGGCCGGCGTGGGCGGCGGCGGTCGAGGAGGAGAGCGGCATCGACGTCGAGTTCCGTACGGACGGCATCGTGTACGCGATCCTCGGCGCCGCGGACGCGCGCGTCCTCGGCGCGCGCGCCCGCTGGCAGCGCGCCGCGGGGCTTCGCGTCGAGCGCCTCGACGGGCGCGCCGCCCGCCGTCTCGTGCCGGCGCTCGCGCGCGTCGCGCGCGCCGCCCTCTTCTTCCCGGACGACCACCGGGTGAACAACGAGCGCCTCGCGGCCGCGGTCGCGCGCGCGGCGGTGCGTGCCGGCGCGCGCGTCGTCGAAGGCGTGGAGGTCCGCGCCGTGCGTGCGCGCCGCGGACGCGTCGTCGGCGTCGCGACGGCGCGCGGCGAGGTCGCGACGCCGGCGGTCGTCATCGCGGCCGGCGCGTGGGCGGCGGCGCTCGCGCTGCCCCCGGGCGTCGTGGCGCCGCCCGTCTTCCCGGTGCGCGGACAGATGATCGTGCTCCGCGGCGCTCCGGGCGCCCTCCCGCGTCCGGTGTACTCGCTCCGCGGATACGCGGTGCCGCGCGCCGACGGGCGCGTCCTCGCGGGCAGCACGCTCGAGCGCGTGGGGTTCGAGAAGCGGGTCACGGCGGGGGCCGCGGCGGCCATCCTCGACGCCGTCTGCGCGCTGGTCCCGGCGCTCGGCGCGCTCACGGTCGAGCGGGTGTACGCGGGGCTCCGGCCGGGCACGCCGGACCACCGTCCGGTCCTCGGCCGCGACGCGCGCTGTCCGGGGCTCGTCTGGGCGACGGGGCACTACCGGAGCGGCATCCTCCTCGCGCCCGTGACCGGGGACGCGATCGCCGACCTCGTGACCGCCGGCCGCACGGCGCTCCCGCTCCGCGGCATGGAGCCCGGGCGCTTCGCGCGCTGAGCCGGGATGGACAGGCGAGGCGCTCGTGCACTACACGGGCGCCGTGCGCTTCGCCCTCGCGTCCGCCGTCATCCTCGCGATCGGAGGTCCCGCCATGGCGTTCGAGCTCACGAGCTCCGCGTTCGCGAACGGCGCCCCGATTCCGGTGCGACACACGTGCGACGACGCCAACCTCTCGCCCGCGCTCGCGTGGACGGCCCCGCCGAGCGGTACGAAGCGGCTCGCGCTCGTCTGCGAGGACCCGGACGCCCCCGCCGGGACGTGGGCGCACTGGGTCGTCTACGACCTCCCGGCCGGCACGCGGATGCTCTCCGAGGGCGTGCCGCCGCAGAAGACGCTCGCCGGCGGCGGCCGGCAGGGCACGAACGACTTCAAGAAGATCGGCTGGGGCGGCCCGTGCCCGCCGCCCGGCGCGGCCCACCGCTACTACTTCAAGCTCTTCGCGCTCGACGCCGAGACGGGTCTCGACCCGGGCGCGACGCGCGCGCAGGTCCTCCGCGCGATCGAAGGCCACACCCTCGGCACGGCGGAGCTGATGGGCACGTACCGGCGCGCGCGCTGATCACCAGCCGGGCCGCCCGCGGGTGCCCCTCCCGCCCGACGAGCGCTCACGCGCCGGGATTGACCGGTCGCGTCCCGTGCGTGATCGGAGCGGGATGGCGAGTGAGAAGGTCTACGAGGCGAAGCAGTTCCCCCTGAGCGGCCTCCGCGGGATCTCGGACAAGACGCTCGAGATGCACTTCAAGCTCTACGAGGGCTACGTGCAGCAGACGAATCTGCTGAACGAGCAGATCGACGAGATCCTGAAGGACGGGCGCATCGACCGCGAAGAGATGCCGTCGTACTCCGAGCTCACGCGGCGGCTCGGGTTCGAGTACAACGGGATGGTGCTCCACGAGTACTACTTCGGAAACCTCCGCCGCGACGGCGCCGGCGATCCGGGCCGCGGGTCCGCGTTCGCGGTGGCCGCCGAGAAGAGCTTCGGCAGCTGGGAGCGCTGGAAGACGGACTTCGTCGGCGTGGGGAAGATGCGCGGCGTCGGCTGGGCGATCTGCTTCGAGAACCCGGCGAACGGCCGGCTCTCGAACCACTGGGTGACGCTGCACGAGGTCGGCAACGTGGCGGGCTTCACCCCGATCCTCGTGATGGACGTGTGGGAGCACGCGTTCCTGCTCGACTACGCACCGGCCGACCGGCCGCGCTACATCGAGGCGTTCTTCGCGAACGTCGACTGGCGTGCCGTCGAGAGCCGGCTCCACGCCGGCGTCGCGGTCGGGCAGGCGACGGCCTGAGCATCTCCGGCCGGGCTCTCGGCAGAGGCCCGTCCCGGCGTCCGTGGGCGGGGCGGTGTCGCCCTTCCGGACGGATTGCTGCGGTCCGTGGCGGCGTGGGCGACACCGCTCCCGGGCGTCCGGCGCTCCCGCGCACCGCGGGTCCGTGGCACGGCGCTTGGAGCGTCGTCGCTCCGACCCGTGGCCGTCTCCTCCGCCCTCGCGCTCTACCGTCGCCTGCCGGAGGAGGCTCGGCGGTGCCTGCGCCCGCTCAACCTGGTCGACGAGCTCGCGAGCGCGCTCCCGGGGCGGCTGCGCACGCCGGTCGAGACCGCAACGGAGCTCCTGCGCCGGGTCCGCCGGCTCCGGCGGACGGTCTACCCGCTCCGGCGGCTCTCGGGACCGTCGCGCGTCGGCGGCTTCGCGCTCAGCTGCCTGCTTGCGGCCGACGACCTTTCGGTGCGCTACTGGGGGCAGACGCTCTTCGCCGTCCCGCCGCTCGAGGCGCGGCTTGGCGAGGTCCGGGCGCTCGACGTGCGCGCGGCGGCGGCAGAGCTCGCCGCGACCGCGGACCTCTCCCTCTGGCAGACCTCGTGGCCGTTCTGGGCGGCTGCTCGCGGCGCCGCTCGCGTCCCGGCGTGGATTCCCCTCGGGCTCGCGACCGACCGCCCGCTCGAGGCGATCGTCCACGGCGAGCGGAGCGGACGCGCCGCGCGGAAGAACGACATCCGCCGCATCGACCGCCTCGGCGTGACCGTCCGCGTGACGCGCGACGCCCGCGTGTGGGAGGACTTCCGCCGGCGGCTCTACGAGCCGTACGTGACGCGCCGGTTCGCGGATCTCGCCGTCCCCGTGCCGCGCCACGTCTTCCGGCACGTGCGCCGCCGCGGCTGGCTCCTGCTCCTCGAGCGCGAGGCCCGGCCGATCGCCGGCGCCGTGCTCGAGCGCGTCGGGCGCGACGTCCGCGTCGTCGTGTTCGGGGCCGACCTCGGGGCGGACGTCGCACCGACGACCGGGATCGAGGCCTGCTACTACCACGCCATCCGCTTCGCCGTCGGGCGCGGCTTCCACCGCCTCGGCCTCGGCACGTGCCGGCCGGTCCTGACCGACGGCGTCCTCCGCTACAAGCGGAAGTGGGGCGCGGCGCTCGACCGTCCGAACACGTGGGACGCCTGGTTCCTCCGCTACCGGCACACGCCCGCCGTGCGCGCCGCGCTCACCGGCGCCCCGATCCTGGTCGACCGGGGCGGACGGCTCGTCGCGCTCGCCGGGGTCGAGGAGAGCGGTCTCGAGGCGCAGCTCGAGCGGATCGAGGCGCCGGGGCTCGACGAGCTCGCCTGCCTCGTCGACGACGGCGCCCTCGTCCCGGACGTGGTCCCGCGCCACGCCGCGCTCCGGATCGTGCCGCCGGGCGAGGTGTGGCCGCGCGAGGCGACGGCCGCGGCCTGAGCGGGCGCCCCGGCGGCCGCCCGCCGCCGCGCCGCTCAGCGCGCTTGCTCGCACACGAGGCGGATGCGGTCGCGGTCGACCCGGCGGTGCGCGGCCTTCGCGACGCTGGCGAGGACGACGCTCCGGCGGCGGTGCTTCCCGAGCGCGACGCCGACCGCGATGGCCCGCGTGCAGACGTTCGCCGTGCCGAGCGGCGGGGCGAGGACGACGGTGGGGCCGCGCGTGCTCGCCGACGAGCCCGCGAGCGTCGTGACGGCCCCGAGCGCCGCCGTGACGATGCGGCGGCGGGCGGCGCGCGGCGAGGCGCTCGCCGCGATCCCGAGCTTCGCGACGCCGGTCGCGCGGCAGGCGAGGCGGGGGTCCGTGCCGTTGAAGCACCAGGCGACGGCGAACCCGCAGCGGCCGGCCGCCGGGTCGCCGTCGCACGCGGGGTCGCCGTCGGTGCAGCGGACGGTCGGCCGGCCCGTGGCGCCGCGGACGACGGTCTCGAGGAGGCAGTCGACGCTCGTCGGGCCGCCGCCCGGAATGCAGGCGCCGGTGCCGCCCGCGCACGCCGTGCCGGTGCCGCCCTGGCAGGCGTCGCCGGTGCCGTCGGCGCCGGGCGCGTGCCGGCAGCCGGACGTCGGGTCGCAGGAGTCCGCGGTGCAAGGATCGTGATCGTCGCACGGGACGCTGCACAGGTCCGCGCCGACGGGGACGAGCATCCGCACGCGCTGGTTGCCGCGGTCGGAGACGAGGAGGCGGCCGTCGCCGAGCGGCAGGACGTCGGTCGGCCGGAGCAGGCTCGCGCGGAGCGCGTCGCCGCCGTCGCCGCCGAAGGTCGCGCGCCCGTCGCCCGCGATCGTCGTCACGACCGACGTCGGCCCGACCGTGCCGCTCGCGTCGGGCGCGAGCCGGCGGATCACGTGGTTGCCCTGGTCGGCGACGAGGAGCGCGCCGTCCACGTCGAACGCGATCCCCGTCGGGTCGGAGAACGTCGCCGCGGCCGCCGGGCCCCCGTCGCCGCGGTCGTCGCGCGGGTCGCCGCCCGGACCGTCGATCGAGCCGGTCGCGACGCCGGTGCCGGCGAGCGCGTGGATCCGGCCCTGGCCGTCGATCACGCGGAGGCGCTCGTTGCCGAAGTCCGACACGTAGAGCCGCCCGTCCGGGCCGAGCGCGACGGCCGCGGGGTTGTCGAGGTGCGCCGCCAGGGCCGGCCCCTCGTCGCCGTCGTCGCCGGGCGTGCCGGTCCCGGCGACACGCTCGATCCGGCCCGTCGCGGCGACGACACGACGGATCTCGTGGTTGTTGAAGTCGGCGACGTAGACGTCGCCGTTCGCGGCCACGGCCGTCCGGAGCGGCGTGTCGAGGAGCGCCGTTGTCGCCGGCTGTCCGTCGCCCGCGTTTCCCGCCCTGCCCGGCGTCCCGGCGAACGCGTGGATCCGCCCGGAGGAGTCGACGCGGCGCACGGTCTCGCCCTCGGCGTCGGTCACGAGCAGGTCGCCGGAGGGGGTGACGGCGACGCCGGTCGGCTGCGCGAGCTGGGCGGCCGTCGCCGGCCCCTCGTCGCCGCCCGTCCCGCGTCCGCCGTCGCCCACTACCGTCGTGATCACGAGGTCGGGACCGATGCGGCGCACGCGGAAGCCGTCGTGGTCCGCGACGAAGACGGCGCCGCTCGCGTCGCGCGCGAGCCCGGTCGGGCGGTTGAGGACGGCGCGCGCCGCGGGGCCGCCGTCGCCGCCGAACGCGCCGTGGCCGTCGCCCGCGAACGCGCGGATCGTGCCGGTCGCCGGATCGTAGAGGCGGATCCGGTTCGCGGTGTCGTCCACGACGAGGACCGTGTCGTTCGGACCCGGGAGCGCACCCGGCGTCTGCATCCGCGCCTGCGCCGCCGGGCCGCCGTCGCCCCCGTCGCCCGGCGCGAGCGGGACGCCGGCGACGGTCGTGATGACGTTCGTCGCCGGGTCCACCCTGCGGACGCAGTTGTGGCGCGAGTCGCCGACGTAGAGGGTGCAGGGCGGGGCACCCGGCGCCCCGCAGCCGCGCGGCCGGAGCGCGATGCGCGAGGGACGGTCGAAGCCCGCGTTCGCGGCGTCTCCGCCGTCGCCCGTGAACGGCTGCGGGCCCTCGTCGAAGCTCCCCTTG
>DASRHG010000065.1:0-10057 GCA_035650655.1 Binatia bacterium | reverse complement strand
CCCTTCTGCCGCGCGAGCCTGCGGCGCGGGCGCGCGTCCGCATGCTCGAGGAGCTCTGCGACACCTACTACGAGGCGATCAACTGGGCCGTCTTCGAGGTGCGCGTCTTCGGCCGCGCGGCCGGCGCCGCGGCCGATCGGCTCCTCGCGCGCGCGGCGGCCGACGTCGCCGGCGCGAACGCGTGGCTCGAGCGCCAGCTCGGCGCGGCCGCGTGGTTCAACGGCGAGGCGTTCGGCTGGGGCGACCTCGCCGTCGTCCCTGCGGTGCACGGCGCCGCGTGGAGCGGCAATTCGCCGGCCGCCGGCTCGCGCCTCGCGGCCTGGCTCGAGCGCGTGTCCGCACGACCGAGCGTCGCCGCGACGTTCGAGGCCGCGGCCGCGGCGATGGCCGGCTTCGAGGCGCTCCCCTCGCTCGTCGCCTCCGGCCACTTCAAGCGCGAATACCGCGACCACCGGCTCGAGTGGATGCTGCGCAACGGCGCAGCCGACGTCGTGCTCGAGGGGATGCGGAAGGGAAACGTCCGTTTTGCGGTGCCACTCGCCTGAACGATTCCCCCTGATGGTGCCCCGTACCCTTTTCCGGGGGTCGCGTAGCGTCCCCTAAGCTGCTATCCAGCGGTCCCAATTCGACCCGAAAGAGGAGGTATCCCATCTCGTCCACGATCTTTGTCGGCAATCTGTCCTTCGAGACCACGGAAGAGGAGCTCCGTGCGGTCCTCGCCGACGTCGACCCGGCGGTGCGCGTGCGCCTCGGCATCGACCGCGTGACCGGTCGGCCGCGCGGCTTCGCCTTCGCCCAGTTCAGCGATGCGACGCGCGCCGCCGACGCGATCCGGCGCTTCGATGCGTTCGAGCTGCGCGGCCGCCGGCTGCGCGTCAACGACGCCGACGACAAGCCGCCTCCCCGCGCCCCGCGGCCCGTCGCCGCGCCGATCCCGCCGCCGATGGACTTCGGCGACAGCGGTCGCTTCGGGGGCGGCATGTACGACGACAGCCCGCCCTTCCGGAAGCACGGTGGGAGCCGGCGCGGTCTGCGCGCCAAGAAGCGCAGTCTGCGCTGACGTCGCACGTCGCCCCCTCTTGCGCGCGACGGCGAACGCGGCGATAAGAGGCCGCGTCCCTTGTTTGTGCGCGACCCTCGTCGATTGGCGGCGATCGGCTTCGAGCCCAGGCAATGGTCGCGTGGAGGAGCCCATGGGCAAGAAGCTGTTCGTAGGGAATCTGTCGTTCAACACGACCAGCGCGGACCTGGAGTCGCTGTTCGCGCAAGCCGGCACGTGCGAGTCCGCCGCCGTCATCACCGACCGCGCGACCGGGCGCTCGCGCGGCTTTGGCTTCGTCGAGATGAGCTCGGCGAGCGAGGCGCAGCGCGCGATCGAGTCGTTGAACGGCACCGAGCTCCAGGGGCGCAAGCTGAACGTGAGCGAGGCGCGCGAGCGACCGGCGGGCGGCGTCCGTGGCGGCCGCGACCGCCGCGGCAGCTACTGACCGCCGGTGCGTCTCAAGGACGTCGGCGAACGGCACCACCAGCTGCTCCGTCAGCTGGCGGCCCGCATCTCGAACCACCTGGAGGCCGAGTTCACCGAGCCGTCGGCGCCCGACGGCCCGAACATCGGGATCGCGCTCCAGGAGCGCGGCCAGCAAAGCGCCCTCGAAGTCCCGCAGGCGCTCCTCGCGCGCGCGCACGCCGAGCCGACCGCGCTCGAGACGCTGCGCGTCCGGATCAAGGCGGCGCGCGACCGGATGCTCTTCCGGCCGCCGCCGCGCCCGCTGCCGAAGCACGTGACCCCGGCGGCCGATCCCGGCTTCGGGCGGACGGGGTTCGGTCGCGGCGCGCCGGGACGCGGCCGGCGCTGAACCGACGATGACCGCTCCGTCCGGGCGTCGGCGCCGCTTCTGGGGCTGGGGCTGGGAGGACGGTGGGCCGACGCCCGCGCAGGTGGACGCGCTCGGCGCGCTCCTCGCGGCGCGCTTCGGGCTCCGCGGGCTCCGCCCGCGCACGCCCCCGCGCGTCGAGGAGCTCGCACTTCCGGCGCCGCGCCTGCGCCCTCCGGCGGCGCTCGCCGATCGCTGCTCGGCCGCCCCGTTCGATCGCGCCGCGCACGCGTACGGCAAGTCCTTCCGGGACGTCGTGCGCGCGTTCCGTCGCGAGTACCCGCGGCCGCCCGATCTGGTCGCGTTCCCGCGCGACGAGGGCGAGGTGGCCGCCGTGCTCGACTGGTGTGCCGACGCGGGCGCCGCCGCCATCCCGTACGGCGGCGGCTCGAGCGTCGTCGGCGGCCTCGAGCCGCCTGCCGGCGGGCGCTGGAGCGGCGTCGTCTCGATCGACCTCGGCCATCTGGGCCGCGTGCTCGAGGTCGACCGCACGTCGCGCGCGGCCCGGATCGAGGCGGGCGTCCTCGGCCCCTCGCTCGAGGAGCAGCTCCGGCCCCACGGGCTCACCCTGCGGCACTTCCCGCAGTCGTTCGAGTTCTCCTCCCTCGGCGGCTGGATCGCGACGCGCTCGGGCGGTCACTACGCGACGCTCTACACCCACATCGACGAGTTCGTGGAGGCGCTGCGCGTCGTCACGCCGGCCGGCGTCGTCGCCACGCGGCGCCTCCCCGGCTCCGGCGCCGGCCCGAGCCCCGACCGGCTCTTCATCGGCTCGGAGGGGATCCTCGGCGTCATCACCGAGGCGTGGATGCGGCTCCAGGACCGGCCGCGCTTCCGTGCCTCCGCCGAGGTCGCGTTCGACGACTTCCTCGTCGGCGCCGCGGCCGCGCGCGCGATCGTGCAGGCCGGCCTTCACCCCGCGAACTGCCGCCTCCTCGACCCCGGCGAGGCGCTCACCTCCGGCGCCGGCTCGGGCACCGAGGCGATCCTGCTCGTCGCCTTCGAGTCCGCGGACCATCCGCTCGACGCGTGGATGGCGCGCGCGCTCGAGTGCGCCGCCGACCACGGCGGCCGCGTCCCGCCGGGCGCCGGGCGGACGCGCGTCGCGGAGGAAGGCGCGCGCGAGGGGGCCGCCGGCGCCTGGCGGAAGGCGTTCCTCGACGGCCCGTATCTCCGCGACGTGCTCGTCGCGCTCGGCATGGTGAGCGAGACGTTCGAGACCGCGATCACCTGGGATCGCTTCCCGGAGTTCCACGCGGGCGTCCTCGCCGCCACCGAGGACGCCGTGCGTCGCGCCTGCGGGCAGGGCCAGGTGACCTCCCGCTTCACCCACGTCTACCCGGACGGCCCGGCGCCGTACTACACCGTCGTCGCACCCGGGCGCGACGGCGCGGAGCTCGAGCAGTGGGCGGCCGTCAAGGCGGCCGCGTCCGACGCGATCCTCGCCCTCGGCGGCACGATCACGCACCACCACGCGGTCGGCCGGGATCACCGGCCGTGGTACGACCGCGAGCGACCGGCGGGATTCGCCGCCGCGCTCCGCGCCGCGAAGCAGGCGCTCGACCCGACGGGGATGCTCAACCCCGGTGTGCTCGTCGACCCGCTCTGACGGCTCTCGACGAGACGCCGCCGGCCGGCCGTACCACCACACGTACCCGTCGGGGTCCGTGACGGAGAAGTTCCGCTCGCCCCAGGGCTGATCGTGGAGATCGCCGACGGCGACGCCGAGGCCCCGGAGGCGCGCGAGCGTGCGGACGCTCCAGCGCCTCTTCCGCGCGGAGACCGGGATGCGCTTCGCGACGTGGGGGCCAGCAGCTCCGGCTCGGCCACGCGCTCCAGGCCCTCGCCGCGGGCGGCTCGGTCACCACGGTCGCGCTCGCCGTCGGCTGACGCGTCGGGGAGCGCGTTCGTCGCGACGTTCCGGCGGACGTTCGGGGAGCCGCCGGCCCGTTGCCTCCGGCGCCCGCCGGCGCCGACCGTGCCTGACGCCGCTACGCCGCCTCGCTCGGGCCGAGCTCGAGGAGCCCCACCCACGCGAGGAGCTTCAGCACCGCGTGGGTCGGGTCGAACTCGAACCAGCGCCAGGCGAAGTTGAGCCGGCTCGCCGCGCGGTGGTGGTTGTTCTGGAAGAGCTCGCCGAGCGTCAGGAAGTCGACGGGCAGCGAGTTGCGGGACGCGTCGTTGGTCGCGTGGTTGCGGTAGCCGTAGCGATGGCCGCACCAGTTCACGATCGCGCCGTGCACCGGCCCCATCACCCACTGGATCGGGAGGAGGAGGAAGAGCCACCACTCGCTCGCGAAGACGAGGTAGAGGGCGGTGTACGCGGCGCCCCAGGCGATGCGGACCGGCCAGGACGAGCCCAGGCGCTCGAGCGTCGGCCAGACCGGGTAGTTCCCGAGGAAGCGCGCCTCCGCGGCGACCTTCTCCTCGAGGAGCGCGTTGTACCGCTTCGCCGTCGCCCACATCATGGTGAAGACGTTGCGGAAGACCCCGGGTGCGTGCGGATCGCGCGGGGTGTCGCTGTACGCGTGATGCTCGCGGTGCATGATCGCGTACGCGCGCGGCGAGAGGTACGACGAGCCCTGCGCGAAGAACGCGAGCAGGTGCCAGACCCGCTCCGCGCGCGGGGAGAGCGTGAACATCCGGTGCGACGCGTAGCGGTGGTGGAAGCTCGACTGGAAGAAGGCCGACACGAGCCAGTGGACGACGAACACGCCGAGAATGACGAGCATCGCGGCGACGGTAGCAAGCGAACCCGGGAGAGGCAAATCGCGACCTGCGTTGGCGCGCCGGAGCGCCGCGCGCTATACGCGCGCCATGGCCGAGCTCATCCTGCTGCGTCACGGCGAGTCGCAGTGGAACCTCGAGAACCGCTTCACCGGCTGGGTCGACGTCCCGCTCTCGCCGCGCGGCGAGGCCGAAGCGCGCGCCGCGGGCGAGAAGCTCCGCGGACGGCGCATCGACGTCCTCTTCACGTCCGTCCTCCGGCGCGCGACCGACACCGCGCACCTCGCGCTCGAGGTCGCCGGCGTCCAGGACGTGCCGACGATCCGCGACGCCGCGCTGAACGAGCGCATGTACGGCGACCTCCAGGGCATGAACAAGGCCGAGGCCGCGCAGAAGTTCGGCGCCGAGCAGGTGAAGCTCTGGCGCCGGAGCTACGACGTGCGGCCGCCGGGCGGCGAGAGCCTCGCCGACACGGCGGCGCGCGTCCTGCCGTTCTGGGAGGCGCGGATCGTCCCGGAGCTGCGCGCGGGGAAGAACGTCCTCGTCGTCGCGCACGGGAACTCGCTCCGCGCGCTCGTCATGCACCTCGACGGGCTCTCGCGCGAGGCCGTGCTCGCGCTCGAGATCCCGACCGGCCGGCCGCTCCTCTACGAGATGACGAGCGCGGGGACGCCGACGGCGAAGCGGTACCTGTGACGCTGCTCGACCCGCGCATCCCGCTGCCCGCCCTCGAGCCCGAGACGGCGCACTTCTGGCGCGCGTGCCGGGCCGGGCGGCTCGAGATCCTCCACTGCGGGACGTGCGGCTGGTGGATCCATCCGCCGCGGCCCGTCTGTCCGCGGTGCCGCGGGCGCGCGCTCGCGTGGGAGGGCGTGAGCGGCCGCGGCACGGTCGTGAGCTACACGGTGAACGCGAAGGCGTGGATCCCCGACATGCCGACGCCGTACGTCATCGGCCTCGTCGAGCTGGTCGAGCAGGCGAACCTCCGGCTCACGACGAACCTGGTCGGGTGCGCGCCCGATGCGGTGCGGATCGGGATGCCCGTCCGCGTCGTCTTCGAGCCGGCGAGCGACGAGATCGCCCTTCCCCACTTCACGCCGGATCCCGACGCGCCGAGCGCGCCGCCCCCACGCGAGGAGCGGCCCGTCGCCCCGGCGATCCGACCCTCGGCGGCCGAGCGGCTCGAGCGCCGCGCGATCCTCTCCGGCGTCGGGCAGTCGCCGATCGGCCGCCGGCTCATGCGCACGGGCCTCGACCTCACGTGCGAGGCGGCGCTCGCGGCGATCGCCGACGCCGGCCTCACGCCAGCGGACGTCGACGGGCTCGCGTGCTACCCGGGGCCGCTCGCCGGCGATCCGGGCTTCGCCGGCCCCGGCACGGTCGAGGTGCAGGACGCGCTCGGCCTCCAGCTCGGCTGGCACGGCTCGGGGCTCGAGGGCCCGGCGCAGCTCGGCCCCGTCGTCCTCGCCGCGTTCGCCGTCGGCGCCGGCCTCTGCCGCCACGCGCTCGTCTACCGCACGGTCACCGAGGCGTCGGCCGCGGCCGCGACCGGGCGGCTCGGCATCGGCGCCGGGATGCGGACCGTCTCCGGCTTCGCGCAGTGGGTGATCCCGTTCGGCGCCATGTCGGCGGCGAACTGGCTCGCGCTCCACGCCGTCCGCCACATGCACGAGTTCGGCACGCGCCGCGAGCACCTGGCCGAGGTGGCGCTCACCGGCCGCGCCCACGCCGCGCTCAATCCCGCCGCCGTCTACCGCGACCCGCTCACGCTCGAGGACTACCTCGCGGCGCGCATGGTCACGTGGCCGTTCGGCCTCTACGACTGCGACGTCCCCGTCGACGGGTCGACGGCCGTCGTCGTCTCGGCCGCCGACGCCGCGCGCGACCTCCCGAGGCCGGCCGTCCGCATCCACGCCGTCGGGACCGCCGTCCGCTCGCGCCCCGTGTGGGATCAGTGGGAGGACCTGACGACGATGGCGGCGCGCGACGCCGCCGCGCAGCTCTGGGCCCGCGCCGACCTCGGGCCCGCCGACGTCGACACGGCGCAGCTCTACGACGGCTTCAGCTGGCTCACCCTCGCGTGGCTCGAGGCGCTCGGGTTCTGTGCGCGGGGCGAGAGCGGGCCGTTCGTCGAGGGCGGCCGCCTGCGGCTCGGCGGCGCGCTGCCGACGAACACGTGGGGCGGCCAGCTCTCGGGCGGGCGGCTCCACGGCTTCGGGTTTCTCGCGGAGGCCATCCGGCAGCTGCGGGGGGAGTGCGGGGCGCGCCAGGTCCCCGACTGCGAGGTTGCGGTCGTGGCGGCGGGCGGAGGGCCGGTCGCCGGCTGCCTCCTGCTCACGCGGTGACCCGCCGATCCGTGCACGTGCGAGCGATTCGCCTCGCAGCCATGTACGATGGCGGGCGAGCTGAAGGGCGAAGACGTCGCGGGCAGGCTCATCGCGCAGGTCCGCTCGGTGCAGACCGGCCCGGCGCCGACGACGACCACGACGACGTCGACCACGTCGAGCACCGTCTCGACGACGAGCGTCACCGTGACGACCGCGACCACGACGAGCTCGACGGCGACCTCGTCGTCGACGAGCCCGACGAGCACGACCGCGAGCACGAGCAGCAGCTCGTGGCCGTCCTCGTCGCTCCCGCCGCGGTGACCCTCGACATGCAGCAC
Organism: Binatia bacterium; assembly: GCA_035650655.1. Taxonomy (GTDB): domain Bacteria; phylum Desulfobacterota; class Binatia; order DP-6; family DP-6; genus DASRHG01. The sequence goes on along the minus strand of DASRHG010000065.1, from coordinate 2,791 downwards.
CCGTCCCCGACGCTCGCCGTGACGGGACGGTTCAGCGAGACAGCGAGACGGGGATGCCGTCCGCCGGGCGACGTGCTCATGCCGCTCGCGTTCACCGGCACGTTGAGCGTCGAGGTGGACGCCGGCGCCGCGATCCCGGTCGCGCCTTCGGCGACCGCGACCGAGCTGTGTCGGCCGGCGGCTTCGGCTTCACCCTGAACGCGCCCGCGAGCGGCCCGACCGTCCTCCAGCTCCCGCCCGGCACGTGGATCGGCAACAGGGCCTTCGCCGTGACGGCCGTGGACGTCACGCCATGCCCTCCCTCGCCGCCGCGCTCGTCCTCCTACCCGCGCGGCCGCCCCGCCGCCGCGTAGAGCTTCTCGATGACGCGCATGTTCGCGACCGCGTCGCCCGGATCCGTCGGCACCGGGATGCCGTGGCGGACGGCTCCGACGAAGGCGCGCAGCTGGTAGTCGTACGTCGGCGCGCCCGCCACCTTCTCGGTGCGGCGGCCGCCCGGCGCGACGACGCGCAGGCGGTGGAAGAACTGCGGCGCGTAGGGGTTCACCACGCGGAGCGTGCCCCGCGTCCCCTCGACGCGCGCCGTCGCGCGCACGACCCAGCGCGAGAGGAGCGAGGTCGAGAGCCGCGCCGTCCGCCCGTCGGGGAAGCGGAGGTCCGCCTCGAGGGTCCGGTCGACGCCGCCGCGCGTCCAGCGCGCGGTCGCCCGGACGACCTCCGGCTCGGCGGCCGCGAGATGCCGGAGCAGGTGCACCGGGTAGCAGCCGGCGTCCATCAGCGCGCCGCCCGCGAGCGCCGCGTCCCAGCGGATGTCGCCCGGGCGCAGCATCGGGATGCAGAAGTGGGCCTCCAGGTGGCGCACGTCGCCGATCTCGCCCGAGACGACGATCGCCCGCAGGCGCGCGAAGAGCGGGTGGTAGCGGTAGTGGAACGCCTCGACGAGCGTCCGCCCGGTGCGCGCCGCCGCGGCGGCCATCGCCTGCGCCTCGGCCACGGTCGCCGCGAACGGCTTCTCGCAGAGCACGTGCTTCCCCGCTTCGAGCGCCGCGATCGTCCAGCGGGCGTGAAGCGCGTTCGGGAGCGGATTGTAGACCGCCTCGATCTCCGGGTCGGCGAGGAGCGCGTCGTACGTCGCGTGGACGCGCGGGATGCCGTGCCGGCCCGCGAAGCGACGCGCCCGGGCGGGGTCGCGCGCCGCGACGGCGACGACGGCCGCCTCCCCGGTCCGCCGCGCCGGCCGCACGAGCGCCATCGGCGCGATGCGCGCCGCGCCGAGGATCCCGAAGCGGAGGGGCGCCGTCATCCCGCCCGGGTAGCGGCCGACCGGGCGTCCGTCAAGGAACGCCGGTGACCCTCGTCACGCGCCCGCCGCGCGCAGGAGCGCCGGGACGGCGACGCGCGTCGCGAACACCTCCTCGGCGAGCGCCCGGGCGGCGCGGGACGCGGCGGCCCAGTCGCGCTCGACGGCCCGGAGCAGCTCGGCGGCCTCCTCCGCGGTCCGGTAGAAGCGGAGGCCGGCGGAGGGCGGGAGATGCGCCTCCGCGCCCGTCGCCTCGACGACGCACGGCCGCCCGCTCGCGAGGTAGCAGATCGTCCGGTCGCTCACCCAGCCCGAGCGCGCCTTCACGTAGGCGGGCTTCGCGGCGCTGAACTCGCCGCGCGACCCCTGCACGTAGCGCCGGAAGTCCTCGGGCGAGCCGGCGACGCGCGCGGGGTCGACCAGGCGCCAGCCGTGCGCCGCGAGGAGCGCGCGCTCTTCCGTCTCGCCGGGATGGACGTTCGCGGCGAGCTCGAGCGGCACGCCGGCGCGTCCGGGCAGGTCGATCACCGCGACGAAGCCGTTGCGCTTGTTGCAGTCGTACGGGTCGCCGTCGAGGAACGCCCACTGGTTCGACCACCACTGCGTGACCGTCGTGTAGCGCGTGCCGGGCGCCGTCTGCACCGGCCACACGGGCAGGTGCACCGCCGGCCACACCGCCCGCCACTCGACGCCGCCGAGCGGAATGGGCGAGTCCGCGGCGCCGAGATGCCGGCCGATGGTCACGTACGCGTCGTGCGAGCCGACGCCGAGGTCCGACTCGCGCGCCCAGAGCTGGAACGGCCCGGGGTCGATGTCGAAGAGCACGGTGCGCGCGAACGCCGCGCGCACCGGGGCGACGATGCTGTCGGCGAGGTTCAGGAGCAGCGCGTCGCGCGCCTTCGCGCGGAGGGTCGCGGCATCGAGCCCCAGGTGCTCGACCGGCCCCCGCGGCGCGTCCCGCGTCCCCGCGGGATGGAAGACGACCGCGACGCGGTCCGCGATCCCGAGCGCGGCGACGCGGCGCCGGAACGTCTCGAGGAACGCCCGCCCGCCGTCGGGATACGAGCCGCCCCAGAGCAGCTCCAGCCAGTACGCGTCGACCCCGCACGCGCGAAGCCCGAGGAGGTACTGGAGCGGCACCCAGAAGTTGCCCCCGCCCTCGGGGTACTTCGCGACGAAGGCGGAGCCGACGAAGACGGGATCTCGCATACTTGGCTCCTCCTACCCTGCCCTCGCGGCGCGACCAACCCCGGCGCTGCTACCACTTTGCTACCACTCGGCTCGAAATCCGGCCCCGTCCCCGTCGCCGCGCGGGCGATTCCCGGCTCCCCGGCCGGCGCGTCGAGACGATCTGGACTGCCCCCGGTTCGGTGGACGGTTGACGGCTTTCGCGATCAGTTCAGGGCCAGCTGACTCCTCTCGTAGTTGACGGGCGAGCGGTAGTCGAGGGCGGAGTGGCGCCGATGCGGGTTGTACCAGCCCTCGATGTAC
>DASRHG010000064.1:0-13410 GCA_035650655.1 Binatia bacterium | reverse complement strand
CCCGATCAGGACCGGACCAAGGCCGAACTTCCAATCGCAGGCATGTCCGGCCACGTTCAATCGATCATCAGTGTTCCCCAATTCGCAGACCCACGCGATCCGCGCAACCAAGGGGGTCCACAAGGGCTACCAGGAGCCTATGGAGTCACCTTCACCTTCTCTCGGCCGGGCTTCTCCCCTCTCGTAGAGTACCAATGTGCGGATGCTACGCACGTCGAAAGCGACTCTCATCTCGCGATAGCGAAGCCTGCCCTCAATAACCCGACCAATCCCGATGCCGACCAGATTCGGATTTACGCCACGACTGATGACGGCCGTTTAGTCTTCACGGGGTATCCCAACCGCAAGGGGTTCCTGAGCCGCATTGAGACGACCATCCAAGCCACCGACTTCATCGATGCACGCCGGAGAGCATACAAGGCCCTGGCGCCCGCCATCAGCAATTGGGCGGCACACTTCGACATTCCGATGAGCGTCTATCAATGCGATATCCGCGAAGAACGCACCGGCGCCGTGAGGTTTACCTTCCTCACGCCATTTCGAGCGATGCCTCTCAACGTTCAAGCGAAGGGTCCACTGACCAAGGAGTTCCGAGGATAGGGGATGTCCCGCTCGCTGTTGAACGCGGTGGTGTGACCCCCGGGGATCCGGACAGATCATGCCGCGAGTTCCCGGAGTAGCTTGACCCGGTACTCCATCGGGGCCACGCCGCCAAGCACGTTCTGCTCGCGGCGGTGGCGGTACTTGTGAACCCACGCCTCGATCTCCGGCACGGCCTGGGCATACGACTTCCAGTCGCTCTGGTAGACGCACTCCTCCTTGCACGCGCCGAGGAGCGCCTCGGCGAACGGGTTGTGCTGCGGGCTGCGCTTCGGCGTCCCGGTGTGCTTCACCCCGAGCCGGCGGAGTGCGGCCTCGAAGCGGTGCGCGACGAACTGCGGCCCGCCATCGGTGCGGACCTCGAGCTCGCCGAGGTACTCGCCGGCGCGCGCCGCGACGGCCTGCTCGAGCGGGTCGATGGCCGTCTGTGCGGTCGGCGGCTGGTCGGTGATCCGGTAGCCCATCGCATCGCGGTCGCAGTGGTCGGTCGCGACGACGACGTGGCCCAGGCGGTCGCCCGCCCAGAAGCTCGTGTGGTCCATGCCCCACAGCCGGTTCGGTTCCGCCGCGTGGATCGCCGTCGCGATCGGCAGCCGGCGGCGGCGGCCGCGTCGTCCCTGGTAGCCGAGGCTCCGCCAGCCCTTCGCCCGCATGACCCGCTGCACTCGCTTGCGGTTCACCCGCTGCCAGCGCCGCTGCCGGCGCCGCCGCGCCCTCACGCGCCGCTAGCCGTACGTCGGCTCCTCATCCATCAGCTGCCGAATCTGGCGGGCCAGCGCCCGATCTCCCGCCCGCAAGCGGCTCGCCCGTGTCCGCGGCCGCGACTCCGTCACTCCGTAGAGTTGCTGTCGCCGCAGTCCGAGAGCTCGCGCCACCGCCGTCGCCCCGTGCCTCACTCGGAGCTCCCGACCCGCTTGCGCCACCGAGGGTCCTTCAGCATCTCCAGCGCCTCGGTCACGATCCGCTTGTCCAGCGTCTCCCGCGCGAGCGCGCGGTCGAGGCGCTTGATCTCCTCGCGGGCCGCGCGCCTGGCAGAGCTCCGCGACCGACCTCGTGCCACGCAGATGCTCGAGGACGGCCTCGACCCTATGCTGCGGCCAGACCCGGCCACGTCGCCAAGCCGCCTCCTCCGCCGCACTCTCCCGCTTCCTCCGCTTCCTGGGCATGCTGCCCCTCCTCTGGTTGAGGCAGCATGACCTGTCCGAACTCCATCAGACAACTGTCCCCGTCTGCGCGGGGGTCAGCCCACCGATCCGCTATGCCGTTACCGTCCTTGCTGGGCACGCGGTGTCTCCTTCCTGCCGGTTTTCCGGCTGGTCTGGCGACCGGAAGGCTACACCGCCTTTTCCTCGTTTACACACCCACTGATCCTACCTCGGACGCGACCGATGATCGGTCCACCCGCCGGGGACGAGGGCTCTCCCCGACGCACCGTGGTCGATGCGACGACCCGGGACCGGAGCGGACACCGGCGAGGGAGAGCGCCGAACCGGCGGGGACCTGGCCGACCGGCCTCCGATCCTTCTTCTCCTCCCTCGCGGTCGCGCCCGCACCGTCAGGGCAGGGCCGCCACGATCCTCTTGAACTCGTCCTCGTCGAAGGCGCGCACGGTCTCGGTGCGGACGTTGCCGAGCGAGGCCGTCGCCAGGGCCGCCCTCGCAGCCGTCTCGTCGTCCGGCGCCTCGACGATGAAGACGGTGTCGTACGCACCCATGAGCGCGTAGAAGGCCTTCACCGTCGCACCCAGCTCCCGAAACGACTTTTTCGCGGTCTCGACGCGGGCGGGACTCTCTCGGACGTTCTTGACGCCCCGTTCGGTGAACCGAAAGAACACGAAGTAGCTCGCCATCGCGCCCTCCTCGTCGTTCACCGCCGTTCCTCGGCGGCGTCGAAAGCGTAGATCAGGAGGCGGTACGCGCGACAATCCTCCGAGCCGGTGACCGCGGGTCGCCCACGCCGCTCGCGTCCGAGCGGCAGCATCGGGACGCTCGCAAACAGACAGGCGAGATGCTGGCGAGCTGAAGGAGATCGCCGATCTCGCGCACCAGCTCGGGAAGCGCGCTACGATCCACGCCCGGGCGCTCGCGGCGGCGCGGGCGACACGGGCGTGAGCTGCCAGACGGCCGTGACGACCACGACCAGCACGACGACGACGATCGTGGTCACAACGTCGACCACTCTGGCCGCCGCCGAGGACACCGGCTTCGCTCCACCCGACAATCCTACCCGGCGCTGCGAGGATGCCATCGCCAAGAGCCTCGGGGCGCTCGCCCGAGCGATCCTCCGCTGCCACATCCGCGCCGCCGACGCCGCCTTCGAGGCGCAGCCGTTCGACGAGGAAGGCTGCGAGGCATCGGCGAAGGCCAGGTACGACACGGCGAACGCGAAGGTGCAGGCGCGCGGCGGCTGCCCGCCGTGCATCGCGACCGGCGCCGTCACCGCGCGCGACGGCCTCGAGACGCTCCTCGACCAGACGAACGGGAACCGCTACTGCGACGGGGAGCGAGCCGCTGCCGTAGGTCACCGAGCCGACGCCCGACGGCGCGGCGGACGCACGTCGACGACGACGTCGCCGCCCGTCCGGGCGGGCTCCCGCCGCGACGCCCACCCGCCGCCTTCACCCACCCCGCGCCGTCGTTGTTCATGCCGCATCGAGGGTGATAGGCGAGGCCAGGAGGTCGCATGGCCGGACTCACACCGCAGCGCCTCTTCGAGGTCGGCATGGGGTTCTGGCCGGCGAAGGTTCTGCTCTCGGCGGTCGAGCTCGGCGTCTTCTCGGCGCTGGGTGCCTCGGCGAAGACGGCCGAGGAGCTTCGTGCCGAGATCGGGCTTCATCCGCGCGCGATACCGGACTTCCCGGATGCGCTCGTCGCACTCGGGTTCCTCGAGCGGGACGGCGACGGCGCGACGGCACGCTATCGCAACACGGCGGAGACCGCCGCCTTCCTCGACCGGCGAAGCCCGCGCTACGTCGGGGGCTTCCTCGAGATGGCGAATGCCCGCCTCTACCCGTTCTGGGGTGAGCTCACCGAAGCGCTCCGGAGCGGCAGGCCGCAGAACGAGCTCAAGCGCACCGGCGTATCGATGTTCGACGAGCTCTACCGCGACCCCGCACGCCTGGAGCAGTTTATGGACGCGATGCGCGGCGTCTCGGCGGCCAATTTCTCGGCGTTCGCCGAGAAGTTCGATTTCTCTGGATATCGCACGCTCTGCGACGTCGGCGGCGCCACCGGACAGCTCTCGTGCATCGTCGCGGCACGCCATCCCCATCTGCGCTGCACCACGCTGGATCTCCCCGTCGTCGTTCCGATCGCCGAGCGCCGGATCGCGGCCGAAGGGCTCGCGGATCGGGTGACGGCGCGCGCGATCGACTTCTTCGCCGATCCGCTGCCGGCGGCGGACGTGATCACGATGGGCATGATCCTCCACGACTGGAGCCTCGAGAAGAAGCTCCACCTGATCCGCGCGGCGTACGAGGCGCTCCGGCCAGGCGGGGCGTTCGTCGCGATCGAGCACCTGATCGACGACGCCCGCCGCGAGAACGCCTTCGGGCTGATGATGTCGCTCAACATGCTGATCGAGTTCGGCGATGCGTTCGACTTCACCGGTGCCGACTTCGCCGGCTGGTGTACGGAGATCGGCTTCCGTGAGACGCGCGTGATCCCGCTCACGCCGACGGCCAGCGCGGCGGTCGCGTACAAGCGGTAGCGTCGCGAGCAGGCCGAGCTGTTGCCGGTCGACGCGGCTCGTGCGTCGCCCGCTCGTCGCGATCGCCGCGCGCGGCGAGAGGCCAGGCCGCAACGCCAGGGGCGAGGCGACGGCGCGGGGGCTCGCCGTCCACCGGACGATCGGCATCCTGCCCGCGCGAGGGGGCGGCGACGTTCCGAGCGGCGCCCGGATGGTCTCCGGCGATCATCACGGTCCCCCGCCTCTGGCGGCACGTCGCGCCGCTCCGTCGCGCTCCTCGACGTGCCGAGAAGCACGACGGAGCACGCGCGGTTCAGTGGACCGCGGGACGCGCCGCCGCGGCGCGCTGCGACGGGAGACCGATCACGCTTCCCGCCCAGCTCGCGTGCGACAGCTCCGGCCGGAACATCGTCATGTGGCGCTCGAAGCGTTCGATGGCCGCGAGCGCCGTCCGGTGGATGAGCGTGCCCTCGGCGCCGAACGCCTTCATGAGAAGCTCTTCGATCGGCAGCATACGATCGAGGTCCGCGACGTCCGCCAGCGGCGTCACGATCCAGTAGACGCGCGGGTCGCCGATGAACGTCTGGCACGCCATCATCCGCCGCGGATCGCTCACCTGCGGGATCGCCTGTGCCACTTTCCGGATCAGCTCCTCGCACGCGTCCTCGCCCCCGGGCTTCGCCTGGAGCGTCGCGACCGTCGCCATGGCGGTGTGGGCGGCGTTCTCGGGCGGCGGACAGCTCAGGTCGAGGCGGTCGCGGCCGATCACGTAGCGCTCGGCGACGATGCACTGCCCGAGCTCCTCGAGCAGTTGCGCACCTCCCGTGTCGCCGAGAATGCGGCGCACGAGCACTTCGATGGGCTCGCGCGCAGCGAACGTCGCCCAATCGGGAGCGCTCGAGACGAAGTGAAGCGTGCCGAGCGCGCCCGCTACGACCTGATACGCCCCCCACTCGAACGCCTCTTTCTGCTCGTCGGCCTGCTGCGCGAGGCGCTGCACGCCTGATTCGTATGCGCTCATCCGGTCCGGGCGAACGGATACCGAAAGGACCGTCGTCAGGGACATGGGTACTCCTCCTCAGAAGAAGACAGGGACGCGAGACACTCCGCCGCGAGGAGCCGGGGGCGGCGCTCGGGCCGGCGGTCCGCCGTCCCGGACGGGACGAGCTCGCGCGCGGGGACATCGCCGCATCGCTGCGCTCCCGGCTGCCCGCCGGTACCACTCGAAATCCACCGGGTCAACGGACTCCGGCCCGCGATGCCGAGCACGAGCAGTCGATCACCGTCAGTGGACCCCGGCGGCACGGTGGGACCGGGAACGGCCGCCGCCGACCAGCGCGAGGACGCGAAGGCCGATCGCACCCGCGCGAAGTATCGCACCTGGGCCCGACGTCATGCCTCGTCTGCGGCGGACATCTCCAGTGCCTGTCACAGCGGCGCGGCGACCCACGTTGACAACGTCGCGACCCCTTTGGTACGCGACGGCTCGGCTCGCGAGGATCGCGGGCTTCGCGTTCCACGCCGAGCGCAGCGTCGTCGGTTCGACGACGAACGGCTCGTCGCGCGCCCGTTCGATCGGGCGAACGTGTTCTCGACCGCCGACCTCACGCGCGAGCTCGTGTACGGCGACGGACGGCCGGCGGCGCCGCCCGCGCGCGAGGCGGGCTGGTCGGTCGAGGAGGCGAAGAGCCTCGCCTCGGACCTCCGGGAGCGCGAGCGGGCCGCGCGCGCCGGCGCCGCGGAGCGCGACGACGTCCGCTCCTGACGCCACGCCCGGCGCCGGCGCGGACGACCGGCTCGTCGGACGGCCGCTCCCGCGGAAGGAGGACGTGCGGCTCCTCACGGGCCGCGGCCGCTTCCTCGAGGACCTCCGGCTTCCCGGGATGCTCCACGCGCGCGTGCTCCGGAGCCCGTACGCGCACGCGCGGATCCGGCGGATCGACACGACGCGCGCGAGCGCGCTGCCGGGCGTCCACGCCGTCGTCGACGCCCGGGACGTCGTCGGCCGCGTCCACCCGTGGGGCCACCAGACGCAAGGCACCCCCGCGGGCGAGCGCTTCCCCTTCGCGGTCGACAAGGTCCTCTACGAGGGACAGGAGGTGGCGTACGACACGCCGACGGAGATCCTCACCCCGCAGAGCGCGGGCAACATCGCAGTCACGTACTCGGGCGCGGCGCACGCGGCGCGCGTGCGGGTGGACCCCGGCACGGGGCGGTGGACGGTGGTCGACTACGCGATGGCGCACGACAGCGGGAGCGTCGTGAACCCGCTCATCGTCGGCGGGCAGCACCAGGGCGCCTTTCTCCACGGCTTCGGGATGGTGTTCGGCGAAGGCGTCGTCTACGACGACCGCGGCCGCATGGTGAACCCGTCGTTCGCGTCCTACCTGACACCCTACGCGCCCGACGTGCCGGACCTCTCGAAGATCCACGAGGTGCCCGCGCCCTCGACCGTCGTGCACCGCCGTCTACCGCCGCCGGGTCGACGAGACGAGCCTCCATCCCCTCCAGGCCGCGTTCCGCGACCACGGCGCCGTCCAGTGCGGCTTCTGCACCCCGGGCATGCTGATCGTCCTCGCCGACTTCCTGGCGCGGAACCCGGAGCCGACCGCCGACGAGGTCCGCGAGGCGATCCGCGGCAACCTCTGCCGCTGCACCGGCTACCAGCGCATCGTCGACGCGGCGCTCGACGCCGCGTCGCGCCTGCGCACGACGAGGAGGACACGGGCATGACGAATCCCCGCCGCCAGGCGGCGAACCCGCCGACCGTCGCGCCGCCGGTGAAGCCCTACTACTCGACGTGCGTCCGCGTGACGGCCGGCCCGCTCCTCTTCGTCTCGGGCCTCGTGCCGACCGGCGTCGACGGCGACACGGTCGGCGGCAGCGACGTGCTCGCGCAGGGCCGCCAGGTGTTCGCGAACCTCCGCGCCGTCCTGCGGGCGAGCGGCGCGGACCTCGGGGACGTCGTGAAGCTCACGCTCTTCGTGACCGACATGCGCGCCTTCCACGAGCTCACGGCGCTGCGGACCGAGCTCTGGCCCGCGGACGGACCGGCGAGCACGCTGGTCGAGGTCTCGCGGCTCGCCGACCCGCGGTGGCTGATCGAGGTCGAGGCGGTCGCGGCCGTGCCGTGACGGCGGCGGGCCGGGCGCGTCAGCGGCGCTCGGCGTACACGCCCGCGGCGTCGGGACGGAAGCGCTCGCGCAGGAGCCGCTCCTGCGGCTTCTCCGACAGCGTCTTCGGGATCTCGTCCACCACCTGGAGCCAGCTCGGCACGAAGTTCGGCTCGAGCCCCCGGCGGCACGCGGCGAAGACCGCCTGCGGGTCGAACGGCACGCCGCCGGCCGGCACGACCGCCGCCACGACGTCCTGCTCGCCCGGCGCGCCCGACGCCGCCGGGACGCCGTAGACGAACACGTCCGCGACCGACGGCTCCTCCGCGATCACCTTCTCGACGAACCCCGGGCTCACGAAGTCGCCGTTGCGCCGGATGCCGCCGCCCTTGCGCCAGTCGAAGAAGAGCCAGCCGTCGGCGTCGCGATGCCCCATGTCGCCGCTCCGGAGCCAGCCGCCGGCGGTCTTCGCACGCGAGGCGGCCGGGTTCCCGAAGTACTCCACCTCGGCCGGCTCGCCGGTGGCCGGCCGGGACACGATCTCGCCGACGACGCCGGGCGGGCACTCGACGTCGCGCTCGTCGACGATCCGCATCTCGAGCCCGGGGACCGGCTTCCCGAAGCTCCCCGGCGGGCCGACGCCGGGCGGCCGGAACGCGAGCCCGCCCTCGATCGCGCCGTACCACTCGAAGACGCGCACGCCGAAGCGGCGCTCGAACGGCTCGACCAGCGCGGCCGGCATGCCGGCGTCGATGACGACGCGGACCGCGTGCCGCGCGTCGTCCGGCCGGGGCGGCTCGGCCCAGATCGCGGTCGCCATGCCGCCGAGCATCGAGAAGGTCGTGCAGCCGTGGGCGCGGCAGACGTCCCAGAGCTTCGACTTCGTGAACCGGCGGCTGAAGACGGCCCGGAGCCCCAGGTGGAGCGACGGGCCGAGGGTCACGGCCTGGGCGTTCCCGTGCGCGAGCGAGAGGCCCGTGTACGGGCGCTCGTCGGGCTCGTAGCCGAGGAGCGCGCCGAGCATGGCGAAGAGGCCGAAGCGGGCGTTCGGGAAGACGACGCCCTTCGGGTCGCCCGTCGTCCCCGAGGTGTAGATGATCTGGAGCGGGTCGGTCGGCGCCCGCAGGCGCACGTCGACGGTCCGCTCGGGACCGGCGAGGACGGCGCCGAGCGACTCCTCGCCCGCGCCGAGGCCGGGGACGGCACCCTCCTCGCCCGTCGCGAGCGCGAGCACCCAGCGGACGCCGGGGACCCGCGCGCGCGCGGCCCGGACCGCCTCGAGGCAGTAGTCGGCGCACACGACGCCGACGGCGCCCGAGTCGCGGAGCGTGTAGGCGAGCTTCTCGCCGCGCGTTCGCGGGTCGATCGGCACGGCGACGCCGGCGGTGATCGACGCCGCGACGAGCGCCTCCACGATTTCGGGGTGGTTCCGCATGACGAGCGCGAAGCGCTCGCCGGGCGCGAGCCCGCGCGCGACGAGCCAGGCGGCGATCCGCTGCGCGTTCCGCCAGAGGTCGGCGTACGTCCGCACCTCGTCGGGCCGGCCGTCGCCGAGGCTCAGGTGCTCGAAGGTGAGGACGTCCAGGTCGGGGCGCGCCTCCGCGCGCGCGGCGATCAGGTCCGCCAGCACCATCTCGTTCCGCTCGCGCATCGCGCGGCCCTACGTCCGGAGCACCGTGACGCACATCGCGGCCGCGTCGGCGCCGATCGCCCCGCCGCCGTTCTGCGCGAGCGCGACCCGCGCGCCCGGGACCTGGCGCGCGCCGGCGGCGCCCCGGAGCTGGAGCGCGAGCTCCACCACCTGCGCGATCCCGGTCGCGCCGACGGGGTGGCCCTTCCGCAGGAGCCCGCCCGACGTGTTCACCGGGATGCGGCCGCCGAGCCGCGTCGCGCCCTCGTCCACGAGCCGCGCGCCCTCGCCCTTCGCGCAGAGGCCGAGCGACTCGTAGGCGATCAGCTCGGCGGGCGCCGAGGCATCGTGGCACTCGACGACGTCCAGGTCCTCCGGCCCGACGCCCGCCTCGCGATACGCCTCCTCGGCGCACACCTCGACCGTCCCGGGCTCGTCGGGACCGTGGTCCCAGCCGGAGTGGAGGACGCTCGCGACGACGCGGACGGGCCTAGCGATGCCGAGCGCGCGCGCGCGGGCCGGGCTCACGACCACGACGGCCGCCGCCCCGTCCCCGATCGGCGAGCACATGGGACGCGTGAGCGGCTCGACGACGAGCGGCGCCGCGAGCACGTCCTCCACCGAGAGGCGCTCGCGGAACTGCGCGCGCGGGTTCAGGCTCCCGTGCTCGGAGTTCTTCGCGGCGACGGCCGCGAAGTGCCGCTTCGTCGTGCCCCACCGCTCCATGTGGGCGCGCGCGACGGCGGCGTAGAGGTCCATGAACATCGACCGCTTCTCGCCCGCCCCGCCGCCGGACGCGCCGCCGCGGTCGAGCGCCTTCAGCACCTCCGCCAGGAGCTCCACGTCCACCGCGCCGCTGAAGGCCGCGAAGCTCCGGCGCTTGTCCTCGTGGTAGAGCTTCTCGACGCCGAGCGCGAGGACCGTGTCGTAGGCGCCGGCCGAGACGAGCGCGCACGCGAGGTGGAGCGCCGTCGACGCGCTCGCGCAGGCGTTCTCCACGTTCACGACCGGCAGGCGGCCGAGGCCCATGCCCCGGAGGACGACCTGTCCGCGGATGCACTCCTGCCCGGTCACGAGCCCCGCCGCCGCGTTGCCGACGAAGGCCGCCTGGAGCGCCGCGCCGCCGACGCCCGCGTCGGCGAGCGCCTCGCGCACGGCCTCCGCCCCGAGCGCCTTGAGCCCCGTCTCGAGGTGGCGCCCGAACCGCGTCATCCCCACGCCCGCCAGGACGGCGTCGGTGCGCATCGCCGTCAGAGGCGGGCGGCGCCGACGAGGCTCAGCACCTCGTTGCAGCCGTCCTCGATCATCGACGCGCGCGCGTCGCGGAGGAGCTTCTCGACCGGGTACTCGCGGCTGAGCCCGTTGCCGCCGAAGATCTGCACGGCCGCGCTCGCCACCTCGAAGGCGGTCGTCGTCGCGAGCACCTTGGAGGCGATCGAGTACTGCACGAGCGGCGGGTTGGACGCGTTGTAGAGCATCGCGCGCCACGCGAGCGCGCGCGCCGCCTCGACCTGCGTGAACATCTTGAACAGGCGCGCCTTCACGCTCTGGTGCTCGAAGATCGGCACTCCGCCCTGCACCCGCTCCTTCGCGTACGCGAGCGCGTGCTCGAGCGCGGCGCGCGCGCAGCCGACGAAGACGGCGCCCATCGAGGCATTCGCGATCGTCAGGACGGCCTCGACGACCGCCGCGTAGTCGTCGGGCCCGACGACCAGGTAGTCCTCCGGGATGCGGACGCCGTCGAAGAAGATCTCGCCCTGGTTGAGCGCGCGCTGCCCGAGCTTGTCGAGCGGCCGCCCGCGCGCCACGCCGGGCAGGTCGAGCGGGACGAGCGCCACGCCGCCGCCGCGGAGCCCGCGGCTCGGGTCGACCGTGCAGAAGAGCGCGGCGACGGTCGCGATCGTCCCGTTCGACACCCACGCCGCCTTCTGGCCGTCGATCACCCAGCCGTCGCCGTCGCGCCGCGCGACGCAGTTCGGGCGCATCGCCCTCGTGTCGACCGCGCCGTCGGCGACCGCGAGCTGGTCGCTCCCGTGGTCCGGCTCGGTGATCGCCCAGCAGCCGATCTCGCGGGCACCGGGCGCGCAGAAGCGCTCGACGAGCGCGGGCCGGCCCGTGAGCCGGGCGAAGAAGCTCGGGAAGCCCGAGACGCCGAGGCTGATCGCGAGGCCCGTGTCGCCCCAGCCGAGCTCCTCCGAGACGAGGAAGCGGAGCCGGGCCTGCTGGAGGAGCGAGACCTCGCCGGCGGGCGAGAGGTCCTCGAGCATCGCGAGGCCGAGCGCGCGGTAGCGGTCGAACGCCGCCCAGAGCGGCGAGCCGGGCGCGATCACGTCCTCGGGGTCGGACAGCCGGTCGAGGGCGGCGCCGATCGGCCGGAGCGTCTCGGCGGCGAAGCGGCGCGCCGTGTCGCGGAGCGCCTGCTCCTCGGGCTCCAGCGAGACCTCGATGTCGGGGAGCGTCATGTCGCCTTCCCTCCGTCGCCCTCGCTCGCCGCGGCCATCATGTCCGCCATGATCTCCGGCACCTCGTCGCCGAAGATCTCGCTCAGGCCGTACTGCTCCTGGAGCCAACGGAGCTCCGCGCGCCGGTACGCGAGCGGCGCCTCGCGCCAGATCATCTTCGCGCGCCGGAGCTCCTCCACGACCGCAGGGTCGCGCGGGAAGGGTGTCGCGTGGTGGTTCAAGGCGAAGCGCGTCTCGAACGGCAGCCGCGGCCGCTGCCCGCCCGCCTCGGGATCCTCCGCCGGGTAGCCGACCGTCTGGAGGACCAGGACCTTCACCTCCTTCGGCAGCCCGAGCGCGCGGCGGAGCCTGCGGTCGTTCGGACAGCCGAGGAGGCAGGTCCCGAGTCCCTCCTCGTACGCGACGAGCGTCGCTTGCGCGATCCCCTGCCCGCAGTCGAGCTCGGTGAGGCCGTTCTGCCGGATGGCCTCCGTCGCCGCCTGGAAGAACGGGATGAGCGTCGAGTCGAGCCAGCCGTGGCTCTTCTCGGGGCTCACGCCGACGGCGCCGGCGTCGACGAGCTCGTGGAGCCGCTCGCCCTGCTCGGCGACCCGCCGCCAGTCGAGCGTCCAGACGATCACGACGGGCGCCAGGCGGAACTGGAAGCCGCCGATCGCCGTGCCGACGGGCAGTGCGGCGAGGACGTCCGCCGGCGCCGTCGCCCGCTCGATCACGACCGCGCCGAGCGCCTGGACGTTCCCCCAGAACGACGCCAGCCGTGCCGCCTCGAGCATCTTCTGGAGCTTCGCGCGCTCGACCGGCTTGTACGGGCGGAGGAACCGCATCGACCGCCGCCGCCCGATCGCCTCCTTCAGCTCCATGCCCTTCCCCCCGGGAGCAACGCCCATGCCGCGCGGGCGAGCCGCGCCCGACGCGGCGTCGCGCGGCGCCGATTCCAATCGGTGCGAACGAATTCCCCGGCGCGCGTCATCGGCGCGGCTCGCGCCACGCCGCTCGCGACGCGGGCGGCTTGTAGCGGCGCACGCGGGAGCGCACGCCGAGCCCGGTGGCGACCCGCCGGCAGGTGCGGAGGTCGAGGCCCGGCAGCGCGACGAAGCTCGCCGTGACGGCCGGCGTCCGGGCGCGGAGCCGCCGAACGAAGTCGAGGACCGCCGGGTACGCGGCCTCACCGTAGCGCGACGGGCAGACGCGCGCGTAGGTGGCCGCGTCCGGCGCGTTCACGCTGACGGAGAAGGCGTCGATCGCCGCGGCGAGCGCCGCGGTCGTGTCGGCGCCGGTCACGAGGTTCGCGAGCCCGTCCGTATTGAGTCGGAGCCGCCGGGCGCCGCCCGCGCGGAGGCGCGCCGCGACGTCGAGCAGGACGTCGAGGCGCCGCGTCGGCTCGCCGAGCCCGCAGAAGACGATCTCGCGCGGCACGCGCGGATCGCCGGCGGCCGCGGCGAGCGCGCCCGCGGTCGGCTGGCGGACGAGCCGCAGGCGGCGGCCCCAGACCTCGCCATGCGTGCGCTTCGGGCAGAACGTGCACGCGAGCGTGCAGCGGCTCGTGACGTTCAGGTAGAGCCGCGACCCGAGCGCGTAGGCGAGCGTGTCGGCCACGCGATCGCTCGTAGGCCCGACGCCGGGGGGCCGATATGACGGCCGTCATATGCGCCGCGCGCGCCGGCGTCCATGCTCGGGCGAGGCGCCGGAGGAGGGCGCGAACGATGACGGCCTGGAGCGGGATCGTCCCGGACGGCGCGAGCGCGATCGTCCCGTGGTGGACGGCGGCCGCGATCGGCCTCTCCTGGGCGGTGCTCGTCGTCCTCCTGCCCCTCGCGGCCGGCACGTTCGAGCGCTACCGCCGGCGGCGGTGAGGGAGGTCGCCATGCGTGTCCTCTTCGCGAGCCCGTACGGACCCCGCCGACTCGTCGACGGCCGC
>DASRHG010000063.1:0-31408 GCA_035650655.1 Binatia bacterium | reverse complement strand
CCGTCGTGCGCGCGAGGTCGCGCGGCGCGAGCGCGCCCGGCCCGGGCGGGCCGCCGCCCGCGACGGCGACGATCGTCCCGCCCGGGCGGCAGACGCGGACGCACTCGCGCAGGCGCGCAGCGTGGTCGCCGGGATCCTCCGGACGCGCGAGGTCGGCGACGACGTCGGCGCCGCCGTCCGGGACGTCGAGCGGCCGCGACGGGTCGGCGCACGCGACGGGGCGCGCGCCGGGCGGCGCGACGAAGCCGTCGGGCGGCGCGACGGCGAGCGCCCCCCGCCCCGCGCGCGCGGCGAGGAGCGCCGCGGCGCGCGCGTCCGCGAGCCGGCTCCAGCGTGACCCGCTCACGCGGCGCACCCCCCGCGCCGCGGCGGCCGGCCCCGACGCCGCGACGACGAAGCCCGCGTCCTCCGCCCACGCGAGCGTCCCGGGCAGCCCCTCCGCCCGGCGGCCGACGGCCCATCCCGCCCCCGCGCCCGCCCGCCCCCCGAGCGCGACCGTGCCCACGCGCCCCTGCGCGTCGGCGACGAGCGCGGCGAGCCAGCCGGGCGGGCGCGGCGCGCGCGGGTCGAGGAAGACGACGAAGCGCCCGCGCGCGTGCGCGACCGCGCGGCCGGCGCGCGTCGCGAAGGGCTCGTCGGGCGCACCCTCCAGCGCGAGCACCTCGTGCGAGACGGCGGGCGCGTCCGCGGCGAGCGCCGCGGCCACGTCGTCCGGTGCGCCGCCGGCGACGACCACCGAGACGAGCGGCGGGACGGGGACCAGCGGGTGCGCGCGCGCGGACGCCGCGAGCGCGTGCGCCGCGGCGGCGACGCGCGCGCTCGCGCGCCCGTCGTCCGCGTGGACGTAGTGCGCGATCGTCGCCGCGCGCCGCTCGGCGACCGTCCGGCGGACGGCGGGGTCGCGGAGCGCGGGCTCGAGGAGCGCCGCCAGGTCCTCCGGCGTCGCGGCGCCGAGGATCGCGGTCTCCGGCCCGTACACCGCGTGCACCGCGGACGGATGGACGGGGACGTTCACCGGCACGCGCCCGACGAGGAGCGCTTCGAGCGCGAGGCTCGAGTTGATGCTCACCACGACGTCGGCGGCGGCGAGCCAGGGGGCCGCGTCCCCGACGCGGAAGAGGACGTCGTCGACGCCCGCGGCCGCGCAGAGGGTCCGGTAGCCGTCGGCGAGCGGCGGCCAGGCGTCGTCGACGATCTCGCTCGGGTGGAACTTGACGACGAGCTGCGGGCGCGGGCCGCCGCTGCGCCGCAGGCCGCGGAGGCAGCCCGCGAACACGGGCGCCAGGCTCGCCACGACGTTCGGCGCGTCGGCCGTCGCCCACTCGACCCACGAGGTCGCGAACAGGACGAGCGGGCGGTTCGGGTCGAGGCCCATCGCGCGCCGGACGGCGCCCGGGCTCTGCGCGCCGAGCGTCGGCAGCGCGTCCCAGCGCGGGACGCCGGTCACGACGACGCGCTCGACCGGCTGCCCGTTCTCGGCGTACACGCGCCGCGAGTACTCGCCCGGCGCGGCGACCCGGGTCGCGAAGATCTCGCTGCAGCTCCCCGGCACGACGACGCCGCCCGTCGGGCCGAACACGCCGTGCGGCACGTGCAGCGACGGCACGCCCGCCGCGTGCATCGTGCCGAGGAACGCGCGCTGGAAGGGGAGCACGTCGAAGCCGCACACGACGAGGCGGACGTCGTGCGCGGCGAGGAGGGCCCGCGCCGTCTCGGCGCCCTGCACGCCGCGCGTGACGGCGCGGGCGAGGAACGCCGGGAAGCGCGCGCGGAGCGCGGGCCACGCGCTCGCGCCCGCGCCCGGGCGGAAGGCGTCGGTGAAGGCGGCGTCCAGGTCCGGGCGGCGGAGGAGCTCGGCCGCGCGGAGCGCCGCGTCGAGCACGCGGGCGCCGTCCTCGGGCGGCACCGCGTCCGCGACGACCCGCACGTCGACGCCCGTCGCCGCCGCGGCCTCCGCGAGCGCCGCTTCGAGGAGGAGGAGGCGCCAGCGCCCGCCGTCGGCGAGGCGCACGAGGAGCGGCAGGTATGCCGCGTGCGCGAGGCCGCAGACGACGATCGCGGGCTTCACGCGTCCTCCCTCCGCGCCGCGAACGCCGCCGGCAGGAGGAGCGGGAAGAGGTCGAGCGCGGCGCCCGTCGCCAGCTCGACGCCGCCCCACGCGAGGACCTCCCGCACGGCGGGCACCGCGAGCCAGCGGGCGATCCACGCGGCGACCAGCCGGTTCACGCCCTGCATGCGCGCCACGTCGAGGCACGGGAGGAGCCGCGCGGCCGCCGCTGCGATCGCGGCCGGCTCGAGGCGATCCGCGTAGCCGCACGCCGGGCACACGGGCTTCGACACCATCATGACCGCGGGCAGGCGCTCGGTGTGCCGCGCGCCGCAGCGCGGACACGCGAGCACGACCGCCGTGTGGCGGTAGTCGGCGTCGAACGCGACGATCTCCGCGGCGTCCCGCGCCACGCCTCACGCCTCCGGCGCGCCGCCCACCACGTGGAGGCCCGCGGCCGCGGCGATCGCCTGCCGGCGCGCCTCGCCCGGGTCCGCGCCGCGCCCGAGGTAGGCGACGCGGAAGACCGTCCCGCCGCGGAAGAACGGCGCCGCCGTCTCGTCGCTCTCGACGAGCGAGAGGAAGAGGCGCGTGAGCGCGCGCGCGCCCGCCGGCTCGTGCTGGACGAGCGGCGCCGCGGCGAGCGTCGCCGGGTCCCACGCGAGCGTGACGCCCTTCGCGTCGTCGCCGACGTCCACCCATCCCTCCGTCGCCCCGAGGCAGCCGCGCGCGGAGACGGCGGAGCCGACGGGCTCGTGGAGGGCCACGCGCCGGCCCGCGAGCGGGAACGTCTCGACGTCGTGGCCGCCGTTCACGGTCGCGTAGCGGAGCGCCGCCGCGTCGAACGCGTCGGGGGCGAGCGTCAGGATGCCGACCGAGAGCGAGCGCGGCCGGGCGTCGTCGAACGTGAAGTGGTAGCGCACGTCGACGCGCGGCACCTCGCGGTAGACGTACACCGTCTTCCACAGCTCCCCGAAGGAGCCGGCCAGCCGGGCGGCGACGGGGATCCGGACCGGACACGCCTCGGGCGCGGCGAGCGGGACGAGCGTCACGGCCTCGAGGTCCGTCCGCTTCGCCCCGGCGGCGTCGTAGAGGACGACGTTCCCGGTGTACCAGTCGGCGGCGAGCTCGATCGGCGCGAACGTACCCTGCGGCACGGTGCCGGCGAGCGGCGTCGCGGCGAGCCGCGGGAAGGCGAGCGTCGCGAGGGCGGCGCCGCGGCGCGGGGCGAGGACCGCGGTCACGGCGGCGGTGTCGACGCGCTCGGGCGCGGTCGCGGGCACGGGCGCGTCGGGCCCGCTCGCGAGCCGCAGGCGCAGCACGCCGAGGGGGGGCAGGACGGGCGTCACGACGACGAGCGCGCGGCGCACGCTGCCGTCGCGGTGACGCTCCACCTCCTCGGCCTGCGCCGGCACGCCGCCGGCGACGCGAACGCCGCCGCGGACGACGCCCGGCGGGAGCGCGACCCGCACCGCGACCGGCCACCCGGCCCACGGCGTCGCGTGCGGGTTGAAGAGCGCCAGCTCGCCGGGGGCGAGGGGCGCGCCCACGACGGCGGGCTCGAGGCGCGCGACGAGCGCGTCGAGCGCCGCGCCGAGGGCGCCGAGACGGCGCGCGGCGTCGGCTGCGCGCTCGTCGTTCGTGTGCGTGCGCAGGTCGCTGCCCCAGAGCCGCACGAGCGCGTCGGCGTGGCGCGCGAGGGTCCCCTCCTCCACCGGGGCCGCGCCGCGACTCGCGCGCTGGAGCGCCTTCGCGACGGCGAGCCGGCGCGCGAGCGCGTGACACGCGGCGTTCGTGCGCGCGTTCGTGCGGCCGCAGACGGCCCAGCGCGTGACGTTGTACTTCGCCTGCTTCTTCGCCGGCAGCGGCGCGGCGGGCGACTCGAGCCGAAGCGCCGGCGGGGCCGGCGGGTGGGCCGCGAGCACCGCCGACGGCGTGGCGAGGCCGAAGCGCGGGTCGTCGGCGAGGCGCCGGAGGAGCGCCGCGAGGCGCGCCCACTCCCCGCGCGCGGGCTCGCCGTAGCGGAGGCCGGGCGCGCCGGGGCGGTAGTCGAACACCTCGACGTCGTTCCCGTAGAGGCAGAGCGCGCGCGCGTCGCGCGGGTCGTGGTGCGCGGCGAGGAGCGCCCAGAGCTCCTCCTCGGCGATCTCGCCGTGCACCCAGCGCTGCACGCGCTGGAAGAGGACCGACGAGTTCCAGAGGCACGCGATGCGCGCGCCGCCCGTCCCCTCGATCCACGCGGGGCGATAGCGGAGGTGCTCGGGCCAGCCGTGCGCGCTCGCGGGGTTCTCCCACTCGGCGACGAGCGCCTCGAAGCCCGCCTCGCGGTAGAGGGCGACGAGCCCGGCCGAGTACGTCTGCTCGTTCAGGTACGCGACGCGCGGCGCGGCGCCGAGGAGCTCGCGATAGACGTCCTGTCCGCGCGCGAGCGCGTGCGCCCCGAGGGCCGCGGGGACGAGGGGGAGGATCGCCTGCACGAGCCCCGAGCCGACGAGCTCGATCCGGCCGGCGGCGATCGCGTCGCGGAGCGCGGCGAGGAAGAGCGGATCCGCGGCGGCGATCGCCGCGAGCGTGTCGGCGGGCATCTCGAGGCCGAGCCGCACGCCCGGGTGCGCCGTCGCGTCGAGGAGCGGCCAGAGCGTCCGGTCGACGACGCGGCCCGCGTCCGCGGGCGGGATCGAGGAGAACGCGAGGTTCGCGTGGAAGACCGTGAACAGCGTGAGCGGCATCGGTCAGTGGAGGGTCGCGGTCGAGGCGGCAAGGACGGGGGCCGTGACGATGCGCACGCGCGCGGCGGCCGCGGTCGCCCGCCGGAGCGCCTCGTCGCGCGTGTCGCCGACGGCGATGACGAGGCCCGCGCGCCGCACGTGGCTCGTCATCGGGCGGATCCGGTCCCCCGGCCGCACGCGCACCTCGAGGAGCGCCACGCCGTCGCCGCGCGCCGCCTCGTCCTGGCCCTGGATCGCGACGACGGTCCCGGGCGGCGGGAAGACGAACCGCTGCACGACGCCCTTCGACCACCGCGGCACGAGCGCGGCCGGGTCCGGCTTCTCGCCGAGCGCCAGGCGGATCGCGGCTTCGACGAAGTTGACGCCCGTCGCGAGCGGGATCTCGTGCGTGCAGAGGTAGCCGCCGGAGAGCCGGACGGCCATCTCGATCACCATCGGGCCGTCGGGGCCGACGACCACGTCGCCCTTCACCGTCCCGTGCGTCACGCCGAGCGCCGCGGCCGCGCGCGCGACGAGGCCGTGGACCGCCTCGACGGTCGCGGGGGGCAGCACCGTCGGCAGCTCGCCGCCGTTCTCGATCACGTACGGCGCGAAGCGGTCGAGCAGCTCGTAGTTCCGGTCGGAGAAGCCGATGGTCGTCGTCCGCCCGCCGACCACGACCGACTCGGTGCTCACCTGCGGCCCCTCGACGAAGCGCTCCACCATCACCCGGCCCGTCGGGGACTCGGCCTCCGCGACCGCGAAGGCCCACGCCGCGTCGATGCCGGGGAGGAGCCGCACGACGCCGCGCGCCCCCCGGCTGTCGACCGGCTTCACGACGAGGAGGCCGTCGGCCGCCCGCTGGAGCCGCTCGAGCTGCGCCACGCTTTCGACGCGCGCGTACCACGGCACGGGGACGCCGGCCCGCACGAACGCGTCCTTCATCGCGAGCTTGTCGGACGCGAGCTCCGCGGTCTCGACCGCGATCCCGGGGAGCCCGAGCGCGTGCGCCACCGCCGCGACCGTCATCGGCACGTCGGCCGCCGCCGCGATCACGCCGTCGATGCGGTTCGCGCTCGCGTACGCGCGCGCCGCCTCGACCGTCGCCTCGCGGTCGTACGTGCTCGCGAGGAGCCCCGCGTCCGCGTACCGGAACCCGGGCGCGTCGTGCGCCCCGTCCGACACGAGCACGCGGAGCCCCATCCGCTTCGCCTCGAGCACGACGGGCACGGCCTCCCGTCCGCCGGAGATGACGAGCAGCGTCCGCGCGTCCGGGGGCATCGGAGGCGCCGCGGGCGGCCGAGCCGCCCCGGCGCCGGACGGGCCCCCGGGGGATTTCCGCTCCTCAGAAATGGAGCCCTCCGTTCACGTTGAGCGTCTGCCCGGTGCAGTACGCGGACTCCTCCGAGGCGAGGAACACGACCGCGCGCGCCACCTCGTCGGGCTCGCCGAGCCGGCCGAGGAGGATCGCGTCGCGGATCGTGGGCGGGAGCCCCGCCAGGCCGGCCGCCGCCATCTCGGAGGCGACCAGGCCGGGCGAGACGCAGTTCGCGCGGACGCCGCGCGGGGCGAGGAAGCGGGCCATGCACTGCGTGAGGGCGATGAGGCCGCCCTTCGACGCGGCGTAGTGCGCGGTCCGCGGGCCGCCGTACTGCCCGCTCACGGAGCCGACGTTCACGACGGCGCCGCCCGCGCGGAGCCAGCGGAGCGCCTCCTGCGTCACGACGAACGGGCCGCGGAGGTTCACGGCGAGCACCTCGTCCCAGTCGGCGTCGGTGATCCGGTCGAAGTCGGTCGGCTTGTTGACGCCGGCGTTGTTCACGAGGACGTCGATCCCGCCGAGCGCCCCGGCGAGCGTCTCGAGGCCGGCGCGCACGCTCGCGCGGTCGCGGACGTCGAGCGCCGCCGCCGCCGCGGTGCCGCCGGCCGCGCGGATCTCCTCGACCACGGCCGCCGCCGCGGCCGGCTGCGACACCCAGGTGACGCCGACGGCCGCGCCCTCGGCGGCGCACGCGCGCGCGATCGCCCGCCCGATGCCGCGGCCGGCGCCCGTGACGACGACCCGCCGTCCGTCGAGCCTCCCCCGCCCGCTCATGCGACCCGCCGCCTCTCCTTCGCCCGGACGAGCCGGCGCGCCGCCGCCGCCACGTCCTCGGCCCCGAGCCCGAAGTGCTGCGCCAGCACGAGCGGGTCGCCCGACGCGCCGAAGCGGTCGCGCACGCCGACGCGCGCGACGGGCACCGGGCAGCGCTCCGCGAGCGCCTCCGCGACCGCGCCGCCGAGGCCGCCGATCACCGAGTGGTCCTCGGCGGTGACGACCGCGCCCGTCCGCTCCGCCGATGCGACCAGGCACTCGACGTCGAGCGGCTTGAGCGTCGGGCAGTTGACGACCCGCGCGCGGATGCCCTCGCGCCGGAGCGCCGTCGCGGCCGCGATCGTCCGGTGCACCATGGTGCCGCACGCGACGAGCGTCACGTCCGAGCCCTCCTCGAGCACCTGCGCCCTGCCGACCGCGAAGCGGTGGTCGGCGCCGAAGAGGACGGGGAGCGGGCTCCGCCCGGTGCGGAGGTAGACGGGCCCCGGGTGCGCCAGGATCGCGTCGACCGCGGCCGCCATCTCGACCGGGTCGGCCGGCACGACCACGGCGAGCGCGGGGATGGCGCGCGTGATCGCCAGGTCCTCGAGCGCCTGCGCGGTCGCGCCGTCGGGACCCGCGTCGACCCCGCAGTGGCTCCCGGCGACCTTCACGGGAAAGCGCGGGTAGGCGACGAACGTCCGCAGCTGCTCGAGGGCGCGCATGGTCGCGAACACGGCGAAGGTCGTGACGACCGGGATGACGCCGGTCGCCGCGATCCCCGCCGCCGCGGCCATCATGTTCTGCTCTGCGATCCCGAAATCGTAGAACCGGTCGGGGAACGCCTGCTTGAAATGCACGGTGCCCGTCCCGCCGGCGACGTCGGCGTCGAGGACGACGAAGTCGTCGCGGCGCCGCCCGACCTCGACGAGCGCCCGCCCGAACGCCTCGCGGAGCGAGCGCGGCTCAGCCATAGAAGCCCCCCGCGTGCTGCGCCGCCGCGGCGTGCGCCGCGTCCCGCAGCTCGGCGAGCGCCGCGTCGAGCTCCGCCGGCGTCGGCGCGAGGCTCCCGTGCCAGCGCTGCGCGTCCTCCATGAAGGACACGCCGCGGCCCTTCACCGTCCGCGCGACGACGATCGTCGGCCGGTCCGCCGTCGTGGCGGCCGCGCGGAGCGCGCGGCGGACGGACGGGATGTCGTGCCCGTGCACCTCGAGCGCCTGCCAGCCGAACGCCGCGAAGCGCGCGGGCAGCGGCTCGAGGTCGAGGACCTTCCGCGTCGCGTCCTCGCCCTGACGCCCGTTCGCGTCCACGATCGCGGTGAGCGACGCGAGCCGGTGGTGCGCCGCGTACATCATCGCCTCCCAGGTGGCCCCTTCGTCGAGGTCGCCGTCGCCGAGCAGCACGAAGACGCGGTTCGCGAGCCCCTGGTGGCGGAGCCCGATCGCCATGCCGACGCCGACCGAGAGCCCGTTCCCGAGCGAGCCCGACGGCGCGTCGACGCCCGGCGTCCCGGCCTCCGGATGCCCCGGGCACGGCGTTCCCAGCCGGCGGAGCAGCCCGACGGGCGACGGGAGCCAGCCGCGCAGGTGGAGGGCCGCGTACCAGGCGGGGCACGCGTGGCCCTTCGAGAGGACGAAGCGGTTGCGGTCGCGGCGCGCCGGGTCCCAGTCGACCCGGAGCGCGGCGTCCGGCTCGAAGTAGAGGCAGGCGAGCAGCTCCGCGATCGAGAGCGAGCCGCCCGGATGGCCGGAGCCCGCCGACGCGATCGCCTCGAGCGTCAAGCGGCGGATCTCGGTCGCGCGCTCCTGGAGCGCCCGCTCGGCGGGCTCGTGCACCCAGAGCGCCGCGTCCCGCTTCTCGGCGTGGAGCTGGATCGCCTCGCGCGCGAGCTCGGGCGTCGTGTAGATGCCGCGCGAGAGGCCGCGCGCGCCCGTCACCGTGAAGCCCGCGCCGCGGACGAGCGCCTCGATCTCGTCGCGCCCGTACTCGCGGACGTGGTGCGGGTTGTGCGGGACGGGGAACGGACGGCGCGTCGCGAGCGGCACCTCGAGCACGAGCCGGCCGCCGGGCCGGAGCATGTTGCGGACGTTCACGAGCATGCGGCGGTCGCGCCCCACGTGCTCGAGCGTGTGGAGGCTCACGACGACGTCGAACGGCGGGCCGGGATACACCCACTCCTCCGCGTCCGCCACGGCGAAGCGGAGGTGCGGCCGACCGCCGAACCGCCGCCGCGCCTCGGCGACGAGCGCCGGGTCGCGGTCGACGCCGACGACCGCCCGGCAGTAGCGCCCCAGGATCTCGGTCGACTCGCCGTAGCCGCACGCGAGGTCGAGGACCGCGTCGTCCGGCCGGAGGAGGGTCTCGCCGATCACGTGGTACTCGGAGGCGGGGAAGTCGTCCCCGTACCGCGAGCGCTCGGACCAGTTCGGGTGCGCGTGGATCGCGCGGACGCGCTCCAGGGGATACGTCGGCACGTCCTCGCAGGTGACGACGGCGAACTCGGCGGGATGCGTCTCCATCCAGTGCCACGGGCGGAAGAGGTGTCGGGCGCGCTCGTGGGGGTCGGGAAGGAGCGCGATCGCGGCGTGCGCGCGCGCGAGCGCGGCCGTCCGCAGCACGTCGCCGCCGAAGTTGATGTTGAAGTCGGTCGGGAGGTTCACGTAGTCGGCGCCGCGCGCGACGAGGAGGTCGACCGTGCGGCGGACGAGCGGGACGTCCAGGTAGAAGCGGTGGAGGAGGACGCGGACGACGACGTCGGCGCGGACGGCGCGCGCGGCGGCGAGGAGGCGCGCCGTCACGTCGTACTCGTCGCCCTTGACGCACGCGACGCCCCACTCGCGCGCGAGGTCGTCGAAGACCGCGTTCTCCGGCACGTCGGGGACGGCGAGCACGATCGCGTCGAGGCCGCACTCGCGGAGCGGCCCGATCACGTAGTGGGCGGGATCGCGGTCGTGCGCCGCCTCGCCCGCGCGCCGCGCGAGCGTCGGATCGCGCGAGAGGAGGTTCGAGAACGTGCACTGGACGACGCCGGCGGTCCGCATCCTCACTCCACGTAGCCGAGCTGGCGGAGCTGCTCGGTCACCCGCGCCTCCTCCTCGGGCGTGTACCCGCCCGCGGGGGCGGGCGGGGCCGTGTCCTCGAACGCGTCCGGACGGCTCGCGAGCGGCTCGGCGAGGCACGCGCGCAGCACCCGCCCGTCGAACGCGCGGTCGAGCGGGAGCCCGAGGAGATGGCAGACGGTCGGCGTGAGGTCGGCCGCGTCGGCGGCGAGCGGCGCCGCGGGCCGGCGCACCCGAGCGCCCCAGAGCGCGAGCACGCCCGTCGCGCGGTGCGCGCCGCGGTAGTGCTCGGGCCGGTCGGCGGGAACGAAGAGCGGGCCGTCGGGGTCGCGGAGGTCCGTTCCGCGGCCGTCGATCCGGCAGAGCGTCGCGTGGCCGCGGAGGCGCAGCACCAGGTCCGGTCCGTCGGCGGCCCACGGCCCCGTGAAGAGCGTGCGGCCCGGCAGCGCCGCGTCGACCGCCGCGCCCGGCGCGCCGTCGTCGAGCGCGAGCGCGTCGGCGGCGATCGCGGCGAGGAGGTCCTCGGCCTCCGCGCCGGGGCGGACGATCCCGCGCGGCTCGCGGCCGCGGAGGTTGAGCCGGACGTCGCCGTACTCGCCGACGCAGTACGCGCGCGTCCGCTCCCAGTCGATCGCCGTGAGGAGCCCGTCCGGCGTGCCGAGGCGCGACGGGTCGCCGACGCGGAGCCAGCCGCGTCGGGCGAGCCAGCGGTTGGCGTGGAAGTAGCGGTCGACGGGCCCGAAGCCGTGGTCGGAGAAGAGGACGACCGTCGTCTCGGGGCCGGCGGCGTCGAGGAGCCGCCCGAGGAGCGCGTCGAAGGCCGCGAACCACGTGCGCCAGGCGCGGAGGATCGCCGGCTCGCCCGCCTGGAGCTCGCGCCAGAAGTAGTGCTGGAAGCGGTCGGGAAAGGTGAGCGCGGCGCAGAAGAGGTCGAGCGTCTCGGCGCGCCAGAGGTCCTCCGCCACCCGCAGCATGTCGGCGCCGGCGCGCTCGGCGCGCGCGAGGAACGCGCGCCCGTCGCCGATCGCGGTCCCGTCGCCCGGCTCGAGGACGGCGCCCGCGAGCGCGGGGCCGAGCGCCGCCGGATGCGTGAACGCGACGCCGTCGCCGGGGGGCGTCCCGAGGCCGCAGACGAAGAAGCCCTGGACCGCGGGCGGCGGCCAGCACATGGGCAGGTTGACGAACCCCGCGCGGAGCCCGTGCGCCCCCGTCCGCTGCCAGAGCCCGGGCGCGCGCCAGTGGCCGGACCCGATCAGCCGGCGCACGTAGCTTCCCGAGGACGCGAACGGCATGTGGTAGAAGTCGTAGACGCCGTGCTTGCCCGGGTTCACGCCCGTGAGCAGCGTCGCCCACGCGGGCGGCGAGAGCGGCGGCACCGTCGAGCGGAGCGCGCCCCACGCGCCCTCGGTCGCGAGCCGCCGGAGGTTCGCGCACTCGGCGAGGAGCGGGACGAGGAGCGACGGCTCGCCGCCGTCGAGCCCGAGGAGGACGACGCGCTCCTTCATCCGGCCACCCGCGCGAACGCGATCGCCTCGCGTCCGAGGCCGGCCGCCGCGAGCGCGGCGTAGAGCGCGCGGCGGAGGTCATTCCGCCCGGCGGCCGCGAGCCGCTCTTCGAGCTGCATCCGCCTTCGATGGCACGCGCGCCCGACCGTCTCGTCCCCGACGTAGTGGTCGCCCATCAGGAGGAAGACCTCCATCGGGAAGCTCGTCGTCTCGCGGACGACCGCGAAGCCGCTCCGGGCGCAGAGCCGGCGGAGGCTCGCGAAGTCGAAGTAGTTCACGTGATACGGCGGGGCGACCCACCACGCCGCCGTCCCGGGCACGGTCCGCCGCACGACGTCCTGGAGCGCGTTGAAGTCGTTCGGCACCTGCACGCAGAGGACGCCGCCCGGGCGGAGCACGCGCCGGAGGGCGGCGAGCACGCCGGCCGGGTCGGCCAGGTGCTCCAGCACGAGCTTCAGGTGGACGGCGTCGAACGTGCCGAGCGCCGCCCAGTCGAGGTCGTCGAGGAACCGCTCGACGACCGGCACGCCGAGCGCGCGGGCGTGCGCGGCCGCCTGCTCGGACGGCTCGACGCCGAGGACGTCCCAGCCGCGGGCGCGCGCGTGCGCCAGGAAGAAGCCGCCGGAGCAGCCGACGTCGAGGAGCCGGCCGGGCGGGCCCGCCCCGAGGGCCGCGAGCGCGTCGAGCTTGTCGTCGTGCTCGAGCCGCCAGAACGCCGCCTCCGCCGCCTCCTTCGCGAGGTAGTCGGGCTTGACGCTCTCGTAGTAGTGGCGCCGGTACGTCGCGCGCAGGACCTCGGGCGCGGGGAGCGGATCGAGGTGGGCGAAGCCGCAGCGCCCGCAGTCGACGACGGCCGTGCCGCCGGCGTCGCGCGCGAGGACGGGCCCGTCGT
Source organism: Binatia bacterium (assembly GCA_035650655.1). Taxonomy (GTDB): domain Bacteria; phylum Desulfobacterota; class Binatia; order DP-6; family DP-6; genus DASRHG01. The sequence continues at coordinate 19,122 of DASRHG010000063.1, read as the reverse complement.
GGGCCGGCGTCTCACACCGCAATGCGACCGCCTGCATCCCGCACCTCCACCTCCCCTCCGATGCCGAGGAGCCGCGCCGCCACGCGGTCGGCGCCGCGGCCGTCGACGAGCGTGCGTCCGACGGCCCCCATCGCGACCCGCCGCACGGGATCGCCCGCGAGCGCCTCGACGGCCGCCGCGAGCCGCGGGGGCGTCCAGTGCGGCCCGAGGCTCACGATCGCGCCCGTCGCCTCGAGCGCGCGCGCGTGCTCGACGTCGCCGCTCGTCCGGCAGACGACGATCGCCGGCACGCCGCACGCCATCGCCTCGTAGACCGTGACGCCCATCGCGACGACGGCGAGGTCCGCGGCGGCGAGCCACGCCGGCATCCGCTCGGGCTCGGCCGCGACGGCGGGCAGGAGGTCGAGCCGCCCGAGGAGCGCGGGCAGCGCCCGCCACACCGCGGACGCCGGGTTCGCGAGCACGCACGCGTCGAGCCTCGTCCCCGCGGCGCGGAGGGCGCCGAGCGTCTCGACGACGGGCACGGTGAGCCCGCCCGGGTCGGTCGCGCCGAGGCTCACGAGGACGAGCGGCTCGCCGCCGCGCGACGCACGCGCGGGCGCCGGCCGCGTCTCGAACGCCCGCCGGAGCGGCACGTGCGCCGGCCCGACGAGCCAGCGCGCGCCCGCGCCGCCGGCGGGCGGCGCGCCGAAGGGCGCCAGCACGAGCGCCGCCTCGGCGGCGCCGGGGCCCGTGTCGTCGACGAGGAGCACGGGCGCGCAGGCACCGAGCGCCCGCACCTCGGCCGCCGCGAGCGGCCGCTGCACGTCGACCACGACGGCGTCCGCGTCCGCCGCGGCTTCGAGCACGCGGACGAGCGCGGGGTCCTGCTCGCCGAGGAGGATGGGCTCCGGCATGCCGGCGGCGGCGAGCCACGCGCGCGCCGTCGGGTCGGCCGGGAGGACGAAGCGGCACGCGGCGCCGCGCGCGGCGCACGCCTCCGCGATCGCGAGCGTCCGGCTCACGTGGCCGAGGCCGAAGGCCGGCCCGGCGTCGGCCCAGCAGACGATGCGACGGGCAGTCATGCGCTCGCCTCCGCGCCCCGCGCGGGCGTCTCGGCGATCGCGATCCGCCGGCCGCTCTCCGCCGACTCGCGCACGGCGCACGCGACCGCGAGCGTCGCGCGGCCCTCGGCGCCGTCGAGCGCCGGGCGCCGGCCCGAGGCGAGGCAGTCGACGAACTCCGCGAGCTCGGCCACGTACATCTCGTTCACCACGAACGGCACCGTCTCCTCCGTCCACGCGGCGTCGCCCGCGCGCCGGAGCCGGATCGCCGTCCCGTCGAAGGCGAGCGTCCCCTCGCTGCCGACCACCTCGAGGCGGCTCTGCGCGTGCCGCTGGAGGTAGTCGACGTGCACCTCGACGACGGCCCCGCCCTCGAGCCGGAGGATCGCCGCCGCGAGGTCCTCGGTGTCGATCTCGAGGTCGGAGACCCGGGCGAGCATGCCGACCGCCTCGACCGGCTCGCCGAGGAGCCAGCGCACCGTGTCGAAGGAGTGGATGCTGTCGAGCAGCACGCCGCCGCCGAGCGCGCGCCGCGCGCTGTACTCCGTCCGGTAGTCGGCCCACGGGTGCCAGTCGGGCAGGTACTGTCCCGCCCAGAGGTTCGCGCCGAGGACGCGGCCGAGCGCGCCGCTCGCGAGCCGGACCTGGATGCGGCGGAGCGCCGGGTGGAAGCGGTAGCACATCGCCATCATGACGAACCGGCGCTCGCGCTCGGCGAGCGCGAGGAACGCGTCGACGGCGCGCAGGTCGGGGGCGAGCGGCTTCTCGCAGAGCACGTGCGCGCCCGCGCGGACCGCCGCACCCGCCACCTCCAGGTGGCTCGCGGGGGGCGTGCAGACGAGGACGCCGTGCGGCCGGTGGGCGGTGAGGAGGTCTCCGAGGTCGTCCGTCGCGAGGCGCGCGCCGATCTCGCTCCCGAGGCGCCGGGCGCGCTCGCGGTCGAGGTCGCAGAGCGCGATGCTCGGGGCGCCGAGCGCGCGGAGGTTCCGCGCGTGGCGGCTCCCGATCGAGCCGCAGCCGACGACGGCGAGCCGGAGCGGCGCTCCGTTCATGCGCGCGCCTCCGAGGGCGGCGCGCCCCCCGGCGCCGCCGGCCGGAAGACCGGCTCCACGGCCGGGCCCTCGAGCCACTCCCGCATTGTGCCCGTCCGGACGGCCCCCGCGACGACGGCGAGCGCCTCCTCGACGGCCGCGAGCGTCTCGTCGAGGTCCCGCTCGCCGTGCGACCAGCTCATGAAGATCGGGACGCCGAAGAGGATGCCGCGCTTCACGCACTCCTGGAGGAAGAGCGTCCGCAGCTCCTCGGGCCGGACGCCGTCGCCGCCGCCGAAGACGAAGTGGCTCCGCGGCGGATGCCCGCCGAGCCGCACGTCGAGCCCGGCGGCCGCGAGCCGCGCGCGCGCCCCGTCCATCCACCGCTGCCCGACCGTCCAGAGGTGCTCGACCACCGGCTCGCGCGCGACGAGGTCGAGGACGGCCTTCGCCGCCGCGAGCGCCAGCGCGTCGCCGCCGTAGGTCATCGAGACGAACACGCGCTCGAACTCCTGCATGAGGTCCCGCCGGCCGACGAGCGCGGAGAGCGGGAGCCCGTTGGCGAGCGCCTTCCCGAGGCACGCGAGGTCGGGCACGATGCCCCACCGCTCCTGCGCGCCGCCGCGCGCGTAGCGGAAGCCCGTCACGATCTCGTCCATGACGAGCACGGCGCCGTGGCGGTGCGCGAGGTCGCGGACGGCGGCGAGGAAGCCGGGTGCCGGGTCCTCGCCGGGCACCTCGAAGATGACGGCCGCGTACTCGCCGGGGTGCGCGTCGAGCAGCGCCGCGAGCGTCTCGGGACGGTTCCACTCGAAGGGCCGCACGAGCGCGGCCGTGGCGGCCGGCACGCCCGCGGGGAGCGGCGTCGTCCCCGCGAACCAGTCGTGCCAGCCGTGGTAGCCGCAGTACGCGACCCGCTCGCGCCCCGTGACGGCGCGCGCGAGGCGGATCGCCGCCGCCGTCGCGTCGGAGCCGTTCTTCATGAAGCGGACCATCTCGGCGCACGGCACGAGCGCCGCGATCCGCTCCGCGACCTCCACCTCGAGCGGGTGCATGAGCGTGAAGAGGGTCCCGTGGCACGCCTGGCGCGCGACCGCCTCGACGACGGCGGGGTGCGCGTGCCCGAGGAGGATCGCGCCGAGCGCCATCGGGTAGTCGACGTACTCGTGGCCGTCGGCGTCCGTCACCCGGCAGCCCTGCCCCGCGACCAGGTACTTCGGGTAGACGCCGCGGACGAACTGCGACGGCTTCTTGCTGAGCGTCTGCGTGCCGCACGGGATGACCCGCTCGGCGCGCACCCAGAGGGCGTCGGACGTCGGATGGCGGCTCATGCGCCCGCTCCCGCGTCGCGCGCGAGCGAGCGGCGGTAGCCCGCGTTGCGCTCGATGCCGGCGTTGATCGCGGCGAGCGCCGGCTCGCGCGCGAGGAGCGCCTCGACGTCCGCCCAGCCGAACACGTACCCGGGGCGGTGGAGCCGCGCGTAGACGGCGCGGACGAACTCGAGGTCGCGCGGCTCGTCGACCGTCCAGCGCCGGCCGCCGAGCGGCCGCGGGAAGACGACGGTCACCGCCGCGAAGACGGTCGCCTGCTTCCAGACGTACGGCGTCACGTGCTCGCGCTCGGAGGGGAGCCTCGCCTCCGCGTGCGCGCGCGCGAGCGCGCGGGCGGAGATCACCTCGGTGTCGAGCCCGTCCGGGAACTCGCCGCCGAGGGAGGCGTAGTCGCAGCCCGGGCGGTCGGCGAACGCCTCGACGCAGCGGTCGACGAGCGCCGGGTCGATGAGCGGGCAGTCGGCCGTGAGCCGCACGATCGGGTCGGCGCGGAAGGCTTCGGCCGCCCCCACGTAGCGCGCGAGGACGTCGTCCTCGCTGCCTGCGAAGCAGCCGACGCCGAGCGCGGCGGCGAGCTCGCGGACGGGCGCGTCGGCGGGATGCTCGGTCGTCGCGACGACGATGCGCGCGAGCGTCCGCGCCGCGCGGAGCCGCTCGATCATGCGCGCGAGGAGCGGCGCGCCGGCGAGGTCGGCGAGCACCTTGCCCGGGAGGCGGCGCGACCCCATGCGGGCCTGGACGATCGCGGTCGTGCGGGCGGACACGCGGGTCATGCGACGTCCTCGGCGGCGAGCGGCTCGTCGACCTCGAGCGCCCGGCGGAGCCGGCGGCCGACGACCGACTCGAGCGCCGACGGCGGGAGGCCCGCCGCCGGCCGCACGATCTTCACGTCGCGGGCCTCGAGCGTCGCGCCGGCGGGGAGCGCGCGCGCGGCGTGGAGGCTGCGGCGGGCGCCCGTGCGCTCGCCCTCCTCGTCCGGGCGCGGCCGCTTCGCGCCGTCGCCGAGCCCGGTCTCGAGCTCGCGGATGGCGGCGACCATCGCGCGGAAGTCGTCGGGCTCCATCGCGAAGGGATGGTCGGGGCCGGGGCGGCGGCGGTCGTCGGTCAAGTGCTTCTCGACGACGCACGCGCCGAGCGCGACCGCGCCGACGGCGAGCGTGTGGCCCGGGGAGTGGTCCGACCAGCCGACGGGAAGGCCGAAGCGGGCGCGGAGCGCGACGAGCGCGCGGAGGTTCGCGTCGGCGGGGGCGAGCGGGTAGCACGAGACGCAATGGAGGAGGACGATCGGCGGGCGGCGGGCGGCCGCGCCCGCGCCCTCCTCGATCGCGGCGATCGCCGCCTCGATCTCCTCGAGCCGCGCGTGCCCGGTCGAGAGGAGCACCGGGCGGCCGAAGCCGCCGAGCTTCCGGAGGAGGGGGCGGTGCGTGAGGTCGCCGGAGGCGACCTTCATCGCGGGGACGCCGAGCGCGGCGAGGAGGCCCGCGCGCTCCTCGTCGAACGGCGTCGAGAGGAAGACGACGCCGCGCGCCTGCGCGCGGTCGCGGAGCGTCGCGTGCCAGTCGACGGGGACCTCGAGGCGCTCGAGCGTCGGGTACGCCTCGACCGGCGCCCAGCCGCCATCGGCGAGCCGGCGGCGGCGCGCGACGAGCGTCGCGGCGCGGAAGGACTGGAACTTGACGGCGTCGGCGCCCGCGGCGGCCGCGGCGTCGACGAGCGCGAGCGCGCGCTCGAGGCTCCCGTCGTGGTTCGAGCCGATCTCGGCGATGACGAACGCGGGCGCCCCGTCGCCGATCGTCCGATCAGCACACGGGATGCGCATGGCCCTCCTCGCGGGTCGCCTCGGCGAGCGCCTCGCCGAGCGCGGCGACCACCTCCGCCACGTCGTCGCCCGTCAGGCCGGGGAAGCAGGGCAGCGACAGGATCTCGCCGTAGAGGCGCTCGGCCGCCGGGAGCGCGACGTCGCCCAGGAGCCGGCGGTAGTACGGCTGGCGGTGCACCGGCACGTAGTGCACCTGGACGCCGATCCCCCGCGCGCGAAGCATCTCGAAGACCGCCCGCCGGACGCCGGCCGGCACGCGGACGACGTATAGATGATGGGCCGAGCGCGTGCCGCGCCGCGGCATGACGGGCTCGACCGCCGGGACGGCGGCGAGGGTCCGGTCGTAGAGGGCGGCGATCCGCCGGCGGCGCGCGATGAAGTCGGAGAGCCGCCCGAGCTGCACGAGGCCGAGCGCGGCCTGCACGTCGGTCAGGCGGTAGTTGAACCCGGGCTCGTGGAGCTCGTAGGCCCAGGGCCCGTCGGCGCCGGGCGGCTCGCGCACGAGGCCGTGGTCGCGGATGCGCCGGCAGCGCTCGGCGAGCCCGCGGTCGTTCGTGAGCACGGCGCCGCCCTCCCCCGTCGTGATCGCCTTCACGGGGTGGAAGCTCATGACGGCCATGGCGGCGTGCGCGCAGCTTCCGACCGCGTGCCACGCGCCGGCCCGGTCGCGGTACTCGGCGCCGAGCGCGTGACACGCGTCCTCGACGATCGTGGCCCCCGGCGCGGCGGCCGCGAGCGCCTCCAGGTCCGCGGGATGCCCGGCGTAGTGGACGGGCACGAGGAGCTTCGGCGCCGGCCCGTCGGCCACGGCCCGTGCGACGGCGGCCGGGTCGAGGCAGCCGTCGGCGCCGACGTCGGCGAAGCGCACGACGGCGCCCGCGTGCGCGGCGGCGCTCGCGGTCGCGACGAAGGTGAGCGGCGAGGTGAGGATCGCGTCGCCGGGGCCGAGCCCGGCGGCGCGGTAGGCCGTGTGGAGCGCCGCCGTCCCGCTCGAGACCGCGATCGCGTGGCGCGCGCCCGTGGCCTCGGCGAGCGCGGCCTCGAAGCGCGCGAGCGTCGGGCCGCCCGTGAGCAGGGCCGCGCGGACCGCCGCGGCAACCGCCGCCGCCTCCTCCTCGCCGACCGTCTGGCGGCTATAGGGCAGCAGCGGCATGGCCGTTCGCGCCGTCGACCCGCGCGAGGGGCGGCGCGGGCGCCTCCTCGCCGAGGGCGAGCGCGCGGAGCTCCTCGACCGAGAGCCAGCGGTCGTTCGTGTCGCTCGCGTAGACGAAGCCTTCGGGCACGGGGCGCCCGCCGTTCTCGAAGGCGAGCTCGTCGCTCCACCACGGGAACGCGGGCTGGATGACGTAGTGGTCCTCGTAGGCGACCGCCTTGCGGGCGTCCTCGGCGGTGATCATGAGCTCGTGGAGCTTCTCGCCGGGACGGATGCCGACGTCCTCGATCGCGCAGCCGGGCGCGATCGCGCGCGCCAGGTCGACGATGCGCATGCTCGGGAGCTTGGGGACGAAGATCTCGCCGCCGCGCATGCGGACGAGCGCGCGGAGCACGAAGGCGACCGCCTGGTCGAGCGTGATCCAGAAGCGTGTCATGCGGCGGTCGGTCACGGGAATGCGGCCCGTCGCGCGGAGCTTCAGAAAGAGCGGGATGACGCTCCCGCGGCTCCCCATCACGTTCCCGTAGCGCACGACGGCGAGCTGGGTGTCGCCGTGGCTCGCGTACGTGTTGCCGGCGACGAAGAGCTTGTCGGAGACGAGCTTCGTCGCGCCGTAGAGGTTGATCGGGTTCGCGGCCTTGTCGGAGCTGAGCGCGACGACGCGCTTCACGCCGCGGTCGATCGCCGCGTCGATCACGTTCTGTGCGCCCTGGACGTTCGTCCGGACGCACTCCCAGGGGTTGTACTCGGCCGCGGGGACCTGCTTGAGGGCCGCGGCGTGCACGACGACGTCGACGCCCTGGAACGCGCGCATGAGCCGGTCGCGGTCGCGGACGTCGCCCAGGAAGAAGCGGAGCGCCGGGTGGTCCCCGAACGCCTCGCGCATCTCGGACTGCTTCAGCTCGTCGCGCGAGAGGATGATGAGCTTCCGCGGCTTGTGCCGCGTGAGGACGATCTCGGCGAACCGCCGGCCGAAGGAGCCCGTCCCACCGGTGACGAGCACCGTCCGGTCCTGAAGGAAGTCCTGCGCCATGGATTCCCGCCCCCGAGACTGCAAGCCGTGCCAGCGCCCTCCCGGGATCCATCGGCAGGTCCAAGCCCGCGGATTAGCTCGCAGGCGCCGTGTGGCGGCCGCGGGCAGAGCGCAGGCCGCTCGGCAAGTTTGGCCCGGGGGTCAGGCGGTTGACGGGGGAGGAGCAACGTCGGCCGTCGACCCCTCCCCGGCGGAAGCGCGGACGCGCCGCTCGGAAGCGCACATGACGACGCGGACGCGCGCCAGAGGTCGGAGACGCGGCCCACGTCCCGTCTGCCTTGACCGAATGCAGATCGCTATGCAAAGATCGTCTGCATGCGGACGACGCTCGACCTCGACGAGAAGCTGCTCGAGGAAGCGCAGCGCGCGACGGGGACGACGGGGAAGACCGCCGTCATCGAGGAGGGCCTCCGGGCGCTCGTCCAGCAGGCCGCACGTCGGCGTCTGGCGGCGCTCGCCGGCACGATGCCGTCGGCCAAAGCCGCCCGCCGCCGTCGCCCGCTCCGTTGACGCTCGTAGACGCTTCGGTCTGGATCGACCACTTCCGTGGCGGCTCGGCGAGCCGTCCGCTCCCGGAGCTGCTCGAGGCAGGCGACGTCGCCGTGCATCCGTTCGTGCACGGGGAGCTGGCCCTCGGGCACCTCGGTCGCCATCGCGACCGCATCCTGCGCGACCTGGCGACCCTCCCTCGCCTCGGCGTCATCCCGGACGCGGACGTGCTCGCCTTCGTCGAGATGCACCACCTCGCGGGCAGCGGTATCGGCTGGATCGACGCGCATCTCCTGGCGGCGGCGCTGCACGCACGGGCGTCCCTCTGGACGCTCGACCGGCCGCTCGCCCGCGTCGCCGCACGGCTCGGCGTGGACGTCTGATCCGTTCACGCGCCGCCTCCCGCCAGCGCCTGCGCCGCGAAGAGCGCGCCCTCCGACGGCGCCGATCTCGACGGCGCGCGGCGCGAGCGTGCCGTCGGGGTCCCGGACGATGACGCGGACGCCGTTGCCGTCGGAGAGGAGCGCCGTGACGCGCGCGAACATCGCGGGCGTGAGACGGTGCTCGGGGTTCGCGGCCGTGCAGCGGGCGGGGACGATGCGCGTCGCGTCGTCGATCACGTCACCGACCGGCGCGACCTTGCCCGGGAATGGGTCGGGGCACCGATGCGAACGGCGACGCTCGCGCGCGGCGGCCGGGCCTCGCGATCCGGCTCGATCGGGACGCCCGACGCGTCTGGCCGCGACGGCTACGCGACCTGGCCGGCCCGGACCGCCGCGGCGGCGGGGCGGTAGCCGGCGAGCGCGCGGCGGCCGGCGTCGAGGGCGGCGAGGCGAGCGAGGAGCGCGGTCTGCCGGGCGCGGGCGAGCGCCGTCGCCTCGGCGTTCACCCGGGCCGCCTCCGCCGCGAGGGCCGCGGAGCCGCGCCAGAGCTCGGCGACCTCCGCGGCGACGGGCGCGCCGCTCAGGCGGTGCGGCGCGAGCTCGGTCGCGACCGCCCGGAGGCGCGCCGTGAGCGTCTCGGCGGCCGCGTGGCGGCCCGCGAGCCAGCCGTGGTCGAGCGGGCGCGCGGGGTCGGCGAGCGCGGCGACGAGCTCCCGGTAGACGGCCAGGAGCTCGGCGTAGAGCGCGCGCTCCTCGCGGCTCGCGCCGAGCACGCTCGCGCCCGCGCTCGTCACTGCCCCACGGCCGCCGGCACCGCCTCCGGCCCCTCGAGGATCTGCCGGAAGCCGTCGGCGACGATGCCGAAGACGCGGATCACGTCGTCGACGTGTTGGAGGCTTCGCTTCGCGTTCGCTTCGGTCAGGTGGAAGAGCATGAACTCGTAGAGTCGCGCGAGGTCGGTCGCGATCTGCCCGCCGGCGCGGTGATCGAGCGTGTTCATCAGCTCGGAGATGATCGCCTGCGCGCGCGCGAGGCTCTCGCCGAACCGCTCCACCTCGCCCGCCGCGAGCGCCGCGCGGCAGAGCCCGAGGAAGCGGGAGCCGCCCTCGAACATCAGCAGCAGAAGCCGCTTGGGGTCCACCGACATGACCTGCGCCTCGGCATACCGCGTCGCGTACTGCGTCGTCTGCATGCTCCTCCCCTACCTCCTCTACTTGAACGCCTGCGTGAGGAAGGTGCCCTGCTGCTGCAACCCGCTCACGAGCGCTTCCAGGGCCGCGAACTGCGACTTCAGATCCGCCTCGAAGGCGTCCACCTGGCGCTGCGCGGCGTCGATCTCGTCCTGGAGCCCGCGGATCTCGGTGTCGAGCGAGCTCGAGCCGAGCGTGATCGAGCCCTGCGCGCCCGTCGCCTCGAGGATGTACGCCGAGAGGTCGGTCGCGACGCCGGCGTCCGTCCCGTTGCCGCCGAAGATCTCGGCGACGGCCTCGGGATCCGCGGTGAGCGCCGTGCGGAAGGCGCCCTCGTCGAACGCGATCGTGCCGTCCTGCTGCGTCTGTAAGCCGACGCTCGAGAGGTTCACGTACTGCGTCGTCGCGGCGGTGAGCGCCTCCGAGAAGATCGAGTGCAGCGTGTCGACGACGCCCGAGGCCGTCGAGCTGCTCGCGAGGCTCCCGACGACGAGGCCCTTCCCGTCGCTCGACTTGGTGATCGCCGACTGCTCGGCGACGAAGCCGACGGCGTCGTTGAACGCCGACACGAGCGCCTTCACCTTCTCGACGATCGCGTCGGCGTCGTCCGCGACCGTGATGGTCGCCGTGCCCTCGGACTTGAGGTTGAAGGTGACGCCCGGCAGCACGTCCGAGAACGTGTTCGACTCGCGCTGGAACGTCCCCGCGAAGCCGCTGATCGTGAACTCCGCGTTCTGGCCGGTCTGCGACACGGCGACGCCGAGGGTCGTGTCGTCCTGCGTGACCGCGATCGTGCTCGACGCGCCCGTGGTGTTGCTCGTCAGCTGGAGCCGGTAGTCGGGGCTCGCCGCCGTGCCGAGATTCACCGCGGACGCGGTGACGCCGGCCCCGAGGTCGTTGATCGCGTTCACGAGGTCCTGGAGCGTCGTCGTCGCGGAGACCGCGACGCTCTGCTCCGCGCCGGAGCCGACGGTGAACTTGAAGAAGCCGGCGCCGGCGGCGATCGTGTCCGACGTCGAGGTGGCGCCGACGGTCGCGCTCGCGACGGAGCCGTGCGCGACCTTCGTCACCGTGACGGTGACGGAGCCGGCCGCGGCGCCCGATCCCGCCGCGGCGCCGACGATCGTCTCGCTGCTCGAGGTCGCCTTGCGGACGAGGAAGTCGCCGACGCTCTTCACGGCGTCGGCGGCGGTCTTGAGCGCGGAGAGCTTCGTCCCGAGCGTCGCGAGCGACGTCTGCGTCGCCTGCACGCTCGAGAGCTGGTCCTGGAGGATCTGGAGGGGCTGGGACTGGATCTGGACCAGCTGGTCGATCAGCGTGTTCGTGTCGAGCCCGGTCGCGAGACCGCCGACCGTCAGAACCGCCATGCCCCCACCACCCTCGGCTCGATGACGATCGGGCCGGGGACGTCGCCGTCCCCGGCCCGTGACTCAGTGCTCGCTGCCTTCCGCTCCCGCACTTACCGGAGGAGCTGGAGGGCGAGAGACGGCTGCTGGTTCGCCTGCGCCAGGACGGCGACGCCGGCCTGTCGCAGCACGCTCGCCCGCGTGAGGTTCGCCGTCTCGGCGGCGACGTCCGTGTCGCGGATGCGGCCCTCGGCGGCCTGGAAGTTCTCCTGCGCGATGCGCAGGTTGGCGACCGCCTGGAGCAGCCGGCTCTCCGCCGCGCCGAGGACGCCGCGCGTCTGCGCGACGTTCGCGATGGCCGAGGTGAGGAGGCCGAGCGCCGACTGCGCCGACGCCGCCGTCGAGGCCGCGATCGACGTCTGCGAGACGGAGAGGATGCCCGACACCGAGCCGTCCACCGTCGTGAAGTTGATCTGCGAGTTCGACGTGCCGTCCAGGCCGACCTGGAGCGCGACCGTCGTCCCGGCGGAGAGGAGCTGCACGCCGTTGAAGGTCGTCACCGTCGAGATGCGGGCGATTTCCGAGAGGAGCGCCGCGAACTCGTTCTGAATCGCGCTCCGCTGCGTGTCGGTGATCGAGCCCGACGCCGACTGGGAGGCGAGCTCGGAGAGACGCGAGAGGATGCTGCTCACGTTGCCGAGCGCCTTCTCACCGATCGACAGCGCCGAGATGCCGTCGTTGGCGTTGCGGATCGCCTGCGCCGCGACGCGCGCGTCGCGGTTCAGCTTGTCGGCGATCGCGAGGCCCGCCGCGTCGTCGTAGGCGTTGTTGATCCGGACGCCCGAGGAGAGCCGCTCGAGGGAGGTCGTGAGCGCGTCGCCGGACTCCTCCAGGTGCCTCTGCGCGTTGAGCGAGCTGATGTTGGTGTTGATGTCGAGAGCCATCGGGTTCCTCCTTGGATTATCCGGACCCCTGGGCCGCGCCAGGCGCCGGCGTGCGCGTCGTGCGCTGTCGGACTCACTTATCGGCCGGTCGCCGGAGGGACTTTAGGCTCCCGCCGCCCGGGCCCCCGTGGTAGACGGAAGATTCCCATGACGGCGTCCGAAGATGCGGTCGCCGCCGAGGCCCGGGCGGCCGGCTTCGCGCTCGTCGGCGCCGCTCCCCTGGGTCCCCTCGAGCGCGGCGCCTTCCTCCACGCGTGGCTCGCCGAGGGGCGGGCGGGGGAGATGGCCTACCTCGCACGCCGCACGGCGGAGCGCATCGACCCCCGGACCGCCTTCCCCTGGGCGCGGTCCGTGATCGCGGTCGGCGCCCCCTACCGGCCGCCGCCGCCCCCGCCCGAGGACTGGCGGGCGACGCTCCGCGGGCGGATCGCGGCGTATGCCTTCGGACCCGACTACCACGACGGGCTCGGCGACCGGCTCGCCGCCCTCGGGCGGCGGCTCGCGGACGTCTTCCCGGGCCGGCGCTTCCTCCACTACGTCGACACGGGGCCCGTGCTCGAGCGCGAGTGGGCCGCGCGCGCCGGGCTCGGCTGGATCGGCCGGAACACGCTCCTTCTCGACCGGGGCGCCGGGTCCTACCTCTTCCTGGGCGAGCTGTTCACGGACCTCGAGCTCGGCGCGCCCGAGCCCGCGCCGGATCGCTGTGGCACGTGCGTCCGCTGCCACGCCGCCTGCCCTACCGGCGCGCTCGGCCCCGGGTACACGATGGACCCGCGCCGCTGCATCTCCTACCTGACGATCGAGCACCGGAGCGCGATCCCGCTCGATCTGCGTCCCCTCGTCGGCAACTGGATCTTCGGCTGCGACGTCTGTCAGGAGGTGTGTCCGTGGAACGGCGGCGCGGCGAGCCCGCCGACGGACGTCCTCGCGCCGCACCTCCCGTCGCTCCTCGCGCTCGACGAGGCGGGGTTCCGCACCCGCTACCGGCACACCGCCGTCGCGCGCGCGAAGCGGCGCGGGCTCCTCCGGAACGTCGCCGTCGCGCTCGGCAACAGCGGGAACCCCGACGCGGTCGGCCCGCTCGCCGCGGCCCTCGCCGACCCCGAGCCGCTCGTCCGCGCGCACGCCGCCTGGGCGCTCGGGCGGCTCGGCGGCCCGGGCGCCCGCCGCGCGCTCGACGCGGCACGGACGCGCGAGCCCGCACCGCGCGTCCGCGACGAGATCGCGGCGGCGCTCGCCACCATCGGCTGAGCGCCGCGGGACGATCGACCGACCACGGCTCACCCGCTCCGAAGCCCGCAACTCAGCCATAATTTTCCAAAACCGTCACTCGAAATCGCAGGCCGCCGTCCCCCGTAGTTTCTTGCCCCGGAGTCCGCGCGTCCCGTAAGCCAGAGTCGCACAGACCGTCGACGCGGACCACGGCTCGAAGTCCCTCGACCCACGACCACACGGAGGGAGGGCAACATGAAGAGATTCCTGGTCGCGATCATCGGATGCATCGCGGCGCTCGCGGCGGCGAGCGCCATCGCCGGCACGCCCGGCGCGCCGTTCGGAGGGGACGATGGCGGCTTCATCCCGCCCGATCCTCCGAAGGGCCCGATCACGAAGTGCGAGAACAACGTCGGAAAGGCGGTCGGGAAGCTCGCCGTCTCGATCCTCAAATGCCACTGCAACCGACAGACGGGGAAGCTCGCCGACGACGCCGCCGAGGACGCGTGCGAGCAGGCGGCGCTCGACAAGTTCACCTCGCTCAACACGACCAAGTGCCCGGCGTGCATCGACCTTCCCTCGATCGGCGCCGGGGTCGTCGCACTGCTCGACGCCAACAACGACAAGGTCTTCTGCGACCCGGACGGCACCCCGCTCGGCGGCGACGACACGGGGACGCTCGCCTCGACGTCGCCCATCGCGGGCTGCGAGTGCAACGTGTCGAAGAAGGTCGGGACGCTGATCAAGAGCGTCCTCAAGTGCCACGGCCAGGAGGCCAGCCTGAAGCTCGCCGACGACTTCGAGGAAGACGCATGCGAGCAGAAGGCGATCGACAAGTTCAACCTGCAGAAGACGACGAACTGCCCGGCGTGCGTCGATCTCGCCGCGATCGCGGCCTTCGTCGAGTCGACGCTCGACGGCACGAACGGCCTCATCTACTGCGCGCAGCCGTCGTCGACCACGACGACGACGGCGCCGACGACGACGAGCACCTCCACGACGGCCCCGCCGACGACGAGCACCACGACGACGGTCTCCACGACGACGACCACGACGATGATCGTCCCGACCACGACGACGTCGACGACGAGCACGACCACGACGACGACCTCGTCCACGACGACGTCGACCACGACCACGACCACGTCGTCGACGACGACCACGACCGGCGGGCCGGTCTTCACCCAGCTCTCCTTCACGACGACGATCGGCTCGACGAGCTGCGGCGGCCCGTCGTTCGCCGGCTTCACCGCGCCGAGCGCGCCGTTCTCGGGCGAGGTACACGACGCGAGCAACGCGAAGCTCGGCGACCTCGGCCTCGGCTGCCTCTACGTCGGCGGCGGCAGCGCCGCGACGCCCGCGAACCAGATCCCCGACGGCTCGCAGTCCATCTTCGACCTCGGCACGCCGTCGGGCGGGACCGTGCCCCTCGTCGCGAGCAACGGCACCGGGCGGGAGAACTGCACGAAGGGCGCGGGGCCCGGCAAGCACTGCGTCGGCGGCAGCGGCGGCCCGATCGCCTGCACGACGGACGCCGACTGCGGCGGCACGCCGGGCTCGTGCGCGCTCGACGCGAACTGCAACTTCGGCCCGCCACTCCCGATCACCGGCTCGCTGCCGGTCTGCGTCATCAACGCGATCCAGACGGACGGCAGCGGGACGGCGACGCCGGCCACCGGCGACTCGACCGTCTCGATCCCGCTTTCCTCGCGGGTCTACCTGACCGCGAACGCGACCGACCCCTGCCCGCGGTGCATCTCGGGCCAGTGCGACCCGACCTGGAAGGACAACAGCAACAACCCGAGCCCGAACTCGGGCGCCGCGTGCACACCGACCGGCAGCCAGGCGACGAGCCTCGACTGCGGCGTGCCGCTCCAGGACTTCCAGGGCGCGCTCCCGGTCACGCTGAATCCGCTTTCGACCACGGCGACGACGCTGAGCCAGCCGGCGGGCCTCTTCTGCCCGAGCCAGGCCCATGCGGGCGCCTTCCACCTGCCCACGGCAACCTCGATCACCGAGACGGGGTCGCCGGCCGGGGACCTGACCGACGGCGCGGAGCATCCTGCCGTGCTCGCGGCGGTCTTCTGCATCCCGGCGAGCCTGTCCGCCGCGATCAACGCGGTTGGTGACCTGCCGGGACCGGGCGCGACCGGCCTCGGCGGCAACGCCCAGCTGCTTCCGTAGCCCTGATCATCCGCGCCTCCCGGGGGGCGGTGCCCGCAAGGCACCGCCCCCCCGGGTCCGTTCGAGGCGCTCCGCCTCCCCGGGTCGGTCGTCCGAGTCAGACGGGCCCTCACCCCGACCCGCGCCGCTCGGTCCCCCGCCGCTTCTCGGCCCACCCCGTGAGTACCGGCTCCCCGAACCGGAACCTCGACGGTGAGGGCGGTCCACCGCCCCCCTCGCGCGCTCCCCCGGCGGCACCGCCTGGGAAGCGATGGACAACAAATGGATAACAATATGTATCGCGCCGCGACCGGCGGGCCGATTCTTACAAAAATGCTTGACGCTAAGGGAGGATCCGCGTTACCACCGGCGACCGGCAGGGTCCTCCCGATTCGAGGGTCATGTGTCCGCTCACCGGCAGCCCGGCGCTGCCAACAGAAAGATAGAAGGAGGGTCGAGTATATGAAGCACCGGAAGCTCGCGGTCCCGCTCGCGGGACTGGCGGCACTCGCCTACGTCGGTACGGCGGGGGCAGCCGTGAACGACGTCCAGTCGAACCACTACATGTGCTACAAGATCGCGGTCGCGAAGTTCCCGTCCCAGACCATCCCCAAGCCGGTCGCCACCGGTGTGCACCTCACCGATCAGTTCGACACCGACCTCCCGTACGACGCGCTCAAGAACACGAACATCTGCAACCCCGCCACCGTCTCCGGCAGCACGTGGACCGCGGCGAGCGGGCAGGACACGATCCACCTGGTCGGCTACCAGATCAAGAACACGACGCCCACGAAGGAGCCGACGGACTACAAGGATGACGTCCACGTCTTCGCGGACCAGTTCGGCATGCTGACCGCGAACGCGACGAAGCCGGACAGCCTCCTCGTGCAGGGGCTCAAGGCCGACTACGGCGTGCCGAAGAAGTGCAAGGTCGCCGCCGACTGCGCGTCGCAGCCGACGAACACCGTCTGCGACCCGGTCGGGAAGATCTGCGTGCCGCCCACGGGCATCCAGCCGCCCGCCGGCACGGCGCCGCTTCCCTCGACCTCGTCCGTGAACAACTTCAAGTGCTACAAGATCAAGGACCTGAAGCAGCCGCAGTTCACGGCGCTCTCGCAGATCACGATCACCGACCAGTTCGGCAGCGCGAAGTACGACCTCAAGAAGATCACCAAGATCTGCGCCCCCGTCAACAAGGCGAACGAAGGCTTCGCGAACGGCAACGGCGCGGACGACTTCCACCTCGTCTGCTACCAGACGAAGCTCAGCAAGCTCGTCCCCGCCCAGGCGAAGTTCGCCGCGCGGAAGGTCGTCGCGAAGACCGCGAACTTCGGCAACGTCGCGCTCGACGTGAAGGCCGTGAGCGAGGTCTGCGTGCCCGCGACGAAGGACGGCAACCCGCAGCCGCCGCTTCCGTTCTCGCAGCTGTCGTTCACGACGACGCTCGGCTCGACGAGCTGCGGCGGCCCGTCGTTCGCGGGGTTCACTCCCGCCGCCGGCCCGTTCTCCGGTGAAGTAGATGACATCAACGGGCAGAAGATCTCGCTGGGGGGCGGCAGCTTTGCCGACCTCGGCCTCGGCTGCCTCTACATCGGCGGCGCGAACGCCGCGACGCCGGCGAACCAGATCCCGGACGAGGCCACGTCGCTCTTCGACCTGGGCACGCCGTCCGGCGGGAACGTGCCGCTCATCGCGAGCAACGGCACGGGCCCGGGGAACTGCACGAAGGGCGCGGGGCCCGGTAAGCACTGCATCGGCGGCAACGCCGGCCCGATCGCCTGCTCGACGGACGCCGACTGCGGCGGCACGCCGGGCTCCTGCGGGCTCGACGCGAACTGCAACTTCGGCCCGCCGCTCCCGATCACGGGCGCGCTGCCCGTGTGCGTCATGAACGCGATCATCACGGACGCGAGCGGGACGGCGACGCCGGCCACGGGCGACTCCACGGTCTCCATCCCGCTCTCCTCGCGGGTCTACCTGACCGCGAACGCCACGAGCCCCTGCCCGAAGTGCATCAGCAACGTCTGCGACAACTCCTGGACGGACGGCGGCAACAACCCGAGCCCGGACGCGAATCAGCCCTGCACGCCGACCGGGACGCAGGGGACGAGCCTCGACTGCGGCGTGCCGCTCCAGGACTTCCAGGGCGCGCTGCCGGTCACGCTGAGCCCGCTCTCGACGGGCCCGGCGATGCTCACGAACGCGTCCGGCACCTTCTGCCCGGGCCAGATGCACCCGGGTGCCTTCCACCTGGCGGCCGCCCGGACCATCAAGGAGCAGGGCTCGCCGGCCGCCGGCATCCTGGACGGCAATCCGCACAGCTCGATCCTGGCGTCGGTCTTCTGCATCCCGGCGAGCCTCTCGGCCGCGATCAACGCGGTCGGCGACATCCCGGGTCCCGGCGCCATCGGCCTCATCGGGAACGCGCAGCTGCTGCCGTAATCCGCCACCCTGAGGGCGGTGCCCCCGACGGGGCGCCGCCTCTTTCCTTCGCTCCACCGGAGGAGGGTCGCGCACCGCGACCCTCCTCTTTTTTTCACCCCCTCGAGCCTCCACGCCGCCGCCTGCGCCGCAGACCGCGCAGCGAGGTCTCACGAAAAAGTTGCGGCAAGGTAGTTGACGAGTGAGCGATTGTGCTGCTACGCCCCCCGGCGGGTCGTTCAACGACAGCTCGCACGCAGGGGGAGGGACACACCGTGCCAGTTGACAGATTCGTTGCCGCCACCCGACGCGTCTCCTTCGTCGCTCTTCTCGCCGCCCTCGCGCTTCTCGTCCCATGGCCTGCATCCGCGACACTCATCCCAGGCGGCGGCCGGGACGCCTCGGACTGCTACGGCGAGTTCGACGTCCAAGGCGCGACCGGCTCGAGCAATCGCATCTCGTGTCAGGACGGCGACCCGTCCTGCGACCTCGACAGGGCATGTCAGGGCATCTGCACGTTCGGCATCCGGTTCTGCCTCAACCAGACGAACATCCCCGCCTGCACGCCGAAGCCGCTTCGCAAGCCGCCGCGCGTCTTCCCGGACCTCGTGCCCGTTCCCGGCGAGGACTCGGCGTGCGGGGCCTTCACGGAGGTGCCCGTCGACCTCCGCGGCCGGAAGACGGGCCGCCTGAAGCTCCGCGCGCGCGTGTTCGAGAACGGCAAGCCGCGGGACGACCGCGACAGCCTGTACCTCACCTGCGTCGCGCGCGAGGGCGAGTGCCCGACGACCACCACGACCACCACCACCCCGGGCACGACGAGCACGACGACGACCACCTCGACCACGTCCTCGTCGACCACCACGTCGACGTCCAGCACGACGACCACGTCGACGACGTCGACCACGACGACGTCCACCACTCAGTCGACCACGACCTCCACCTCGACCAGCACGACCACGTCGACGTCGACCACGACGATGGTCGTCGAGACGACGACCACGAGCACGACGACCACGACGACCAGCACCACGACCTCGTCGACGACGACCTCGACGACGACCACCACCACCTCGTCCACGACCACCACGACGGCCGGCCCCGTGTTCACGCAGCTGTCGTTCACGACGACGCTCGGCTCGACGAGCTGCGGCGGCCCGTCGTTCACGGGCTTCGTCCCGCCCGGGGCGCCGTTCTCGGGCGAGGTGGACGACGGGACGAACACCAAGATCGGTGACCTCGGCCTCGGCTGCCTCTACATCGGCGGCGGGACTGCCGCGACGCCGGCGAACCAGATCCCGGACCAGGCCACGTCGCTCTTCGACCTGGGAACGCCGTCCGGCGGCGACGTGCCGCTCATCGCAAGCGCCGGCACGGGACCGACCAACTGCACGAAGGGTGCCGGCCCCACGAAGCACTGCATCGGCGGCAGCACGTTCCCGCCTCCGGCCTGCTCGACGGATGCGAATTGCGGCGGCACGCCGGGCTCCTGCGCCCTCGACCTGAATTGCAGCTTCGGTCCTCCGCTGCCGATCACGGGCGCGCTGCCCGTCTGCGTCATCAA
>DASRHG010000062.1:0-2971 GCA_035650655.1 Binatia bacterium | reverse complement strand
ACTTCTACTATCCGGCGCTCGCGCTCGACTCCGCCGGCAACCTCCTGACCGCGTTCGACGCCTCCTCCGAGACGGAGTACCCCTCGGTCTACCTCACGGGGCGAGCGGCGGCCGATCCGCCGAACACGCTTCATGGGCTCTACCAGGTGCGCGCCGGTTCCGCCGGCTACCGGGACTCCCGGCATCGCTGGGGCGACTACAGCGGGGGTGCGCCGGAGGATCCACTGGCCGGCCAGGGCGCATGGTTCTCCACGGAGTTCCCTCTCGACGCCGTCCACTGGGCCACTTACAATGGCACCATTCACGCGAACGAGTACAGATGAGCGAGGAGGGCGATGAGAAGCGTTCGGCTGGGCGTGTTTGCGGTCGTTCTCCTGATCGGCGCCGCCCGCGGCGAAGACGTGCAGCAGGGTGCGGTCTTCGTCGGGCCGGTTCCCGTTCGCGTCGACGACCTGCTCCGCACCCTGCAGCCGGCTCCGCCCGAAGCGGCGGCTCCGACGGCGCCGGCGGATCCGAACGCGGCGCCGATGCTCGTCCAGCCGTGGTTTTCCGTACGATCCCACCCCGGGTACGGGCAGGCGGAGGTGGATCCGCCGCCCGGAAGCGAGTAGTGGACGTGCGAGCGCTCGCGGCGCTCCTCCTCGTCCTGGTCGCGCTGCCCGCGCGGGCGGCGCGGTTGACGTTCGTCTGCCGCGCGAGCGCGCCCGGCGCCCCGGCGCGTGTCGTGCGCGTGCCGCCGGCCGGGAAAGGCCATGCCAAGGTGCAGGCGTGCGTCGCGACCACGCCCGTCGGCCATTGTCTCTTCGGGTTCTGTCCGGACCTCGGCTTCGTGATCGGGTGCACGCTCGATCCCCATTGTCTGGCCGCCGTCGGGCCGTGCTCCGTCGACCTCGCGGGGACGACGTTCGACGTCCCGCCGGGACACCGGCTGCGGCTGGGGAAGGTCGGGCGCCATCGCGTCGTCCTCCGCTGCACGCGCTGACGGCACGCGGGGCGGCGGCTCACGATCGCGGGGCGTAGCGGTCACGCCGCCGCGTGCCGCCGCGCGGACGCGCATGCCAGCGCGCGAACGTCGTCCCGCACCCGTACTCGCTCCGGACGAGGAGCCGTCCGTTGAGCAGCCGGAGAGTCCGAGCCCCGTCCCGCCGTCGCGCGTCGCGGGCTCGATCGGCTCGAAGTCGCGCGCGAGCCGGCCGAGCTCGGCCGCGCGGATGCCGGTGTCGGTGTCGCGCACGAGCACGACGACCGCGCCCGCGCGCGGCACGACGAGGTCTCCCGCGTCGCCGAGCGCGACCCACCCCCGCGAACGCCGCCGGTGTCGCCCGCCTCGACGTCCGCCGCCAGGAGAACGCCGCGCAGCGCGCCGGCGGGCGGCGTCAGGCGGCCGCGCGGTACGCCGGCGTCGCGAGGGGGAGGAAGAGCGCGAACGTCGTCCCCTCGCCACGGCGGCTCGCGACGCCGATCCGCCCGCCGAGGAGCCGCGCCAGGCGCCGCGAGATCGAGAGCCCGAGGCCCGTCCCGCCGTACTCCTTCCCGTCGAGCTGCGCGTAGTCGGCGGCGAGGCGGACGATGTCGGCCTCGCGGATGCCGATGCCCGTGTCCCGGACGAGGATCGCGAGCTTCGCGGGCGCGTCGGGCGCCGCGCTCGCCCCCCGTCTCCCGCGCGGCTCGAGGAAGGTGAACCGGTACCCCGGCGGCGACGCGCCCCGTCCGTGCACCTCGATCGTGACCCGGCCGCGCTCCGTGAACTTGACCGCGTTCGCGACGAGGTTCGTGAGGATCTGCGACAGCCGCTGCCGGTCGGTCACGATCGGCGGCAGGCCGCTCGGGCAGACGACCTCGAGGTCGAGCCCCTTCCGCTCGGCGACGGGCCGGAAGGTGTCGCCGATCTCCTCGACGACCTCCGGCAGGGAGACGGGCTCCGGGTGGAGCGTCAGCCGCCCCGCCTCGGCCTTCGAGAAGTCGAGCAGGTCGGAGATCAGGTTGCGGAGCGTCACGCCGTTGTTCCGGATGCGCTGCACGAGCCGGCGCGCCTCGGCGCCGCCGCGCTCGAGCGCGTCGTCGAGCAGGATGTCCGCGTAGCCGATCATGACGTTGATCGGCGTCCGGATCTCGTGCGACCACCGCGCGGTGAAGTCGCCCTGCTGCTGGAGCGCGTCGACGAGGGCCATCCGGCTCGCGAACTCGCGCCGGCGAAGCCGCTCCCGGTACGCGCCGCTCACGATGCCGACCGCCGCGGCGAAGGCGAGATAGACGAGCTGCGTGCGGAAGGCGGTCGGGTTCCCGATGTGCCCCGTGACGGCCGTGAGCAGCGCGTAGACGGCGATCAGCATGCCGCTCGCGGCGGCCGCCGCGAGCGGGCGCCACGGCATGAGGGCGGCGCCGCCGAAGATGAGGAGCGTGAGCCCCGCGTACCGCGGGCTCGTGCCGCCGCCCGTGAGGACCGTGACGACGTCGACCAGGAGGCCCAGGTTCGCGGCCTGCACGAGCGTGAGCGCGCGCGGGTGGCGGCGCCCGAGGTCCGTCGAGAGGAGCTTCAGGACGATCAACGTCGCGAGCATCGAGAGGAGCCGAACCTCGAGGAAGAGCGGCTCCCGCGTGAGGCCGACGACGGCCCCGAGCACGGAGAAGAGCGGGACGAAGACGAGCGAGACGATGCAGCCGAGCTTGGCCGCCTGCTGCCACTCGGCGCGCCGCTCCGCTTCGTACGTGGCCGCGCGCGTGTCGTCGGGCTCCCGGGCCATGGACGGGTCCGACCGCCCTGCAAGGCGGGTACCGGCGCCGCGACGCCGCGAATCGAGGGGGAAGCACCGGGGGACCTGTGCCACGCCGGCCCCACCTGCGCGCGTCTGGCACCCCGCAGGCGCCACGGCCCCCGCGCGGCGCCGGGGCCACCCCGTCTACCGCGGCAACGCGAGCGTGACGCGCCCCTCGGCGCGCAGCTCCTCGCCGACGAGGATGCGCCCGCGCA
>DASRHG010000061.1:0-30157 GCA_035650655.1 Binatia bacterium | reverse complement strand
GCCGTCGACCAGCGTGCCGTGGCGTAGCCCATCCGCCAGACCCGGTTGCTCCCGTTCTTGAAGTAGAAGCGGTTCGGGCTGCCGGCCTCGACGCCCCACACGCCTTCGCCTGCCGGGACGGTGCCGTTGATCGTGTGCTCGGTCGCACCGAACTGGAACTGCGCCGAGCCCTTCGCGAGCGCGCGCACGTGCCAGCCCCACTCGCGCGTGATCGTGCCGTTCACGGTCGTCGGGTCGGCGACGTCGCCGCCGAGGTAGAGGTCGGTGACGGTGCAGTTCGAGCCGATGGTGGCGGCGGTCCCGTAGTGTCCGTACATCGTACCGACCGTGGTCGTGCCCGCGGTCGCGGTGCACGACGGATTCGTCGCGAGGCCGCGATAGCTCGCGCTCGTGACGTTGTTCACCGTCCCCGAGTCGATCGTGACGGCGCTGTAGAAGCTCGTGTCCGGACCGAAGAGCGGCGAGTTGCCGGTGTTCGTGTGCCTGTGGCTGTCCTCGTAGCCGAAGATCGTGCCCCCCGTGTATCCGAACGTGACCGACTGCGTGATCGTCGGCGCGAGCTTGATGCCGCTGATGGTGCCGTTCCCGCTCGGGTTGAGCCCGTCGGCGAACAGGGTGAGGCCGGCGATCGCGTTGTTCAGGTTGTCGCCCGCGCCCTTTCCGACGTTCACCGTGCCCGTGTACCCGGTCGCCGAGCTGGCACGGAGGTCGAGCGCGTCGGTCGCGGCGGTTCCGCCTTTGAGCGTCTGTCCGCCGGAGCGCCCGCCGAGGAGCGCGTAGGAGCTCATCGCGAGCTTCGCGGTCCCGACGGGGCTCTCGCTCACGAGCGTCGCGTCCGGCTCCGTGAAGTCGAGGGCGATCGGATTGGACACCACCGCGCTCGTGTCCTCCGTGACGCTCCCGACCGCGCCCGTCGGCCCCGTGGGACCCGTCGGCCCGGCGGCGCCGTCGGCGCCGGTCGGCCCCGTGGGCCCCGTCGGCCCGGCGGCGCCGGGGGCGCCGGTCGCGCCCGTGCTGCCCGTCGGCCCCGTCGCGCCCGCCGGGCCGGTGGGACCGGTCGCGCCCGCGGGGCCCGTGGGTCCGGTCGCGCCGGCGGCGCCGCTCGGTCCCGTTGGGCCCGTCGGCCCCGTGCCTCCCGTCGGCCCGGTCGGCCCGGCGGGTCCCGTCGGACCCGAGCCCGACGGCCCCGTCGGTCCCACCGGACCGGTCGGTCCCGGCGGCCCCGCCGCGCCCGTCGGACCGATCGCGCCGGCGGGCCCGGTCGGTCCCGTCGGCCCGGTCGGGCCGGCGTCGCCGGCGCTGCTCCGCGTGTCGCCGTCCGTCTCGTAGACGAGGAAGAGCTCCGGCCGCGCGAAGATTCCCTCGCGGCTCGCGAACGTCGCCTTCGCTCGCGAGCTCCCGCGGAGCGCGACGCCGAAGTTCGTGTCGGGCGCGCGCAGCCAGCCGGTGACGAGCGGCGCGACGTCCCACTCGACGTAGTCGCCGACGCGTCCCTCGTCGACGCTGTTCACGCTCGCGCTCGCCGCGTCGATGCCCGGCGCGTCGTCCGCCGACACCTCACGCTCGTTCCACGGGCCGAGCACGGCGTGCGCGCTCACCGTGGCCGCGGCTGCGGTGCGGCGATAGCCGAACAGGAAGAGGCGGAGCCGCGCCTCGCGCACGACGGTGTCCGGGGGGAGTGCGGAGAGGTCGAAGTGGAGGAGCGCGGTGTCGCCGTCGCTCACGCTCAAGAAGCCGCTCTTGCCGGTCGACTTCGTGCGGTGCGCGCCGAAGAACGCGTCGTGTGCGGCGGAGAGCACGGCGATCGCGGAGCCGCCCGCGGACACGTCGTGCGCCGCCGCCGCGAGCGTCGCCCCGACCAGGCAGACGACGGCGATCGCGGAGCGACGCGGTACAGGGCGATGGGAAGCACCTCGCATGGCTGGGCGGGCGCCCCGTTCGCGCGCGGGTTGGGGAGAGGACTGACGGCGCCGACCGGGGACCTTGAGCAACGCGCATGCCCGAAAACGCCCCGTCGACGCGCAGGAAGTAGCTCACGGACCCCGCCATGCCGGCCGCGGCAGCGGCACGCCGACGTCGGAGCGACGGTGGGATGCCGCTCGGACGCACGACGTGCGGTCTGCCAACCGCCGGCACGCCGCACGCACGCGGAGCGATCCGACGAGGTCGGCTTGACTGCGCGCACCGCGCGCGCTACAGGCGTCGCGACTTCGGTCGGGTACGGGAAGGGGGTGCAAGTCCCCCGCTGCCCCGCAGCTGTGAGGGGAGACGAACCCGGTCACATCCACTGCCTCGGCGACGAGGTGGGAAGGGACCGGGGGAGGACGATCCCCGAGCCAGAAAACCTGCCCGGCCGACGCCAGCAGTGAAGCCTTCCGCGGGGAAGGGGCTGGGTCGGTCCGACGGTCGGGCGTCCGCGCCGCGAGCGACGGGTCGCCTCTCGCCGCCGCCGCGGCGGGCGGGAGGCTCGGACGACGACACGCCCTACGACATCGCTCCTCGTGATCGCGCTCGCGGCGGCGGCCACACGCGCCGGCGCGGCCGAGGAACGCCCGCACGAGACGCTCGGCGAGGTGCTCGTCACGGCGCCGCCGGTCGTCGGCACGACGACCGCCCGCGATCCGACGGCGTTCGCGACCGTCGTCGACACGCGGTCGGCGCCGACGTCCGTCACGACGCTCGCGGAGGCGCTCGCGGACACCGTCGGCGTGCAGGTGCGGCGCTTCGGCGGCCTCGGTGACTTCAGCACGGTGTCGATCCGCGGCTCGTCGGCCGGGCAGGTGCAGATCTACCTCGACGGCGTGCCGCTCAGCCGCGCGGAGAACGAGGTCGTCAACCTGAGCGACCTCCCGCTCGACGCCGTCGACCACGTCGAGGTGTACCGGGGCGCCACGCCGCTCGGCTTCGCGCAGGCCGGGCCGGGCGGCGTCGTGAACGTCGTGACGCGCCGCCCGGGCGACACGCCGGTCACGGCGGCGAGCGCGTCCTACGGCTCCTTCGACACGCGCAAGGTGGACCTCACGCGGAGCGCGCGCGTCGGGTCCTTCGAGTATCTCGCCTTCGGCCACTACCTCGGGAGCGCCGGCGACTTCCGCTTCACGAACGACCGCGGCACGACGGCGACGACCGCCGACGACCGCGAGGAGACGCGTCGCAACAACGGCTTCGACCTGGGCGACCTGACGGCGCGCGTCGGCTGGCGCCCGGGCGGCCCGTTCGCCGCGATGCTGACGAGCGACACCTTCTACAAGACGGAGGGCGTCCCCGGCGTCGGCATCGAGCAGGCGCGTCACACCCGGCTCTCGACCTTCCGCGAGGTCGCGCATCTCGACGGCACGCTCGCGACGCTCGGCACGCTCCCCGCCTCCGCCGACGTGCAGGCGTACGTGCTCCACGAGCGCGACCGCTTCGAGGACCGCCGGCACGAGATCTCGTTCGTCGCGACCGACGTCGAGAGCCGCACGACGGCGACCGGCGTCCAGGCGCTCCTCCGCGGCGCGCTCGGCGCGCACCAGGTGCCGTCGCTCTTCCTGGCCGCGAGCCACGAGCGGTTCGCCTCCGACGACCGCTTCGACCCGCTCGGTCCCGCCCCGGACCGGACGCGCGTCCACGGCACGGTGGCGGGCGAGGACGAGATCGTGCTCTTCCGGGAGCGGCTCTCGCTCGTGCCCGGGCTCCGCTGGGAGGTCTTCCGCGACGACTTCCCGGGCGACGGGCGGGTGGCGCCGCCCTTCGCGGCGAGCGGCGTCCAGGTCCGCGACTTTCTCGTCCCGCGCCTCGGCGTCCGCTTGGAGGTGGTGCCGCGTCTCACGCTGCTCGCGAACGTCGGCCGCTACGCCCGCGAGCCGAACCTGATGGAGCTCTTCGGCGACCGCGGGGTGCTGGTCGGGAACCCGCGGCTCCAACCGGAGGTCGCCTTCAACCGGGACGCAGGGCTCCGCTGGACGCCCGCTCCCCGGGGGCCGCTCGCGCAGGTGGCGTTCGAGTACGCGTACTTCGACAACGACATCGACGACCTCATCGTCCTCGTCCAGAACTCCCAGCGCATCGTCCGTCCCGAGAACGTCACCTCGGCGCACGTGCGCGGACACGAGGTCGCCCTGCGCGCCCGGCTCTTCGACCGGATCGGCTTCGCCGGCAACTACACGCATCAGGACGCGCGCGACGTCGGGGACGTCACCTTCCTCCGCGGCAAGCAGCTCCCCGGCCGGCCGGCCGACGAGGCGTTCGCGCACGTCGAGTACGGATGGCCGGCGCGCGGGCGCCTGTGGCCGGGCCGCGTCTTCTACGAGGCGAACGTGATCGCCGACGACTTCCTCGACCGCGCGAACGTCCGCCGCGTCGAGAGCCGGGTCCTGCACGACTTCGGCGTCGAGGTCGGGCTCCCGCGCGCGAACCTCCGCGCGACGTTCGAGGTGAAGAACGCGTTCGACGACCGGACGCGCGACGTGCTCGGGTTTCCGCTGCCGGGGCGGGGGCTCTTCGTGACGCTCGCGTGGGGTCTCGGGCAGGGACGCGGCGATGCGCGCTAGGGCCGCGTGCCTCGTCGCCCTCGTCGCGAGCGGCGTCGCCGCGGCCGCCGCGTCGGCCGCCGACTGCCGCCTCCACTGGCGGGTCGCGGGCGGCGTCGCCGATCCGCGCGGCACGCACCTCGCCTGCCGGGACGGCGATCCGGCCTGCGACGCCGACGGCGCGGCCGACGGCGGCTGCGCCGTCTCGCTCGCGCTCTGCCTCGGCGGCGCGTCCTGCCCGGCGGCGCCCGCGGGTGCGATCCGGGTGCGCGGCGGGGAGGCCGCCAGGCGTGTCGCGGGCGCGCTCGGCGGTCTCGCGGCGCCCGGCGCGGGCGAAGAAACGTGCACGGCGCCGGCGGCCGTCCGCCTCGCGCTCGGCCGGCACCGGCGTCGCAGAACCACGCTCCGCGCAGTCGCCGCGCGCGGCGCCGGCCGCGTGGCGCCGGCCCGCCTGCGGCTCGCGTGCGTCCGCCCCGCGCGGCGCGCGGCCGCGCGGGCGACAGCCGTCGTCGTCACCACGGACTTCGAGACGGGCGTCCTCGCGACGGCTCGCGTCGCGCCGCCCCACGCGGTCGTCCGGCGTCCCGACGTGCCGATCCACGCCGACGCCGTCGTGCGCGTCGCCGACCGCGTCTACGTCGTGAACCGCTTCCTCGGCGACAACATCCAGATCCTGGACCCCGCGCGCGGCTTCGCGACCGTGCTCCAGTGCTCGACGGGCGCCGGGTCGAACCCGCACGACCTCCTCCTCGCCGGCCCGCGGAAGGCGTACGTCACGCGCTACGACGAGAAGGCGCTCTGGGTCGTCGACCCGCGCGCGAAGGACTGCACGCGCTTCTTCCGGCGCGCGATCGACCTCTCGCCGTACGGCGACGCGGACGGGCTCCCCGAGATGGACCAGATGGCGCTCGTCGGCGACCGCCTGTTCGTCAGCCTCGAGCGGCTCGACCGCAACCGCCGCTTCGCGCCCGCGGGGCGGAGCGCGCTCGTCGTCGTCGACACGACGACGGACGCCGTCGTCGGGACGGTCGAGCTCTCGGGCGCGAACGCATTCGGTGACGCGTCGGGCCTCGTGCGCGAGCCGGGGACCGGGAAGCTCGTCGTGGCGGAGGCGGGCGACATCTTCGCGACCGGCGACGGCGGGCTCGAGCGCGTCGACCCCGAGACGCTCCGCGCCGAGGGCTTCTTCGTCACCGAAGACGCGCTCGGCGGGAACGTCACCGACTTCGTCCTCGTCTCGCCGACGCAGGGCTTCGCGATCGTGTTCGTCGCGACGAACCCGCCGCGGAACGTCCTGGTCGAGTTCGACCCGAGCCGCGGCACGCTCCGGCGCCGCCTCCTCACGAGCGTCTACAACCTGCCTGACGTCGCCCTCGCCCCCGACGGCACCCTCTGGCTCGCCGATCAGACGCTCCCCGCGCCCGGCATCCGCATCTTCGACCCGCAGACGGCGCGGCAGCTCGCGGCCGGTCCCGTCGACGTGGGCCTCCCCCCGTTCTCGATCGGGTTCCTGCCGTGAGGAGCCTCCTCGTCGCCCTCCTGCTCGCGGCGCCCGCCCTCGGACGCGCCGACCGCTTCGTCGACACGGTCGTGACGGCGGTCGCCGGCCCGGGCGGCGGCTACGCGCCGCGGCCGCTCCCGGACGTCGTGCTCGGCCCGCCGCACGGCGGCGGCGCGTTCCAGGGCTCGCAGGACACGTTCTCCCTGGGGCTCGGCGGCTCGATCGTGCTCGAGTTCGTGGACAACGTCGTCGTCGACGAGCCGGGGCTCGACCTGACCGTCTTCGAGAACGCCTTCCTCACGCACGGCGAGCTGACCGGTCCGCCCTTCGCCGAGCCGGCGACCGTCTCGGTGAGCGCGGACGGCGTCCACTTCCGCGCCTTCCCGTGCGCGCTCGGCGCGCCGCCCTACTACCCGGGCTGCGCGGGCGTCCATCCGGTCTTCGCGACCGACGACGCGTCCGCGAGCGTGCCGAGTACGACGCCGATCGAGGACCTGGTCGGCGTGCCGTTCGCCGGCTTCGCGACGCCCGCGGGCTCGGGCGGCGACTCCTTCGACCTCGCCGCCGTCGGCCTGCACGCGATCCGCTGGGTCCGCATCGACGGCGGCGACCAGACGCCCGGCCTGGGGGGCCTCTCCGGCTTCGACCTCGACGCCGTCGGCGGCGTGCACTCGGTCGACGTCGCGGGCCTCCCCGACCGCGACGGCGACGGCTGGCCGGACGCCGTCGACGACTGCCCCGACGTCCCCGATCCCGCGCAGGTCGACGCGGACCGGAACGGCGCGGGCGACGCGTGTCAACCGGGCGGGCCGCCCGACACGGACGGGGACGGCGTGCCCGACGGGGTGGACGGCTGCCCCTCCGTCCCGGACCCAGCGCAGGCGGACGCCGACGGCGACGGCGTCGGCGACGCGTGCGACGACTGCCCGAGCGTCGCGGACCCGGCGCAGGTCGACCGCGACGGGGACGGCGTCGGCGACGCGTGCCAGCCGGGCCCGGCCTCGGATGCCGACGGCGACGGCGTGCCGGACGCGACCGACGACTGCCCCGTCGTCCCGAACCCGGACCAGCGCGACGGCGACGGCGACGGGATCGGCGACGCGTGCGACGACTGCCCGGCGATCGCGAACCCCGCGCAGGCGGACGCGGACGGCGACGGCGTCGGCGACGCGTGCGATCCGTGCCCGGCCGACGCGACGTGCGGCGCGGTCGTCCCGCCGCTCTTCGCCGGGAGCGGGCGCGCCGCGAACGCGCTCCTCGGGTACGTCGAGCCCGGGAGCGCGCGCGTCGCGGTTGCGGCCGGCACGCGCGCGGCGACGCTCGTCGTCGTCGTCGCGCCCGAGGTCGTCGCCGGGAGCGTCCGCGTGCGCGTGGCGGGGCGCGACCAGACCCGCGCGCTCGGGCCCTTCGTGCCGGGCTCGACGAAGACGATCACGATTCCGCTCGCCCGACGGCGGACGCACGTCCGCCTGCGGGCGCGCGGTCCGAAGACCCGAGGTCGGCGTCCCGTCGACGTCGACGAGTTCACCTTCCGCGCACCTTGAAAGGAGAGCCGCCATGACGACTGCCCGCTGGATCGCCATCCCGATCGTGCTCGCCGCCGCGACCTCGGCCGCCGCCGCGCTCGTCGCCGCGCCCGGCTACCGGGCGTACTCGATCCCGACCCCCGGCCCCGTCGCGGGGGGCGTCGTCCGCCGCGGCGGCGCGATCCTCGTCGGCCAGGGGCCCGCGTTCACCGCCAAGGCGGAGGCCGTCGTGCGGCTCGACGCGAACGGGGCCACCACGGTCGCGACGGGCTTCAACGCGCTCGGCGGCTTCGACCTCGACGCCGACGGGACCCTCTTCGTCGTCGACAACGCGCTCGAGGCGCCGGGCGCCGACACGGGCGATACGCTCTTCGCGATCCCGGACGCGCTCGTGCGGACGGAGGCCGTGACCGCCGCGGGGCACGAGGTCGTGCCGAAGGGCACGATCCCCTCGGCGATGGACGTCCTCCTGCTGCCCGACGGCGCCGCGCTCGTCGTCGACGCGGCGGGCCCCGGGGCCGGACGGATCGTGCGCGTCGCCGGCGCCGGCGCGTCGGACTTCATCACCGGCCTCGACTACGGCGGCGGCCTCGCGCGCGCGACCGACGGGAGCTTCTTCGTCGGGAACGTCGCCGCCGACTTCACCGCGTCGATCCGGCGCTACGACGCCGCGGGCCGGCTCCTCGGGGCCTTCGCGGCCGATCTTCCCGGCGAGTACGCGCACGTCTTCGACGCCGACGGGAACCTGCTCGTGAGCGGCGAGTTCTCCGGCTCCTGCACGGGGCGGATCCTCGCGATCCCGCCGGGCGGCGGCACCCCGGTCGAGCGCGTGCGCGGCTTCTGCTTCTCGACGGACCTCTTCTTCGACGCCGCCCGCGACGAGCTGCTCGCGCTCGACGCGGGTGCGAGCGAGATCGCCGCCGTCTGCCGTGACCGCGACGGGGACGGCGTGTGCGACGCGGACGACGACTGCCCGACCGCGCCGGACCCCGCGCAGCAGGACACCGACGGCGACGGGCTCGCCGACGCGTGCGACCCCTGCACGGGCGCGGCGCTCGCCGGCGCGCGGCTCTCGATCCGTGGCCTCGGAACGCCCGGGCGGAAGGCGACGCTCTCGCTCACCGGCGAGATGGCGCTCCCCGCGTCGCCCGCGCTCGACCCGGTCGCGACGGGCGTCCGCCTCCTCCTCGGCGACGGCGCCGTCCTCGACGCCGCCATCCCGGGCGGTCGGTTCCACCGCAAGACGCGGAGCGGGTGGACGGCGCGGAAGCGGACGTTCACGTTCCGGAGCCGCGCGGGCGTCGAGGGCATCCACACGGTCGTCCTGCGCCGCGCGAGGAAGCGCCCGGGCGTGTTCCGTCTCACCGTGAAGGGCCGGGGGCGCGATTTCGCGATGGGCCGCTCACCCGTCAAGGTGACGTTCATCGCCGAGGCGGCGGCCGGGCAGTGCGCCGAGACCCGCTTCACGGCGGCGGAGTGCACGACGAACGTGAAGCACGCCGCGCTCCGATGCCGGTGAGCGCGCGTGCGGGCGGTTGCCCGGGGGGCGGCGCGCGCGGTAGAGCGTCGGGCGCGCAGGTCATGCCGTGACGTTTCCGCCGCGCCGCCCGGGCGCCGTCGTCCTCGTCCTCGCGCTCGCCGTCGCCGGCGCCGCGTGCGGCGATCGGCTGCCGCCCGCGGCGGGGGGGCCGCCGGCGCGTGTCGTCTCGCTCGCGCCGTCCGTGACGGAGATCGTGTTCGCGCTCGGCGCCGGCGACCGGCTGGTCGGCGTGTGCGGCGAGTGCGACCATCCGCCGGAGGCCGCACGGCTGCCGCGCGTCGGCGGGTGGGTCGTGCCGAGCGTCGAGGCCGTGCTCGCGGCGCGGCCGGACGTCGTCTTCGCGGTCCCGTCGCCCGGCAACCACGAGGCCGTGCTGGCGCTCGAGCGCGCCGGCACGCGCGTCGAGGTCGTGCACGACCGCGTGCTCGCCGACCTCTGGGACGCCGTGCGGCGGATCGCCGCCGTGCTCGGCGTGCCGGCGCGCGGCGAGCAGCTCGGGGCCGACCTCGCGCGCCGCCTCGACGAGGTCCACGCGCGGGTGGCCGGCCTCCCCGCGCCGCGCGTCCTCGTCGTCGTCGGGCACGATCCGCTGATCGTCGTCGGCGGCGGCACCCTCCAGGACGAGCTCGTCCGGCTCGCGGGCGGCGTGAACGTCGCGGCCGACGCCGGCACCGC
The DNA here is from genome assembly GCA_035650655.1 of Binatia bacterium. Lineage (GTDB taxonomy): Bacteria > Desulfobacterota > Binatia > DP-6 > DP-6 > DASRHG01. The sequence goes on along the minus strand of DASRHG010000061.1, from coordinate 20,404 downwards.
ATGGCCGGCGCTCCCGCTCGAGGTGGTCGTGGCGCGCGCGCCCGACGTGATCGTCGACGCCGCGATGGGGACCGACGCCGGGGGCCGCAGGCTCTTCGCGCGGCTCACGACCGTGCCCGCGGTGCGGGACGGGCGCGTCGTCGCGCTGCGCGACGACGCCTTCCTCCGCGCGGGACCCCGCGTGCCGGACGCCGCCGCGGAGCTGGCCGAGCTGCTCCATCCGGGGCTCGCGCGCACACGGGACGCCGGGTGAGCGTGCGGGCGCCGTACCTGACGCGCGGCCGGCTCGTTGCGACGCTCGCGCTGCTCGCCGTGCTCCTCGCGGTGTCGATCGCCGCGGCCGTGTTCGTCGGTCCCGCGCCGGCGAGCCTCGCGCGCGCGCTCGGGCCGGACGGCGCGTCGACCCCCGACCGGGCGATCCTCTTCGGCACCCGGCTCCCGCGCGTGCTCCTCGGCGCCGTCGTCGGCGCGAGCCTCTCGACCGCGGGCGCGGCGCTCCAGGGCATCCTCGGGAACCCGCTCGCCTGCCCGCACGTCCTCGGCATCTCGGCGGGCGCCGCGGTCGCGGCGGCGATCGCGCTCGTCGCGGCCGGCGACACGATGTCGCCGCTCCTCCCCCTCGCGGCGTTCGCCGGCGCGCTCGTCGCGACCGCGATCGTCGGGTTCGGCGCGCGCGCGCACGGGCGGACGACGGCGCACGCGATCCTCCTCTTCGGGGTCGTGTTCAACGCGGTCGCCGCCGCCCTGCTCATGCTGATCGAGGCGCTCGCGAGCTACCGCCAGGTGCACGGCATCCTCTTCTGGATGATGGGGACGCTCTCGACCCAGAGCTGGGTCGTGGTCGCGGCGGTCGCGCTCTACGCCGCCGTCGGGCTCGTGTGGCTCCTGCGGCACGCGCACCACCTGAACCTGCTCGCGGCGGGCGACGAGGACGCCGCGCGGCTCGGCGTCGACGTCGAGCGCGCCCGGCTCGCGGTCTTCGCCGCCGCGGCGCTGCTCACGGCGGCGTCGGTCGCGGTCGCGGGCATGATCGGCTTCGTCGGGCTCGTGGTGCCGCACCTCCTGCGGCTCGTCTTGGGACCCGACGAGCGTTTGTTGCTCCCCGCGTCGTTCCTGGCCGGCGCGGCGTTCCTCGTCTGGGCGGACGCCCTGGCGCGGACGGTGCTCGGCCCGGCCGAGCTGCCCGTCGGCGTCGTCACGGCGCTCACGGGCGGGCCGTTCTTCCTCTACCTCCTGCGGCGGAGCCTCGCGCGCGTGCTCCCGTGACGCCGCTCCTCGCCGCGCGCGCCGTCCGGTTCGGCTACGGTGACGTCCCCGTCCTCGCGGACGTGACGCTCGGGCTCGCGCGCGGCGAGCTGGTCGGGCTGATCGGTCCGAACGGCTGTGGGAAGACGACGCTCGTGCGGCTCCTCTCCGGCGTCCGCGCGCCCGACGCCGGGACCGTGCTGCTCGACGGCCGGCCGCTCGCCGCGTTCCGGGCGCGCGAGCGCGCGCGGCGGCTCGCCGTCGTGCCGCAGGATCCGTCGGTGGGCTTCGGGTTCACGGCGCTCGAGGTCGTGCTGATGGGCCGCGCACCGCACCTGGGCCCGTTCGGGCTGCCCGGCCCGCGCGACGTCGCGGTCGCGCGCGAGGCGATGGCGCTCCTCGACGTCGCCGGCGTCGCGGCGCGGCCGCTCGACGAGCTGTCGGGGGGCGAACGCCAGCGCGTCCTCCTCGCCCGCGCCCTCGCGCAGGCGCCCGACGTCCTCCTCCTCGACGAGCCGACCACGCACCTCGACCTCCGTCACCAGACGGGCATCTACGACGTCGTCCACGAGCTCCGACGCACGCGCGGGCTCGCCGTCCTCTCGGTGCTCCACGACCTGAACCTCGCGGCGGCGTACTGCGACCGGCTCGTCCTGCTCGCGGGCGGTCGCGTCGCCGCCGACGGGCCGCCCGCGGCGGTGCTGACGCCGGCGCTCCTCGAGTCCGCCTACGGGACGGCGGTGCACGTGGCCGTGAACGCGCTCACGGGCGGGCCGCTCGTGCTGCCGCGCTCACCGGCGCGCGGGCGATGACGAGCACGTCGGGTGCACGACGTTCCCCGGCGTCCCGACGTGCGCGCCGCGCGACGGACCGGTGGACGTCTCGAGCCGCAGGCGCGCGGGGCGCGTCGCTCGGGCGACGGGGAGGGCGACGACGAGGACGCCGTTGCCGTACGTGACCGTCGCCGCCTGCGCGTCGACGGGGACGGGCAGGCCGACCTGGCGGTGATACGGCCCGGCGGTCCATTCGTCGAGGAGCACCTCCTTGTTCGACTTGAGCTCGCCGCCGCCGGGAAGGTCGACGAGGCGGCCCTCGATGACGAGCTCGCCCTCGGCGGTCACTTCCGCCGTGATGTCGTCCGGGCCGAGCCCCGGCATCGGCGCCGCGACGGTCACGTGGTCGAGCGCGCGATAGAGCTTCACCGGCACCGGCTGGAGTCCGGATGCGTGCGTCATGTCGTCCCTCACGGTTTCACGAGCAGTCCCACGTAGTGGGTGCGAAGCCACGGCAGCGCCGCGAGCGGCGGATAGAGGACCCGGACCGCGCGCCCGAGCCGGCGCGCGAGCGGGGGCAGGAGCGTCACGGTGCGGAGGTGCACGCGGAAGTCGGGGAAGAGCGCGCGGACGCGGGCGCGCGACACGCCGCGCACGTGGGGATTGCGGGGGTTGTCCCAGCGGAAATCGTACCACACGACGGCGCCGCCCGGCGCGAGGACGCGCGCGGCCTCGCCGGCGACGTTGCGCGCCATGCCGTCGTCGAGGATCGAGCTCACGACGGTGGAGAGCACGACGACGTCGAAGCGCGCGTCCGGGAACTCGAGCGCCTCGGCGTTCCCGACGTGCCATTGGAGCGCCGGGTAGCGCCGGCGGGCCTCGGCGATGCGGTCGGGGAGGAGGTCGACGCCGTGGAGGCGCGCGGGGCTCGCTCCGAGCCGCGTCCAGGTGGCGAGGAGGTCCCCGGTGTTGCACCCGATCTCGAGCACCGTCCGCTCGCCGAGCGGCAGGAGCCCGTGGACCGCGAGCAGCTCCCGGACGGCGGCGTCCCGCTCCGCGACCATCGCGCGGTTCCCGGGGTTCGTGCCGTCGGAGCGCGCGCGGACCGCCGGGCTCAGCCGGTACGTCCCGTAGACGTGACGCAGCCGCGCGACCTCCTCCTCGGTCGTCATCGGATCCGCTCCACCCTGCGGTTGCCGTTGTGCCCCCTGCTTGGTAGGCTCACTCGGCTCATGTACTTCCAGTTCGCCAACGTCCTCGTCTTCGCGCTTCTCGCGCTCGCGCTCTGCGGGATCATGGTCGGCCTCGAGAAGCTCCTCGCGCCGTCGAACCCGCATCCCGCGAAGCTCACCACGTACGAGTGCGGCGAGCCGCCGAGCGGGGGCGCGTGGATCAACTTCAACATCCGGTTCTACCTGATCGCCCTCGTGTTCGTGATCTTCGACGTGGAGCTCGCCTTCGTCTATCCCGTCGTGACGGTGTTCCGGAGCTGGATCGCCCGCGGCGCGGGCGTGGCGGCGCTCGTGGAGATCGGGCTCTTCGTCGGCATCCTCGCGGTCGGGCTCGTCTACGTGTGGGTGAAGGGCGACCTCGAGTGGCTGAAGCGCCTGCCCGGCGAGGGCGACGAGGAGCCGTCGGCACGCCGGGCGGCGTAGAGGGAAGGACGGCATGTCGCTCATCAACACCGCGCCCGAGATGGCGCTCACGACGAAGGTCGACGACTTCCTCAATTGGACGCGCAAGTCCTCCATCTGGTACATGATGTTCGGGCTCGCCTGCTGCGCGATCGAGATGATGCAGACGGGCGGCCCGCGGGCCGACCTGGATCGCTTCGGGATGGCCCCGCGCGCGACGCCGCGCGTGTCCGACCTGATCATCGTGTCGGGCACGCTCACCCTCAAGATGGCGCTCCGCACGAAGGTCCTCTATGACCAGATGCCCGACCCGAAGTACGTCGTGTCGATGGGGAGCTGTGCGAACTGCGGCGGGCTCTTCCAGCTCGCCTACTCGGTGTGCGACGGCGTCGACAAGGTGATTCCCGTCGACGTCTACGTCCCCGGCTGTCCGCCGCGGCCCGAAGCGCTCACCGAGGGGCTCATGAAGCTCCAGGAGAAGATCTCCCAGGAGCGCTGGCTCGTCCGCAAGGACGGCGCGGCCGCGACCGCCTGATGCCGGGCCTCGACGCGGCTGCGATCCACGCGAGGCTCGCCGCCCGCTTCGGCGACGCCGTCGGGGCGCTCGAGGGGGCGCGACGCGACAACGCCTCGGCGACCGTCGCGCCCGCGGCGCTCGTCGCGGTGTGCCGGTTCCTCCAGACCGAGGACGCCCTCGCGTTCGACTGCCTCTCCAACCTCTCCGGCGTCGACTACCCCAAGCGCAACGTCATCCAGGTCGTCTACAACCTCTACTCCTACCGGCACCGGCACCCCTTCGCACTCAAGGTCGACGCGGCGCGCGAGGACCCCGTCGTGCCGAGCGTCGCCGCGCTCTGGCCGCACGCCGAATGGCAGGAGCGCGAGGTGTTCGACCTGCTCGGCGTCCGCTTCGAGGGCCACCCCGACCTCCGCCGCATCCTCATGCCCGAGGACTGGCCGGGGCACCCGCTTCGCAAGGACTTCGTCGAGCCCGAGGAGTACCACGGCATCTCGACGTCGCGTGAGAGTCTCTTGAAGGCGTAGAGAGAGGACGACGATGGGGCTCGCGGGTTTCGAGGTCGAGGTGCAGCGGGAGACGGACGGCGTCCTCGCGACCGAGGACATGACCCTCAGCATGGGCCCGCAGCACCCCTCCACGCACGGCGTGCTGCGCTTCGTCGTCCGCGCCGACGGCGAGGTGATGAAGGAGGCGATCCCGGACATCGGGTACCTTCACCGCTCCATCGAGAAGATCGCCGAGAAGGTCGGGTGGCACGGCTTCATGCCCTACACGGATCGCGTCGACTACGTCGCCGCGATGCCGTGCAACCAGGGCTGGGCGATGGCGGCCGAGCGGCTCGCCGGGATCGAGGTGCCGAAGCGGGGCGAGTACTGCCGCGTGATCGCGACGGAGTTCAGCCGCATCCACAGCCATCTCCTCTCCGTCGGGTCGATGGCGATGGACATCGGCGCGACCACGCCCTTCACGCACGCGATCCGCGAGCGTGAGTACATCAACGACCTGATCGAGGAGGTGTGCGGCGCGCGCCTCACCTTCAACTACATGCGGATCGGCGGCGTCGCCTGGGACCTGCCCCCCGCGTGGCGCGAGAAGGCGCTCGCCTACATCGACCGCTTCGAGCCGTTGATCGACGAGTACGACCGGCTCATCTCCTACAACAAGATCTACGTCGAGCGCCTGGCCGGGGTGGCGCCGATCACGCCCGAGGACGCGATCGCGTGGAACCTGGTCGGCCCGAACCTCCGCGGCTCGGGCGTCAGGTTCGACGTTCGGCGCGACGAGCCGTACTCGGTCTACCCCGAGCTCGAGTTCGACGTGCCGGTCGGCCGCGGCGAGCTCGGCACGCTCGGCGACTGCTTCGACCGGTACATCGTCCGCATGCGCGAGATGCGGGAGAGCTGCCGCATCATCCGCCAGTGCCTGAGGCAGCTTCCCGGCGGGGCCGTGCTTGCGAAAGTCCCGCGCAACTTCAAGCCGCCGGCGGGCGACTGCTACGTGCGCGTCGAGAGCGCGCGCGGGGACATGGGCTGGTACGTGGTGAGCGACGGCACCTCGTTCCCGTATCGGGTGAAGATCCGCACGGGCTCGTTCGCCGCCATCAGCATGATCCAGAAGCTCAGCAAGAACCTCATGATCGCCGACCTGATCGCGGTCATCGCGAGCCTCGACCTGGTCGCGCCCGAGATCGACCGTTAGGACCCGGCAACGATGCAGCAGCTCGTCGATTCGCTCTTCTCGGGACCGCCGCCGGTGCCGCTCTGGCTCTGCTACCTGGCGGCCATGCTCCTCTTCGGCGGCATCGTCGTGTTCGGGTTCGTGCTGCCGATGGCCGGTACGACGACGTGGGTCGAGCGCCGGATCGCTGGCCGCATCCAGAGCCGGCTCGGGCCGAACCGCACCGGGCCGGCCGGGTTCCTCCAGTGGCTCGCCGACGGCATCAAGAGCGTGCTGAAGGAGGACATCGTCCCGACCCACGCGGACGCGCGGCTCTTCAAGCTCGCGCCCTACGTGGTGATGTCGGGCTTCGTGCTGGCCTTCGTCGCGATCCCGTTCGGCGGCCCGCTCATCATCGCCGACCTGAACGTCGGCATCCTTTACGTGACGGCGGTCACGTCGCTCGTCGTGGTCGGGATCCTGATGGCCGGGTGGTCGTCGAACAACAAGTGGTCGCTGCTCGGCGGCATCCGCTCGGCGGCGCAGATCGTGAGCTACGAGATCCCGGCCGGCCTCTCGATCTTCCCGATCGTCATGCTGACCGGCGCGCTCAGCATGCAGTCGATCATCGCGGGGCAGGGGTGGCAGCCCTGGAGCTGGAACCTCTTCTACTCGCCGTTCACGTTCGTCGCGTTCTTCGTCTTCTTCGTCTCCGCGCTGGCCGAGGGCAACCGGACGCCCTTCGATCTCCCCGAGGCGGAGTCCGAGCTCGTGATGGGCGCGTTCACGGAGTACAGCGGCATCCGGAACCTCCTCTTCTTCATGGCGGAGTGGGGGAACCTCTACGTGATCGGCGCGATCGTCACGACGCTCTTCCTGGGCGGCGGGCACATCCCCGGGGAGGCCCGGCTCGCCGACGCCCCGCTCCTCCGCGTCCCGCTCCAGTTCGTCGCGTTCTTCCTCAAGTCCTACCTCTGGGTGATCGTCGCCATCTGGCTCCGCTGGACGCTCCCGCGCATCCGCGTCGACCAGATGATGGTGATGTGCTGGAAGTACCTCGTACCGATCGCGTTCGTGAACCTGATCGGAACGGCGCTCTGGATGGTGTTCTTCCCGCCGGCGCTCGAGCCGGTCGTGCGCGCGCTGCTCACCGCGGCCACGGTGCTCCTGCTCGTCGGCTTCGTGCGCCGCATCCGCTTCCACCTCCGCCACGCGCGCCTGCGGCGGATGGATCTCTCCTTCAATCCGCTCTCCACCGCCTCGGTCCCGAGGTAGGCGAGGTCAGCCGATGGGCGTTCGTGACTATCTCCGCAACATCACCGACGCGATCTGGACGATCGGGGACGGGATGGCCGTCACCGCCTCGCACATGGTGCGCAAGCCGTACACGGTCCAGTACCCCGATCGCCTTCCCGACGGCGTGCGCGTCCAGGACACCCTTCCGTTCCGCTACCGGGGCATCCTCGAGGTCGACCTCGAGATCTGCACCGCGTGCCTCGCGTGCGAGCGCGCGTGCCCGATCGACTGCATCGTGATCGAGGCGAAGAAGGACAAGGCCGCGGGCGGCCTCGTCATGACCCGCTTCGACATCGACATGGCGAAGTGCATGTACTGCGGCCTCTGCTCCGAGCCCTGTCCGACGGGCGCGATCCACCACACGCCGGAGTTCGAGGGCGCGGACTACTCGCTCGAGAGCCTGGTGCGGAAGTTCGTGAAGGAGCCGGTCCTCGCGTACAAGCCGAAGAAGACCGGCGAGACCGACCCGGAGATCCTCCCGATCCTCGAGCGCGGCATGCGCTACATCGGCGAGTTCGCCGAGCCCGAAGGCGGGGCCGAGCGCGGCTGAGCGCGCCCGAGGAAGAGGCCCGCGTCGACCGTCGCAAGGGAGTCCCATCGCGGGCGGATATTGATCGGCGACTCGCCCGCGCCCGCGCGCGCTACTTCTCGTACGCGACGCGGTACACGACGCCGTTCGCGTCGTCGCCGACGAGGAGCGCGCCGTCTCGCGCGACGGCGAGCCCGCACGGCCGGCCGAACGTCGTCCACCGGCCGTCCTCCCGGCGGAGGAAGCCGCGGAGGAACGGCTCGAAGCGCTCGGGTGCCCCGTCGCGGAAGCGGATGCGGACCACCTCGTAGCCGGCCGGCGGCTCGCGGTTCCACGAGCCGTGCATCGCGACGAACGCGTCGCCGCGGTACTCCGGCGGGAACTGCGCGCCGTCGTAGAAGACCATCGCGATGGGCGCGGCGTGCGCGGTGTAGCCGAGGACGGGGGGCGTCGCGCGCGCGGCGTGCGCGGCGGCGTCGACGCCCGCCGGGAGCCCGGGCACCGGCTGGTTCGCGCCCCACAGGTCCGGCCAGCCGTAGTCGTGGCCGGCCTCGAGGCGGTTCAGCTCCTCGGGCGGCGCGTCGTCGCCGAGCCAGTCGGTGCCGTGGTCCATGCCCCACATCGCGTGCGTCTTCGGGTGCCAGCCGAAGCCGATCGTGTTGCGGAGGCCGCGCGCGAAGACCCTGCGCGCGCTGCCGTCCGGCGCCGCGCGGAGGATCGTCGCCGACTCGCGGGAGTCCTCGACGCAGCAGTTGCACGTGCTGCCGACGGACACGTAGAGCCGCCCGTCCGGACCGAGGGCGAGCGTGCGGTTCGGGTGGTTCCCGCCGGGTGGGAGGCCCGCGAAGAGGCGGCGCGGCGTCCGGTCCCCGTCGAGCGCGACCGCGTAGACCTCGCGGACGGTCGCGAGGAGGAGCGTCCGCCCGTGGACCGCGACGCCGTGGACGCCCGGGAGATCGGCGGCGGCGGTGCGACGCTCCTCGGCGCGGCCGTCGCCGTCGCGGTCGGCGAGCGCGACGACGTCGCCGGCGGCCGGCCGCGTCGCGTACACCGTCCCGTCGTCCCCGACGGCGAGCATCCGCACGCCCCGGAGGCCGTCGGCGAAGCGCGCGATGCGGAAGCCGGGCGGCAGCGCGAGGGAGGCGACGAGGGCGTCGGTCGGCGTGCGGCGGGCCGGCGTGAAGGCGTGTCCGCGGCGGACGGTGAGCATTTCCTCGCCCGCGCGCGCCGCCGGCGCGACGGCGGCGGCGACGGCGAGGAGCGCGGCGACGCGGGCGGCGCGCATGCGGACCGGGTAGCGCGCCCGGCGCCGCCGCGCCATCCCACGGCGCCCGTTTGCTCCGCCGGAGCCCATTTGGTAAAGCCCGGCCGGTCGAAAGCCCCTTCGGGTGCGCCCGTCGTGTCGGTCACCGTCGTCGTCTTCTATCTCCTCGCCGCCATCACCGTCGGCTCGGCGCTCGGTGTCGCGCTGAGCAACAACGTCGTCTATTCGGCCTTCGCGCTCATGGGGACGCTCCTCGGCGTGGCGGCGCTCTTCGTGCTGCTCGGCGCGGATTTCCTCGGGGCCGTGCAGCTGCTCGTCTACGTCGGCGGGATCCTCGTCCTCACGCTCTTCGCCGTCATGCTGACGCACCGGATCGCGGACGTCCACGTCTCGAACCGCGCCGTCGGCCGGCTCTCGGGGGCCGTCGTCGCGGCCGCCGTGCTCGGCTGGATGGTGCACGTCGCGTGCACGGCGACGTGGGTCGTGCGGGACGCGCCGGCGCCCGCGCCGACGACGTACGGGATCGGCGAAGCGCTGCTCACGCGCTTCGCGCTGCCCTTCGAGATCGCCTCGGTCGTGCTCCTCGCCGCGCTCATCGGTGCGGTCGTCGTGTCGCGCAAGGAAGTGAAGGCGCCCTGAGGCGGCGCACGCGGGGCGCCGCGCCGCACCCGATCGCGGCGCGGCGGCGCGCGCGGCGCCCGCCGAGCCGTTTGCCCTGCCCGGGGCCTTTTGCTAAACGCCAGCCGGTTCCGAGCCCCCGGAAGGTCGCTCATTTCGTGCCCATCTCCCACGTAGTCGACGACTGCGCCTCGCTCGTGCCGGTTTCCGTGCTCGCGCTCGGGAGAGCCACGCCGAGCGCCGCGCGGAGGCGCGGCTGATGGGCGAGCTGTCCCTCGTCCACTTCGTCGTGCTGGGGGCGATCCTCTTCGCGCTCGGCCTCTTCTGCGTCCTCACGCGGCGGAACGCGATCGGCATCCTGATGGGCGTCGAGCTCATCCTGAATTCCGCCAACGTCAACTACGTCGCCTTCGGCCGCTACGGCCACGCGGGCTACGACGGTCAGGTGTTCGCGATCTTCGTCATCATGCTCGCGGCCGCCGAAGCCGCGATCGGCCTCGCCATCGTCCTCGGCATCTACCGGAGCTTCGAGACGATCGACGTCGAGGCGACGGACCGGCTCCGGCGATGAGCGGAGCCGCGTCCTGGGCGCCGCTCGCGCTCGTCCCGCTCCTGCCGCTCGCCGGCGCGGCGGTTCTCGGGGTCGGCGGCGCCGCGATCCAGCGGCGGTGGGGGAAGGCCGCGGTCGGCCGGATCGCGTGCGCGACGGTCGGCGTCGCGTTCCTCGTCTCGCTGGTCGGGTTCCTCGAGCTCGTCGGCATGGACGGCGAGCACCGCCTCCTCGTCGCGGATCTCTTCCCGTGGATCCACGTCGGCTCGCTCCGCGTCGACGTCGCGTACGCGCTCGACCCGCTCTCCGCCGTCATGATCCTCGTCGTGACCGGCATCGGCGGGCTCATCCACGTCTACGCGACCGGCTACATGCACGACGACGACGCCTTCTGGCGCTTCTTCGCGTACTTGAACCTCTTCACGTTCGCGATGCTGACGCTCGTGCTGGGCGACAGCCTGCTCCTCATGTTCGTCGGCTGGGAGGGCGTCGGCTTCTGCTCGTGGGGGCTGATCGGCTTCTGGCACAAGGAGCTCGCGAACACGACGGCCGGCAACAAGGCCTTCATCGTGAACCGCGTCGGCGACTTCGGCTTCGTGCTCGGCATCTTCCTCCTCTTCTGGTCGCTCGACGCCGCGGGCCACGGCACGCTCGTCTTCCGCGACATGGCCGCGCACGCCCACGCGCTCGACGGGAAGGTGCTCTGGGGCATCCCAGTCGCGACGCTCGCGACGCTCTTCCTCTTCGTCGGCGCGACGGGGAAGTCCGCGCAGATCCCCCTCTACGTCTGGCTCCCCGACGCGATGGCGGGTCCGACGCCCGTCTCGGCCCTCATCCACGCGGCGACGATGGTGACGGCCGGCGTCTACATGATCGCGCGCCTCAACTTCCTCTTCGCGATGGCGCCCGCGACGCTGAACCTCGTCGCGACGGTCGCCGCCGCGACGGCGCTTCTGGCGGCGACGATCGCGCTCACGCAGAACGACATCAAGAAGGTGCTCGCGTACTCGACCGTGTCGCAGCTCGGCTACATGTTCCTCGCGATGGGCGTCGGGGCGTACGCGGCCGGCGTCTTCCACCTGATGACGCACGCCTTCTTCAAGGCCTGCCTCTTCCTCGGCAGCGGCAGCGTCATCCACGCGATGGGCGGCGAGCAGGACATGCGGAAGATGGGCGGGCTCGCGAACAAGCTCCCCGCCACGTCGACGACGTTCCTCGTCTCGACGCTCGCCATCGCGGGCATCCCGCCGCTCTCCGGCTTCTTCTCGAAGGACGAGATCCTCTTCCAGGCCTTCACGAGCCCCTGGCGCGGCCACCTCCTCTGGGGCGTCGGGGTCGTGACCGCCTTCCTCACCGCCTTCTACATGTTCCGGCAGTACTTCATGGTGTTCACGGGCGACTGCCGCGCCGACCACGAGACGCAGCATCATCTGCACGAGTCGCCCCCGGTGATGACGGTGCCGCTCTGGATCCTCATGGGCGGCGCGATCGTCGCCGGCCTCCTCTGGCTCCCGCATCACAGCCTCTTCGAGACCTGGCTCGCGCCCGTGATGGGGCACCACGCGCCCGCGGCGGCGCACGGCGAGACCGCGCCGGCGAGCGTCGAGTACGGGCTCATGGTGCTGTCGGTCGTCGCGGCGGCGCTCGGCATCCTCCTCGCGTACGCGATGTACGCCCGCCGCGCGCTCCGGCCGGAGGTCTTCAGCAACCTCGCGGGCGGCCTGTTCTACCGGCTCTCGCTCGACAAATACTACGTGGACGAGCTGTACGGCCTGGTCTTCGTGCGCGGCGGGATCGCGCTCTTCCGCGCCGTCGCGTGGCTCGACCTCCACGTGATCGACGGCCTCGTGAACCTGGCGGCCGCGATCGTCCGCGTCCTCGCGCGGATCACGGGCCTCCTCGACCTCTACGTGGTCGACGGGGCGGTGAACGGCGTCGCGGTCGCGACGCAGTTCGCGGGGCGTCGGATCCGCAACGTCCAGACCGGCGCGATCAACGCCTACCTCTACGTCATCGCCCTCGGCGTGCTCGGCGGCGTGCTGCTCTACTGGTCGCTCGCGACGGCCGTCACGGGAGGCTGAAGGACGGACATGGAACACGTGCTCAGCTGGATGATCTTCTTCCCGCTCGTCGGCATGGCGCTCATCCTGTCGCCCGTCGTGCGCGACGACCGGACCGTGCGGTGGATCGCGGTCGCGGCGACCGCGCTGCCGCTCGCGCTCGTCGTCCCGCTCCTCGCCGGCTTCCGCCCCGAGCAGACCGGCTTCCAGTTCGTCGAGCGGGCGTCGTGGGTGCCGTTCTTCCGCGCGGAGTACTTCGTCGGCGTCGACGGCATCTCCATCACCATGGTGGTGCTGACGGCGCTCCTCTCCTTCCTCTGCATCTTCGCCTCGTTCGGGATCGAGAAGGGCGTGAAGGGGTACTTCGCGCTCTTCCTCCTCCTCGAGACGGGCATGATGGGCGTCTTCTGCGCGCTCGATTTCCTCCTCTTCTTCGTCTTCTGGGAGATGATGCTGCTCCCGATGTACTTCCTGATCGGCATCTGGGGCGGACCGCGCCGCGAGTACGCCGCGATCAAGTTCTTCCTCTACACGCTCCTCGGCTCGGTGCTCCTGCTCGTCACGATCCTCTATCTCTACTTCGCGGCCGACCCGCACACGTTCGACATGACGCGGCTCCGCGAGGTCGCCGCCGCCCACGTCCCGCTCGAGGTGCAGCTCCTTCTCTGGGCCGCGCTCTTCATCGGCTTCGCGATCAAGATCCCGGCCTTCCCGTTCCACACCTGGCTGCCCGACGCGCACGTCGAGGCACCGACCGCGATCTCCGTCATCCTCGCCGGCGTCCTCTTGAAGATGGGGACGTACGGCATCCTTCGGATCAACTACGGGATCCTCCCGGCCGCGACGCTCGCGCCGTGGGGCGGCCACTCGCTCGCGTTCTGGCTCCTCGCCGCGCTCGGCACGTGGAACATCATCTACGGCGCCGTGTGCGCGATGGCGCAGGAGGACCTGAAGAAGCTCGTCGCGTACTCGAGCATCAGCCACATGGGCTACGTGATGCTCGGCATGGCGGCGATGACGCCGCAGGGGATCAACGGCGCGGTGCTCCAGATGTTCAACCACGGCACGATCACGGCGATGCTCTTTCTCCTGGTCGGCGTCATCTACGACCGCGCGCACCACCGGCAGATCGACGGCTTCGGCGGCCTCGCCTCGATCGTGCCCGTCTACACCGGCGTCACCGGCTTCGCGTTCTTCGCCGCGATGGGGCTCCCGGGGCTCTCCGCGTTCATCTCCGAGGTGCTCGTGCTCCTCGGGGCGTGGCAGACGTATCCGGGGCTCACCGTCGTCGCCGCGAGCGCCGTCGTGCTGACGGCGGGCTACCTCCTCTGGGCGCTCCAGCGCATCTTCCTCGGGAAGCCGAACGAGAAGTACCTCTCGCTCCCCGAGATCAACGGGCGCGAGCTCTTCACGCTCCTTCCGCTCGGCGCGATCGTCCTCTTCCTCGGCGTCTACCCTCGGCCGATCCTCCGCCTCCAGGACGCGACGCTCGAGGCGCTCAACGCGACGGTGCGCTCGGCCGCAGCCGCCGTCCCGCACGCCGTCGTGGCGCGCGCCGCCGAGTGAGGGCGGATGGACGCGAACGCGAGCCTCGCGCTCTTTCGGCCGGAGCTGATCCTCGCCGCAGCGATCCTGGTCGTCATCTTCGTCGACTTGTTCCTCGCGCGCGAGCGCGGGCGGACGCCCGGCCCGCTGCCCGGGCGCATCGCGCTCGTCGCCGCGGTCGCGACGCTGCTGCCGACCGCCGGCCTCCTCGGCCGCGCGCCCGCGTGGCTCTTCGACCGGATGCTCGTGCTCGACGGCTTCACGGTCTTCTTCAAGATGCTCCTCGGGCTCGCGCTCGTCGCCGCCGTCATGATGTCGCTCGGTTCGCGCGAGGTGCGCGGCCAGCCGAACGAGGGCGAGTACTACACGCTCCTCCTCTCGAGCGGGCTCGCGATGTTCCTCATGGCCGCGGCGGCGAACCTCCTGATGGCCTATCTGTCGCTCGAGTTCGTGAGCCTCACCTCGTACGTGCTGACCGGCTTCCTGCGCCACAACCGCCGCTCCGGCGAGGCCGCGCTCAAGTACCTGATCTACGGCGGCGTCGCCTCGGGCGCGATGATCTACGGCATGAGCTGGGTCTTCGGGCTCACGGGCGCGATGGACTACGCGGGCATCGCCGCCGCGATCCCGACGCTCGACGCCGCGAGCCGGCCCGCGCTCTTCCTGGCCCTCGTCCTCGTGCTCGCCGGGTTCGGCTACAAGATCGCGTCGGTGCCGTTCCACATGTGGGCGCCGGACGTCTACACCGGCGCGCCGATCCCCGTGACGGCGCTCCTCGCCGTCGGCTCGAAGGCGGCGGGCTTCGCGATGGTGCTCCGCTTCTTCGCGTTCGGCGGGAGCGCGGCGACGGTCGGCGCCCTCCGGCAGCTCCCGGTGCCGGAGCTCCTCTCCGTCCTCGCCGTCGCGACGATGACGCTCGGGAACTTCGCGGCGCTCGCGCAGACGAACATGAAGCGGCTCCTCGCGTACTCGTCGATCGCGCACGCCGGGTACGCGCTCCTCGGCGTCGTCGTGCTGTCGCCCGCCGGGCTCGAGTCGGTGCTCTTCTACCTCGCCGTGTACTACGTCATGAACCTCGGCGCGTTCTGGATCGTCATGCTCGTCGCCAACACGACGGGCCGCGAGGACATCGACGCCTACCGCGGCCTCGCGTGGCGGGGCGGCGCGCTTCCGGCGTGGGCGCTCGCGATCTTCCTCTTCTCGCTCGCCGGGCTCCCGCCGCTCGCGGGCTTCCTCGGGAAGTTCTTCGTCTTCTGGGCCGGAATCGAAGCGAAGCTCTACGCGCTCGTGCTGATCGGGCTCGTGAACAGCGTCGTGTCGCTCTACTACTACGCGCGCGTCGTGAAGGCGATGTTCCTCGACGACCCCGAGCCGGGGGCGGCGCGCGTGCACATCCGCGTGTTCGAGCTCGGCGCCGTCGGCGTGCTCTCGGCGGTGACGCTCGTGCTCGTCCTCCGCTTCGACTGGCTCGTCGACTTCGTGCACGGCGCGCGGCCGGTCTTCCCCGGCTGAGCGCCACGGACGCCGCGTGGCGACGGGCACGCTCTACGTCGTCGCGACGCCGATCGGGAACCTCGAGGACGTGACGCTGCGCGCGCTCCGCGTCCTCGCCGAGGTGGACCTGATCGCCGCCGAGGACACCCGGCGGACGCGGATCCTGCTCGACCGGCACGGGATCCGGACGCCGCTCACGAGCTACTGGGACGCGGTCGAGCGGACGAAGGCGCCCGAGCTGGTCGCGCGGCTCCGCGCCGGCGCCTCGGTGGCGCTCGTCTCCGACGCCGGCACGCCGGGGATCGCGGACCCGGGGTACCACCTCGTGCGCGGCGCCGTCGCGGCGGGCGTTCCCGTCGTCCCGATTCCCGGCGCCTCGGCGGTCGCGGCGCTCGTCTCGGTGGCCGGTCTGCCGGTCGACCGGTTCGCGTTCGAGGGTTTCCTGCCGGCGCGCGCGGGCGCGCGCGCCGCACGGCTCGCGGCGCTCGCGGACGAGCCCCGGGCGCTCGTCTTCTTCGAGGCGGCGCGGCGGCTCGACGCCTTCCTCGCCGCGGCGGCGGGGGCGCTCGGCGACCGCGAGGCCGTCGTCGGGCGCGAGCTCACGAAGGCGAACGAGGAGCTCCTGCGCGGCCGCCTCTCCGCGCTCCGCGCGCGGGTCGGCGCCGTGGAGCGGCTCCGCGGCGAGGTGACGATCGTCGTCGCGGGTGCGCCGGCCGGGCGCGCGCCGATCGACCTCGACGCGCGCATCCGCGCCGCGCTCGCCGCCGGGCGGTCGATCCGCGAGCTCGCGTCGGCGATCGCGCGCGAGACGGGGCTCCCCCGACGCGAGGTCTACCAGCGGGCGCTCGCGCTCACCGAGGGCCGCTGAGCCGCGGCAGCCACCGCGGGACCGCCGCACGGTACGCGTCGTACGAGGCGCCGAAGCGACGGCGGAGCGTCCGCTCCTCGTAGCCCACGACGAAGAGGTGGAAGCCGAGGACGACGACGGCGGTGTAGCCGAGCAGGCGGAGCGAGCCGACGACGAGCGCCTCGCCGACGAGGATCGCGGCGACGCTCACGTACATCGGGTTCCGGACGCGGCGGTAGGGGCCCGTCGTGACGACCGCCTTCGGCGGGTCGAGCGGGTTCGGCGTGCCGCGTCCGCGGACCAGGAAGTCCCGGGTGCACCACGCGACGACGGCGAGGCCGAGCGCGATCAGAAGGGCACCGAGGAGCGCCGGCGCCGAGACGGCGGGGCGGCGGAGCGCGCCCTCGGACGAGAGCACGAGCGCGGGCAGCAGCACGACGATCGTGCCGGGGAGGAGGACGGTGTGGAGGGCCGTCTCGGCGACGAGTCGCAGCACGGGTCCGCTTCTGCGCCGCGCCCCGCGGTCCCGTCAAGGCGCGGCGCGCGACGCCCGTCGCGCGGGTCCGTCGTCACGGCGCGCGGGCGGCGGCCTCGGCGAGCACGACGACGTCGCGACGGACGTTCCCGATCCGCCCCCGGGCGCGCAGGAGCGGCGGACCGACGTCGCCGGCGGCGGCGAGCCGGGTCCAGTCGGCTTCGGTCGCGATCACCCCGGCGCCCGCGGGAAGGGGCACGCCGCGGCCGAGCGACGGGATCGGGCGCCCGGCGTAGACGACGACCGCGCGAATCGGGGGCCCGGCGAACACGAGCGGCGCGGGGGACGGGAACCGCCGGGCGGCCTCGAGCGCGAACGGCTTGAGCGAGTCCCGGCGCGCCGCCGCCGTCGCGACCGCCGGCATGCCGAGCGCCATCCACCCCGTGAGGCCGGCGCCGACCACGGCGAGCACGCCCGCCCACGAGCGCCGCGCGACCGGCAGGAGGAGCACGCCGGTCACGAAGCCGGCGAGCGCCGCGGCGCCCGACGCGCCGTGCGGGAGGACGGCCAGCGCGGCCTCGACCGTCTCGCGATCCGAGCGCGCGAGGTGTGCGGTGCCGCCGAGGAGGCCCCAGGCGACGACGCCGACGGCCGCGGCCGCCAGCGCCGCGCACGCCGCGGCCGCGCCGCGCGACATCCGCGGCGAGCGCCACAGCGCGACGGCCGCCGGCGCCGCGAGGAGCGCGAGCGCGGGGACGGCGGGGAGGAGGTAGTGGCGGAGCTTGTACTCGGCGGGCGCGAAGACGACGACCGGCGCGAGCGTCCAGCAGAGGAGGAAGCGGAGCCGCGGGTCGCGGAGCCGGTCCTGCCGATACCCGCGCCAGACGGCGAGCGCGGCGAGCGGCGTCCACGGGAGGGCGACGAGCGGCAGGTGCTTCGGGTAGAAGAGCAGGTGGAACGCGGGCGAGCGGCTCGCGTACGGGCGCACGTCGCCGATGCCGCCCGTGAGGTTCGCCAGGTAGCGGCCGACGAAGTGCTCGCGGACGAAGGCGTCGCCCCAGCCGGCGAGCGCGACCGCGTACCACCCGAGCCCGAGGACGGCGAAGGCGACGAGGCCCGGGAGCGTCAGGAGCCCGGAGAGGCGGCGGAGATTGCGCTCCCAGAGGAGGAAGCCGGCGAGCGTCGCGACGAAGAGCGCCGGCGCGACCGGGCCCTTCGCGAACGTCGCGGCGCCGAGGAGCACCAGCGCGGCGACCGCGTTGCGACGCCGGCCGTCGCGCCACCACGCGTACGCCGCGCCGAGCGCCGCCGCGAGGAGCGCAGCGAGGAGGACGTCGGGCCGCGCGACCCGGGCGCGCGCGAAGAGGGCCGGCATGGTCGCGAGGAGCGCGCCCGCCGCCAGGCCGCCGGGCGGCCCGAAGAGCGCGCCGCCGAAGGCCGCGGTCCAGCCGACGAGCGCCGCGCCCGCGGCCGCGGACGGGAGCCGCACGGCCGCCTCGGAGAACCCGGCCGCGGCGCAGGGGAGGGCGGCGAGCCAGTGGAAGAGGATCGGCTTGTCGGGGAGGAGCGTCTCGTCGAAGCGAGGGAGGAGCCAGTGCCCCGCGGCCACGTCCTGCACGACGCCGACCTCGCGCGCCTCGTCGTCGCCGACGACGTCGGCCGCGCCGAGGCCGTGGAGGGCGAGCGCCAGGTAGAGGAGGGCGAGCGCGACCGGGGCCCTAGTGCCGGATCGCAAATTCGCGCTCCGTCCCCGCGACCGGGATGCGCTGCGCATCGACCCGCGTGACGCGAGCGCCGGGGGGGCCCTGGTGCGCCCAGGCGACGAGCGCCTCGACCGCGCCCTCCTCCCCCTCGACCTCCGCCTCGACCGCGCCGTCGCGACGGTTGCGGACCCAGCCCCGGAGGCCCAAGCGTCGCGCCTCGTCCTGCATCGCGCCGCGGAACCAGACGCCCTGCACGCGGCCGGCGACGACGAGGTGCGTGCGGACGATCGCCATCAGTCGCCGAGGAGCCGGAGGAATTGCTTCTCGTCGAGGACGGGGACGCCGAGCTTCTCGGCCTTCGTGAGCTTCGACCCCGGATCCGCCCCGGCGACGACCCAATCCGTCTCCCTGCTGACGCTACCGAGCACGCGGCCGCCGAGCGCCTCGATGCGCCGCTGCGCCTCCGGGCGCGTCATCGACTCGAGCGTGCCCGTCAGGACGACCTTCTTGCCCGCGAGCGGGCCCTTCGGGCGCGCCACCGGGGCCGGCTTCACGCCCGCGTCGAGGAGCCGCTGGATCACCTTCCGGTTCTGCTTCTCGTCGAAGAACCGGCGGATGCTCGCCGCCACCTCGGGCCCGACGTCGCGCACCTCCTGGAGCTCGTCGGCGGACGCCTGCATGATGCGGTCGAGCGTCCCAAAGTGCTCGGCGAGCGCCTTCGCCGTCGCTTCGCCGACCTGGCGGATGCCGAGCGCGACGAGGAAGCGCGGGAGCGTCGTCCGCTTGCTCCGCTCGATTTGCGCGACCAGGTTCGCGGCGGACTTCTCGCCCATGCGCTCGAGGCCGGCGAGCGTCTCCGCGTCCAGGTGGTACACGTCGGCGACGTCCTCGACGAGCTGCT
This sequence comes from Binatia bacterium, assembly GCA_035650655.1. Taxonomy (GTDB): domain Bacteria; phylum Desulfobacterota; class Binatia; order DP-6; family DP-6; genus DASRHG01. The sequence goes on along the minus strand of DASRHG010000061.1, from coordinate 1,294 downwards.
TCTCGACGAGCTGGTCGACGAGCTTCTCGCCCATGCCCTCGATGTCCAGGGCGCCGCGCGCCGCGAAGAACCGCAGCGACTGCTTGAGCTGCGCCGGACACGAGAGCCCGATGCAGCGGTACGCGACCTCGCCCTCGGCCCGGACGACGTCCGCGCCGCAGACCGGACAGTGCGACGGCATATGGAACTTCCGCTCGTGGCCCGTCCGCTTCTCGACCAGCACCTTGACGACGTACGGGATCACGTCGCCGGCGCGCTCGAGGAGCACGTGGTCGCCGACGCGGATGTCCTTCCGCTCGATCTCGTCCATGTTGTGGAGGGACGCGTTCCGCACCGTCACGCCGCCGACGGGCACGGGCTCGAGCTCGGCGACGGGGGTGAGCACGCCCGTCCGCCCGACCGACGGCACGATCCGCAGGATCCGCGTCTGCGCCTGGCGCGGCTTGAATTTGTACGCGACCGCCCAGCGCGGGGCGCGCGACACCTCGCCCAGCCGGCGCTGGAGTGCCAAGTCGTTCACCTTGACGACGAGCCCGTCGATCTCGTAGCGGAGCCGATCGCGCTCCGCGTCGAGCTCGGCGAAGAGCTGGAGGACGGCGTCGCGCGTGGCACAGACGCGCGACCGTGGCACGGGCTTGAGCCCGAGCGCGGCGAGGCGCTGGAGCGTCTCCCAGTGCGTGGCGGTCCCGAGCTCCTCGGCCTCCCCGATCCCGTGGCAGACGAACTCGAGGGGCCGCGCCGCCGTGACGCGCGGGTCGAGCTGCTTGAGCGATCCGGCGGCCGCGTTCCGGGGGTTCGCGAACACGGGCTGCCCGGCCTCCTCGCGCTCGGCGTTCAGGCGCCGGAACGCCGCGAGAGGGAGGAACACCTCGCCGCGCACCTCGAGCAGCGCGGGGAGCGAGCCGTCCCCGACGAGGCGGAGCGGCACCGTCCGGATCGTGCGCACGTTCTGCGTGATGTCCTCGCCGACGACGCCGTCGCCGCGCGTCGACGCGACGGCGAGCCGGCCGTGCCGGTACACGAGCTCGACGGCGACGCCGTCGACCTTCGGCTCGCCGACGTACTCGATGCGCTCGCGGCCGAGGAACTTCCGCACCCGGGCGTCGAACTCGGCCATCTCCTCCGGCGTGGTGACGTTGTTGAGCGACAGCATGGGATGGCGGTGGCGGACGGTCCCGAACTTCTCGAGGGGCTTCGCGCCGACCCGCTGCGTGGGCGAGTCGGGCGTCCGCAGCTCGGGGTGCTCGGCTTCGAGCTGCTCGAGCCGGCGGAAGAGCGCGTCGTACTCGGCGTC
>DASRHG010000060.1:0-20142 GCA_035650655.1 Binatia bacterium | reverse complement strand
CGCAGCATCTCCTCGACCGCCGTCGGGACGAGCAATGGGTCGGCGCGGAGCCGCGCGCACTCCTCCGGATGCCGGAGCAGCGCGAGGAGGCCGTTGCCGATCAGGTTCGTCGTCGTCTCGTGGCCGGCCACCAGCAGCAGGTTGCTCGTCGCGAGCAGCTCCGCGTCCGTCAAGGCGTCGCGCTCCTCCTGGGCGGCGATCATGGCGCTCAAGAGGTCGTCGCGCGGGTCGCGCCGCCGTCGCGCGATGGCGTCGCGCAGGTAGGACAACAAGCTCTCGAGGCCGCGCTCGAACCGCTCGACGGCACCGGCCGCGTCGGGGTTCCCGACCAGCGAGATCAGGTCGTTCGACCACTCCTTGAACCGGCGCCGGTCCTCGGGCGGGACGCCGAGCAGCTCGGCGATGACGATCGCCGGGAGCTGCGTCGCGAGATCGGCCATCACCTCGATCCGGACGCGGCCGTCGACCTCGTCCAGAAGGTCGTCGCAGATGGCCTGGATGTGGTCCCGAAGCCCGGCGACCCGGCGCGGCGTGAACGCCTTGCTCACGAGCCCGCGGACGCGGGTGTGATCGGGCGGGTCGATGATGAGCATGCTCCGCAGCCCGCCCTGCTCGCCGAGGAGCGCCTGTGCGATCGCGGGCGGCAGCGCGTCGCGGTTCCGCTGCATGAACTCCGAGCGGCGCCGGTCGGCGGAGAAGCGCGCATCCCGCAGGACGTGCTGGACGTCGTCGTGGCGCGTGAGGGCGCAGGCGCCGGCCTCCGTCCCGGGCAGCGGGATGCGGAGGACGGGCTGCGCCGTCCGGAGCATGGCGTAGACGGGATACGGGTCGGCGAGGACTTCGGGCCGCAGAAAGGGGAAGATGTCGGGGAACGTGCTCGCCGCGGGTTCGGCCATCGGGTCCTCCTCGGTCGGAGAGCGACGATCCGTTCTTGCCCGCGACGCTCCGCGGCTGCAACCGGACCTGAGGCATGCGACGCGACGAGACACGACCCGCCGACCGCGGAGCAGAGGCTCCCGCGCGACTCGCTACCGAAGCCCGAGCCGCCGATGCGCCCGCTCCACGGCCAGCCGCTCGTTCCGGTCGTTCCAGCGCTGCGCGAGCGCCTTCCGCATGAGCCCGTCGACGGTGCGGAGCACCAGGATGTTGTAGAGGGCGGCGAGCAGATCGCGCGGGGTGCCGGGCAGCGTCCGGAGCGAGAGCGAGAAGCCGATGTCGTCGTAGACGACGTAGTGCCAATAGCCGGCCGGGATGTAGAGCGCGTCGCCGTGTCCGAGCTCGGCGATCGTGCCGCGCGCCCGCGCGAGCGCCGGGAACCTTCCGTAGTCGGGCGCCTCGGGCGCGACGTCGAAGCGGCTGCTGAACGAGAACGGCACCCGGTAGAGATAAGGCGTCTCCTCCGGCGCGAACAGGATCACGCGCTTGCGGCCCCCGAAGTGGCAGAGCAGGACCTCGGCGAGGTCGATATCGAAGTGCATCTGCACGCGAGCGCCTCGCCCGGCCATGAAGAGCACCGAGAGCTTCTTCACCCATCGCCCGCCGAGCTCCGGATAGCCGAAGTCGGGAACTAGCTCGGGCAGCTCGTCCACCACTCGGAGAAAGAAGATACGGAGATCCTTCTCGCCGCCGCGCAGACGCTCCAGGTATTCGCCGAGCCGCATGCGTGCGGCGGCGGCGTGCTGGTGCCGGCGGTCGCGCGCCGGGCGGCTGTCGTAGAGGGAAATCTCGCGATGGCCGGCGACGGCGTCCAGATATTCGACCGACCACTTCCTCCGCGCCGGCCACGGAGCGGTCAGGTCCAGGAGCACCACCGGGCGGCGCGGCACCCGGTAGCGATCGAGAAACGACCGCCTGGAGATCGTGCCCACGCGCTCGACCGGCGAGAGGTTCACGCCGCCTAGATCGCGCCCCGTGCGCGGAGTGCGTCGATGGCCTCGCCGTCGATCCCCACCTCCGCCAGCACCGCCGCCGTGTCCGCGCCGAGCGCCGACGCCGGCGCGTAGCGCGGACGGACGCCCGCCATCTTGATCGGGCACCCGGTCTCCCGCATCCGCCCGAACACCGCGTGCTCCACCTCGACCACCATCTCGCGCGCCAGCACGTGCTCGTCGCGCAGCGTCTCCTCGACGTCGTACACGGGCGCGACCGGCACGTGGCCGCGGAGCCGCTCGAGCCACTCCGCCGTCGTCCGGCGCGCGAACTCGGGCACCAAGAGCGCAACCAGCTCCGCGCGGTGCGCGAGCCGGTCCGCGAACGTCCGAAAGCGCGGATCGGCCGTCAGGCGCGCCAGCCCCATCCGCTCCGCGAGCCGCTCCCAGAACTTCTCCTTCATGCACATGAGGACGAGCCAGCCGTCGGCGGTCCGGAACGTCTGGCTCGGGACGAGGCTCTGGTGCGCGCCGTCGGGCAGGCGCTGCGGGCGCCAGTCACGGTTGAGCGCCCAGGCGGCCATGTAGTTCAGCATCGCGACCGCGGTGTCGAGGAGCGAGACGTCGAGGTCGCAGCCGACGCCCGTCGCGCGCGCGCGGTGGAGGCCGATCATGACCGCGAGCGCGGAGAGGATGCCGCCCGAGAAGTCGACGACCGAGACGCCGCACTTGGTCGGCGGCCCGTCGGGCTCGCCCGTGAGGCTCATGAAGCCCGCGTACGCCTGGAGGAGGTAGTCGTAGCCCGGATCACCCGCGCGCGGCCCGGTGCGGCCGAAGCCCGAGAGCGAGCAGCAGACGAGCTTCGGGTTCACGCGGCCGAGGGCCGCGTAGTCGAGGCCGAGCTTCGCCGGGAGGTCGCCGCGGAGGTTGTTGTAGACGACGTCGGCGCGGGCGACGAGCCGGTGCAGCACGTCGCGCGCCTCGGGCACGCGGAGGTCGAGCGTGATCGAGCGCGCGCCGCGGTTGAGCGCCTGGAAGTAGAGGCCGTCGTGCGCCGCCGCGTCGTCGAACGGCGGCACGCGGCGCGCCTCGTCGCCCGCCGTCGTCGGGTCCTCCACCTTGATCACGTCGGCGCCGAGGTCCGCGAGCATCATGAGCCCGAACGGGCCGGCGCCGAGCTGCGTGAATGCGAGGACGCGGACGTCGGCGAGCGGCAGCGCGTCCGGCTGGTTGACACTCACGAAGCGATGCTCCTACATTCGCCGCGGCCGTTCAACGATCGGAGGCCGCGATGAGCTCGCCCGGCACCTTCAAGAACGTGATCAAGGACCGGCAGGAGACGGCCATCCCCGTCGACGCCTTCCTCGCCGAGCTCGACCGCTTCATCGCCGCGCACAACCCGTACTCGCAGAACAAGGTCATCCCCGCGATCGGGAGCGGCCGCGCGAGCCTCGGGATCGTCAAGCGCTACGCGATGGAGCTCTACTACCTGGGGCTCTGGATGACGCCCGAGTTCCCACTCCTGATCGCGAACGCGCCCGACACCGACGCCTTCACGCTCGAGGACTCCGAGCACTATGCCCACTGGACGCAGAACTTCGCCGACGAGTGCGGCTGGCTCCGCGACCCGAACCACGTCCTCATGAAGGTCGAGTACACGCGCGCGCTCGGCATCCCGGACGAGGAGCTGCGCGCGTACGTGCCGATGCCGGAGACGATCGGCTCCGTCTACACGATGCTCTACTACGTCCGCCGCTCCTACGAGGAGGGCCTCGCCGCCTTCGGCTATGCGCGCGAGCGCGTCGCGGGCATGAGCGGCTACGCGAAGACGCTCTACGAGGGCCTCCGGCGGCACTACGGGATCACGGTGAAGAACCTCGAGGTGCACGCGTACGCGGAGCCCGAGCACGGCGACAAGGCGCTCGCGCTCATGCGCCGCGTCTGCACCACCGCGCACGTCCAGCGCCGCGTCCGCCAGGCGGTCGAGCACACGATCGTGACGAACGAGTGGCGCACGTGGGCGCTCAACCGCTGGCTCGACGAGCCGGGCGCGCTCGATGGGCCGGCTCGAGGGTAGGGTCGCGATCGTCACCGGCGCCGGCCAGGGGATCGGCCGGGGGATCGCGCTCGTGTTCGCCCGCGAAGGCGCGCGCGTCTGCGTCGCGGAGCTGAAGGCGCACCGCGCCGAGCGGACGGCGGAGGAGATCAGCGCCGGGGGCGGCGAGGCGGTCGCGCAGACGACCGACGTCGGCGACAAGGTGTCCGTCGAGGCGATGGTCGCCGAGACCGTCCGCCGCTGGGGCACCGTCGACGTGCTCGTGAACAACGCGCACGGCTTCGGCCCGCGCGCGAAGCTCGAGGAGATCCCCGACGAGCAGTTCGACCTCTCGTGGCGGACGGGCGTGAAGGGCACGTGGTGGGCGATGTGCGCCGTGCGGCCGTTCATGGCGCAGAAGGGCTGGGGCCGCATCGTGAACCTCGTCTCGCTCGCCGCCGAGCGCGGGCATCCCGGCCTCGGCGAGTACGGGGCCTCGAAGGCCGGCATCGCCGCGCTCACCCGCACCGCGGCGCGCGAGTGGGGCCGGCTCGGCATCACCGTCAACGCGATCGCGCCCGCCGCGTGGACGAAGCGCGGCCAGGACTGGGCCGCGCGCGACCCCGAGGCGTTCAAGCGGCAGATGGAGCACCGCGCGATCGGCCGCCTCGGCGACCCGGAGACCGACATCGCCCCCGTCGCCGTCTTCCTCGCCACGGACGACGCGCGCTACGTGACCGGCCACGTCTTCCACGTGGACGGCGGCGCGCACCTGGAATAGTGGCGGCGCCCGGCGACGACTGGCGCTTCTGCCCGCGCTGCGGCGGCCCGCTCGCGCACGTCGCCGTGAGCGGCCCCGTCCGGCCGCGGTGTGCCGCGTGCGGGTTCGTCTTCTTCTCGAACCCCGGCGTCGGCGCGGCGACGGTCGTGCGCGACGCCCGCGGCCGGATCCTCATGGTGCAGCGCTCGCCCGGCCAGTGGGGCGGCGGGAAGTGGTGCTTTCCGTGCGGGTTCGTCGAGTGGGGCGAGGACGTGCGGGCGGCCGCCGCGCGCGAGACGCGCGAGGAGGCGGGCGTCGAGGTCGCGGTCGGGGACGTGATCCAGGTCGCGTCGAACTTCCACGACCCGGCGAAGCCGACGATCGGGATCTGGTTCGCCGCGACGCTCGTCGACCCGGCGGCCGTGCCCGTCGCCGGGGACGACGCGGCGGCCGTCGGCTGGTTCGACCCGGCGTCCCCGCCGCCGCTCGCGTTCCCGACCGACGCGTCCCTCCTCGCACGCCTCGCGCGCGCGGAGCGCTGACCGCCCGCGCTTCTACTTCCGCGCGAGCGTCACGTCCGCGCCCTGCCCTGCCGCGTCCCCGGGGGTGAGGAAGCGCGCGAAGCGGCGCCGCCCTGCGAGCCAGCGCTCGAGGAACGCGACCGCGTAGCGGCGCACGAGGAGCTGCTGGCGCGCGAGCGCGGCGGGCGCCAGGCGGTCGTCCACGTCGGTGAAGCCGCTGTGCGTCCCGCCCGCGATGCGGACGAGGAACGCGGGCCGGGCGAGCGCGGCGAAGAAGGGCACGGTGAGGGCGTCGAACGGCACCGTCGCGTCGGCGGAGCCGCCGATCGCGAGGACGGCCCGGCGCGGGCCGGGCGCGGCGGCGAGGGCGGCGCCGTTCGGCGCCCCCGCGGCCGGCGCGAGCGCCACCACGGCGGGATAGCTCGGGCTCGCGACGGCGGCGAGCACGACGGCGAGGCCGCCGAGCGAGTGCCCGACGAGTCCCGTCTTCGCGCGGCGCACCGCGGGTGCGAACGCCGCCGCCGGTCCGTCGGTGCGGCGGAACGTGCTCGAGAGAAAGCCGATCTCGGCCGGCGCCGCGGCGACTTCGCCCGCGTCGTCGTGCCCGGCGTCGCACGCCGCCTTCACGAAGCCCGGCATGTCGGGCGCCGCGACCGTGAAGCCGTGCGCGGCGAGCGCCGCCGTCAGGTACTCGTAGTTCGTCCGGAAGCCGCAGTTCCCGTGCACGACGACGACCAGCGGGAAGCGCCCGCGCCGAAGCGGCGCGTCGCGGCCGGCGTGCGCCGCCGGGTACCAGACCTCGGCGACGAACGTGCGCCCGAGCGTCGGCGCGGGCAGGACGAGCGTCGCGACCCCCACCGGGAAGCGCCCGGGGAGGCTCGGGTCCGCGACGCCGGCCGCCGCGACACCCGCGGCGATCGACGTGACGAGCAGGAGGGCCAGGGCCGCGCGCACCGCGGCCGGGACCATACCTTGCATCGTGCGGCCCCTCCAGCCCTTATGGAGCGGGAGGGCAGCGCCATGGTCGAGAAGACGATCACGCTGACGGGCACGTCCACGAACTCGATCGAGGACGCCGTCGGCCTCGCCGTGAACCGGGCCGCGGCCACGATCGAGGGCATCCGGCAGGCCGACCTCGCCGGCGTGACGGCGATCGTCGAGGACGGCGCCGTGACGGCCTGGAAGGTGAAGCTGCGGCTCACCTTCGCGGTGCAGGAGCGGCTCCACGAGTAGCATGGGCGACGCCGCGAAGACGCGGGAGATCGCGGACGGCGTCGTGCAGGTCTTCCTGCCGCTGCCGATGAAGCCGACGGTCGTGAACGTGTACCTCGTCCGCGCGGGGCGCACGTGGACGCTCGTCGACACCGGCATGAACACCGACGACAGCGTCCGCGCGTTCCGCGGCGCGCTCGCCGACCTCGGCATCGCACCCGAGGCGATCACGCGCATCGTCGGCACGCACCACCACCTCGACCACTGGGGCACGTCCGACCCGTACCGGGCGCTCACGCACGCCGAGGTGTACCTCCACCCGCTCGAGGCCGCGCGCGCGACGGCGATGCGCCACGTCGGCGCGACCGACGGGCGCGCCTACCTCGCCCGCCACGGCGCGCCCGAGGTCCCGCCCGATCGCGACCTCCCGGCGCCCTCCACCCTCTTCGGCTCCTGGTACGCGCCCGCGCCGCCGGATCGTCTCCTCGGCGACGAGGACGCGCTGCCGCTCGGCGACGGGCGGACGCTCGAGGTCGTGTGGACGCCCGGGCACACGCCCGGGCACTGCTGCCTCCGCCTCGTGCCGGACGGGATCCTCTTCGTCGGCGACCACCTGCTGCCGAAGATCACCCCGCACGTGGGGCTCTGGCCGAACGGCCCCGAGAACCCGCTCGGCGACTTCCTCGCCTCGCACGAGAAGATCCAGCGCGTCGAGGCGCGCCTCGTCTGCCCCGCGCACGGGCCCGTCTACGAGGACCATCGCCGCCGCGCGCGCCAGCTCGTCGACTTCCACCGCGTGCGGAAGCTCGGCATGCTGGACGCGATCCGGCGCCGGCCGCGCACGGCCTACGAGGTGGCGCTCGACGCCTTCGCGATCGACCCGCAGAACCGCTTCCAGGTGCTGGCCGCGACCGTCGAGACGCTCGCGCATCTCGAGCTGCTCCGCCGGGAAGGGCGCGCGCTCCGCGACGAGCGGAACGGCGTCGTCGTCTGGTCCGGCCGCTGAGGCGGGCCCGCCCCCGCATGCTTCGTCGCTGACGACGGCGCGCTCGACGCGCGCCGGCCGTCCGCTGCCGTCCCGGTCGCGACCGACCGCCATCGGGCTCCACCCGGCCGGCTTTGGCGGACGACGGGCGTCGGCTATACCGCTCGGGATGCCACGCCCGCACGGTGCGCGCCTCGCGGCGCTCGTCGCGCTCGCCGTCCTCGGCTGCGGCCGCGACCGGCGTCCCGACGTCCTCCTCGTCGTGCTCGACACGGTCCGCGCCGACCATCTCTCGACGTACGGGTACGCGCGCCCGACGGCCCCCGCGCTCGACGCGCTCGCCGCGGAGGCCGTCGTCCACCGGCGCGCCGTCGCCTCCGGCACGTGGACGCCGCCGAGCCACGCGTCGCTCTTCACCGGCCTCATGCCGTCCGAGCACGGCGTCCGCTACGCGACGGGCGTCCCGGGCGAGGGGGTCTACGCGCTCGCGCCGGCGGTCCCGACGCTCGCCGAGCGGCTGCGCGCCGCCGGGTACCGGACGGCCGCGTTCGCCGGCAACCACGGCTTCCTCGACCCCGTCTTCGGCCTCGCGCGGGGCTTCGACGAGTACCGCCGCGACGGCCTCGAGCACGCGGGGCCGCTCGTCGACGCGGCCGTCGCCTGGCTCCGCCACCGCCGCGGGCGCCAGCCGCTCTTCCTCTTCCTGAACGCGATGGACGCCCACGCGCCGTACGCGCCACCGCCGCCGTACGACGCGATGTTCCCGGCGACGCTGCCTCCCGGCGTGCCGCCGACGAGCGACCCCGCCAAGGCGGCCGAGCGGATGGCGCGGTACGACGGGGCGATCCGCTACGAGACGGACGCGCTCGCCCGCCTGTTCGCGGCCGTCCGCGCGCTCGGCCGCTGGGACGACGCGCTCGTCGTCGTCACCGCGGACCACGGCGATCTCTTCGGCGAGCGCGGCCGCTGGGAGCACACGGGCGATCCCGTGTGGTCGCTCGTGCACGTGCCGCTCCTCGTCAAGTACCCGCACGGCGCGCGCCGCGGCGTCGAGGAGCGGCCCGTCGGCCTCGCCGACGTCGCGCCGACGATCCTCGCGACCCTCGGGCTCCCGCCCCTCCCCGTCGCGCGGGCGCCGCTCTGGGCCCCGCGCGGTCCCGCCGTGGCGGAGAACGTCGGGCCCGCGGGCGTCACGCGCGCCGCGTACGACGAGGCGGGCCACGCGCTCGTCGAGACGGTCGGCGCGCAGGGGCGGACCCGAGCGCTCTTCGACCTCGCGACCGATCCGGCCGAGGAGCGGCCGCGGGACCCGGAGGGCGACCCCGCGGGCGCGCAGCTCGCCGCCGAGCTCGACGCCGCCGTGCGGGCGCTCGCGGCGGCGCGCCCCGGCCCCGTCGTGTTCCCGCGGGCCGACCGCAAGCTCGCCGAGCGCCTGCGGAGCCTCGGCTACCTCCGGTAGCGCGAGTCACGAATCGCCGGCGCGCCGCCGGCGTCGCGATTTACGCTCGCGCCCCCGCGCGCTATGCGCACGTCATGGTGAAGACGAAGCGCGTGTACGAGCCCCCGACGCCCGACGACGGGCGGCGCGTCCTCGTCGAGCGCCTGTGGCCGCGCGGCCTGACGAAGGAGCGCGCGGCCCTCGCCGAGTGGCTGCGCGACGTGGCGCCGAGCCCCGCGCTCCACGAGTGGTACGGCCACGACCCCGCGCGCTGGCCCGAGTTCCAGCGGCGCTACCGGAAGGAGCTCGCGGCGCCCGAGCGACGCCGCCTCGTCGCCGCGCTCGCCGACGAGGCCCGGCGCGGCACCGTGACGCTCGTCTACGCGACGCGGTCGACGGAGCGGAACGGCGCGGTCGTCCTGCGCGACGCGATCGCGGATCTCCTCGGCGCGCGCCGCGCTACCCGAGCGCGATCGCGTAGTTCCCCCACGGGTCGACGACCGCGCGCTGGCCGGGGAAGACGACGATCGTCGTGAACGGCTCCTCGACGATCGCCGGGCCGCGGATCACCTGGCCGGCTCCGAGCGCCGGGCCGTCCCAGACGGGCGTCGAGACGAAGCGGCCGTCGAAGAAGGCCCGGCGCGCGCCGCGCCGCGCGTCCCGCCCCGTGCGGCGCGGCGCGCGGGGCAGCGTCGGCTTGTCGCCGGCCGCGCTCGCCTTCACGCGCAGGCCGCGGAGCACCGGCTCCTGGTCGCGGCTCGCGTACGTGTGGAGCGCCTCGTGCATCGCGTGGAAGCGCTCGACCGCGTCGGCGAGGACCTTCGGCGTGACGGCGCCGCGCCGCGCGGGCAGCGGCACCGGCATGTCGAACGTCTGCCCGGGATAGCAGAAGACGGCCAGGCGCTCGACGCGCAGGCGCCGCGCCCTCGGGCCGAGCGCCCGCTGCGCCGCCGCCGTCATCTCGGCGAGGAGGGCGTTCACCCGCGCGAGGTCGACGCGGCCGACGGGGCTCACGTAGGAGCGCATCTCGTCGACGGTCGGATCCGTGAGGAGGAGGCCGAGCGCCGAGAACGCGGGCGAGAGCTTCGGGACGAGGATCCGGCGGATGCCGAGCTCGGCGGCCTGCGGACCCGCGTGCACCGGCCCGTTCCCGCCGAAGACGACGAGCGTTATCGGGCGCGGGTCGATGCCGCGGCCGGCGGACACCTTGCGGACGGCGTTCGCCATGTTCGCGTTCACGAGCTGGAAGATGCCGTGCGCGGCCTCGACGACCGACAGGCCGAGGGGCCGCGCGACGCGCGCGTCGATCGCGGCGTGCGCGCCCTCGACGTCGAGGCGCATCGTGCCGCCGCAGAAGCGCGCGGGGTTGAGATACCCGAGGACGAGGTTCGCGTCGGTCACGGTCGGCTCGACGCCGCCGCGGCCGTAGCACACGGGCCCCGGATCCGCGCCGGCGCTCTCGGGCCCGACGCGCAGCGCGCCGGACTCGACGCGCGCGATCGAGCCGCCGCCCGCCCCGACCGAGCGCACGTCGACCATCGGGAGGCCGATCACGTAGCGGTGGTGCCAGTTCCAGCCGGCCTTCACGTCGGGCGTGCCGTCGCGGACGAGGCACACGTCGTAGCTCGTGCCGCCCATGTCGACCGAGATGAAGTCGCGGACGCGCGCCGCGCGCGCGATCGCGGCCGCGGCGTTCACGCCGCCCGCGGGCCCCGAGCCCATCACCGCGACCGCCTTTCCCGCGACCCACCCGCCCGGCATCACGCCGCCGTTCGACTGCATGACGAGGAGCTCGCCCGCGAACCCCGCCTCGCGCAGCCGCGTCTCGAGGCGCGAGAGGTAGCGCTCGATCTTCGGCCCGACGTACGCGTTCACGAGCGTCGTCGAGGTGCGCTCGAACTCCGGCGCCGACGGCATCACCTCGTGCGAGAGCGAGATCATGACGCCCGGCAGCTCCTCGAGCGCGATCTCCCGCACCCGACGCTCGTGCGCCGGGTTCACGTACGAGAAGAGGAAGACGACCGCCAGCGACTCGACGCCCTGCTTCCGCATCCGGCGGCACGCGCGGCGGACGGCCTCCTCGTCGAGCGGCACGACGACGTTCCCCTCGTAGTCGAGGCGCTCCGGCACGCCGTAGCGGCGGCGGCGCGGGCAGATCGGGGGCGGCGGCGGCAGCGCCGGGTCCCAGATGTCCTCCTTGAAGCCGCGGCGGATCTCGATCTCGTCGCGGTGCCCCTCGCTCGTCACGAGCCCGGTCACGGCGCCGGACATCTCGATCATCGTGTTGTCGGCGGTCGTCGTGCCGTGGACGAGGAGCGTCGTCTCGGCGAGGAACGCCGCGAGCGGCTTCTTCTCGCGCGCCGCGAGCTGCGCGAGGCCGCCGAGCACGCCGGCCGACTGGTCGCGCGGCGTCGTCGGGTGCTTGTCGAGCACGAGCCGCCCGCGGCCGTCCACGAGGACGAGGTCGGTGAACGTGCCGCCGACGTCGATCCCGACGCGATAGCTCACGGCGGCGATCGCTATACCGAAAGGCGGACGGGTGACAAGGCGCGCGCGTCCTTGCGACGGCTCCGCGCGGTTCCTAGGATCGCGCGCGATGGGCGTGTGTCCCGTCGCGTGGGCGAAGACCTGGGGCGCGACGGCGGCGGAGCGGCGCCTCGCCTTCCCGTGCGACCGCCACCTCGCGGACCCCGACGACGCGTGGTTCCGCGCCGTCGACGTCGACGCGCCGCCCGCGGTCGTCTTCCGCTGGCTCTGCCAGCTCCGCGCGGCGCCGTACAGCTACGACTGGATCGACAACTGGGGACGGCGGAGCCCGCCCGTGCTCGTGCCGGGGCTCGAGCGGCTCGCGGTCGGCGATCGGGTCATGACGATCTTCGAGCTGGTCGACTTCGAGCCGGACCGGAGCCTCACGATCGTGCTCCGCCACGGGCGCGCCGCGTTCGGGGAGCTCGCCGTCACGTACGCCGCCCTGCCCCGCGGGCCGGCGGGCACGCGGCTCGTCGTGAAGCTCCTCCTCCGCGCGACCGGCCCGCCGCGCTGGATCTTCGGCACGCTCGGGCCGTGGCTCGACCTCGTGATGATGCGCCGGCAGCTGCTCAACCTGAAGCGGCTGGCGGAGGCGACGGCGCGGCGTCTCTAGCCGGGGATGTGGACGAGCTCGAGCTTCATCCCGTCGGGGTCGGCGAAGAAGACGGCGTAGTAGCCCGAGACGTACTCCGGGTACTCGCGCGGCGGGTCGAGGATCGTCGCGCCGTGCGCCAGGAGCTCGCGATGGAGCGCATCGACGTGCGCGCGCTCGTTCGCGCCGTGGTGCACCGCACCGCCCGTCGCGCTCGCGGCCGTCGGCGGACAGCCGCACCCTCCGGCGCTCGTCTCGCTCACGTCACTCTCCGATCACCTTCACGACGACGCGCTTCTTCCGCCGGCCGTCGAACTCGGCGTAGAACACCTGCTCCCAGGGCCCGAGGTCGAGCGTCCCCTTCGTCACCGGAAGCACGACCTGGTGGTGGACGAGCGTGCGCTTCAGATGCGCGTCGGCGTTGTCCTCGCCCGTCTGGTGATGCCGGTAGTCGCCCGGCGGCGCGAGCCGGTCGAGCCACTCGACGAGGTCCTGCTTCAAGCCGGGCTCCTCGTCGTTCACCCAGATCGCGGCCGTGATGTGCATGGCGGAGACGAGGCAGAAGCCTTCGGCGATCCCGGACTGCTCGACGATGTCGGCGAGGCGGTCCGTCACGTTCACGAGCTCGCGCCGGTTCTTCGTGTTGAACCAGAGGTACTCGGTGTGGGACGTCACGGCGCGAACACCTCCTCGGGGACGACCGTGAGGCCGGGGAAGATCACGGATTCGAGCGGGGTCGAGCCCGTGTGCCGCTCCGCCGCCGCGTGCGCCGCGAACGTCAGGTTGAGACGCGACTGCACCCGATCGTGCCGGCCCGTCGGCGGTGGAACCACGTACAAGACCCCCGCGATCAGCTCGTAGTGCCCGTGGCCCGGCGGCAGCTCGAGCGCGAAGAACTCCTCGAGCGTGTAGCACCTCACCAGCGGAGAGGCCGTGGCGGGGGCGGCTCCCATGGCGGGGATGCTAGCGCGCCCTCGCGGCGCGGGGCAATGACGGCTCAGCGTGCGGCCCGCATCCCCGCGCGCAGCCGCTCCGTCGCGGCGACGTCGACCGCGAGCGTCAGCTCCTCGAGGGAGCCGGTCAAGACGACGCCGTACTCGCGCCGCGCCGCCTCCACCGACACGTACTCGTCCAGCACGTCGTCGAGCACCTTCTGCGGCGGGCGGTCGAGCGGGTCGCCCCAGCCCCCGCCGCCGCCGTAGTGGTACTCGTAGCACTCGCCCGCCTCGTGCGGGATGTAGGCCGCGGCGCCGCCGACCTCGCGCTCGTGCCCCTGCCCGACGCGGACGACGAGCCGGTTCGGCGTGCCCGGTCTGCCGCCCGCGATCCCGGGCATCGGGTACCGCCGGCCGACGACGTACGTATATATGGTGGCGGGCGCGAGGACCTGCTTCCGATAGAGGCTGCCGCAGTTCCCGCGGAATTCGCCGGCGCCGCCGGAATCGGTCTCGTAGTCGCGCGCGAGGTGCCGGACGGGAAAGATCGCCTCGTTGATCTCGGCCGTGGCGCGGATCAGGTTCCCGAACGACACGTTCATGGCGCCCCAGCCGTCCTGACCCTTCACGGCGCCGCAGTACGCGGCGAACGAGTCGACGGAGTGGTCGATGAAGACCTTGCCGTCGCGCGGGTTCGTCCCGAAGATGACCGTCGGCATGCCCATCTTGTAGATCTGCGGGCAGCTCCGGTCCGGAACGACGCGCTCGAGCGCCTTCGCGATCGCCTCGCCCACCTCCGTCCCCGGATGGTGCGTCCCGGCGGCGACGGATCGCCCCTCGGGGGGGTTGAGGCAGCAGCCCTTCGGCACGACGAGGTCGATCGAGTCGAAGAAGCCCTCGTTCTTCGGGATCGTCGGGTCCATCATGGAGGCGAGCTGCGCGACGACGTAGCCGCGCGTGTTGCCGTAGGTGGAGTACGCCTGGATGTCGGGCCGGTCGTCGGAGCCCGTGAAGTCGACGGTGAGGCGGCTCCCCGCGACGGTCACCTTGCAGTGGACGTGGATGTCCGGCTTCCCGTGCGGGTCGTGGTCGACCCAGGTGTCCGACTCGTAGACCCCGTCGGGCCACTTCGCGACCTCGTCGCGGAAGCGGCGCTTCGCGTAGTCGATGATGCCGCGGACGGCGGCCTTCACGGTCGGCGTGCCGAAGCGCGCGAGGACCTCCTTCAGGCGCCGCACGCCGAGCTGCGCGGCGCCGACCTGCGCGCGGAGGTCGCCGAGGAAGGTCGGCGTGCGGTTGTTCACCGCCATCGTGTACTCGACGTCGCGCCGGAGCACGCCCCGCTCCCAGATCTTGAGCGCCGGGAAGCGAACGCCCTCGGCCCAGATGTCCGGCGCGTTCACGTTGTAGCCGCCCGGCGCGCCGCCGCCCGTGTCGGCGTGATGGCACTGGATGGACGCGATCAGCACGCACTCGCCGTCGTGGAAGACGGGCGCGAAGACGTTGTAGTCCGGGAGGTGGCCGCCGCCGTGGTAGGGGTCGTTCGCGACCAGCACGTCGCCGTCGAAGAGGCCGCTCGGGCCGAAGAACTCGACCGCGAAGCGGACGGGCAGCGTCGACGACAGCATGAACTGCGGGATGCCGACCGAGAGCGCCGCGAGCCGCCCCGAGCCGTCGAGGATGGTCGCGTTCCGCTCGTTCGACTGGTTCAGGATCGGCGTGGTCGCCGTGAGGCTCACGTGCGTCGCCATCTCCCAGCAGATCGTCTCGAAGGCGCCGAGGATGATCTCGGTGGTGATGGGGTCCGCGCCCCGCCCGGCGCCGCGGCGCTGGCGTTGCGCGGGCGGCGCCTGGCGTGGCCGGAGCGAGCGAAGCGTCTTCGGCCGCGAAGCCCGTCGCATGGGGCGTCGCTACATCGAAGAAGGGCGTGTGACAAGCGTACGCCGACGGCGCACGGTCATCGCCCGCCCGATCGGGATGCGCCGCTTCTCGAAGGCACGGTGGATGCGGGCGGCTGTTTCCGTGCGGTTGGCGATCCAGCCGAACAGCGTGTCCTCGGCGTGTCCTCGGCGCTCTTCGTCCCCGACGGCACGAAGGGGGGGATTGTTCACCCGTTGCTTGTCCAGGTGCTCGTACTGCTCGATCGGTTTCTTGCCACTCGGGCGCGAGCGCTTCGTCGAAGTTTTCTTGCCGGCCATCGCTCGATCGCTCTCCTTCGCGGGGCACGTAGGAGGCCCCCCTGACGGAAGATGGATGCTCGCGGCGCGTCTCGGCGTGCGTACGTATCGCATCGTGGGCACGCCGTTCCGCACTTGACGCGGTTCACCGTCGGCGCTCGATCGGAATCGATCTGAGGGCACACGATGGACTGCGGGAAGTCAGTTGAAGCGGCCCGAAGAGGTGCACCTGCTCCGCCGGACGTACGGAGCGCCGCCGCTACCGCCGCGGGCGGTACTTCGGCAGCGTCACCTCGTCGTTCACCTTCTCGAACACGACCTCCACCGGCAGGCCGACCCGGAGGTCCTCGTTCGCGCACTCGACGACGTTCGCGTGGAGGCGCGGCCCCTCCTCCAGCTCGACGACCGCGACGTTGTAGGGCACGTCGCCGAAGAAGGCGGGGTGCTGGGGGCGGTGGACGACGATGAAGGACCACACCGTGCCGCGTCCCGAGAGGCGGACCCACTCGCCGCCCTCGGCGAGGCACGCGGGACAGAGCACGCTCGGCGGCCACCGGAGGTGCCCGCACGCGCCGCACCGCTGCGCGCGGAGCTCGCCCTGCCGGCAGCCGTCCCACCAGGGCGCGCCGTCTTCGGTGATGGCGGGCAGCGGCTTCTCGATCGCGAACATCACGTGCCCCCGCTCACGCGGCGCGCGCCGGGAAGCGGCGCCGCCGCGACGGCGCGGAGGAAGTCCGCAACCGTGTCGTTGAAGCGCTTCGGCTGCTCGAGCATGGGGAGATGCCCGCAGCGGTCGAAGACGACGAGCCGCGCGTGCGGCACCTGGCGGACGACGCGGCGGCTGCCCGACAGCGCGACGAGCCGGTCCTGCCGGCCCCACACGAGGAGCGTCGGCTGGTTCACGCGATGGAGCGCCTGCTGCCCGGCGGCGATGGCGCCCGCGAGCGAGCGCGCGACGGCGCGCGCGAACGCCGGGAAGTCCTCGTGCGCGAGCCGCTCGGCGAGGAGGCGGCGGCGCTCGGCGCACGCCGGGGACGCGGGCTCGTAGAAGCAGCGGTCGAGCGCGCGCGGCAGCGTCATGCGGAGGACCCGCGGCGTCGCGCCCGCGCTCACCACCCAGCCGAACGCGCGGAGCGCCGCGGCGAAGCCGCCCGCCGGCGCCGCCAGCACGAGGGCGCGCGTCCAGACGGGATACTGGACGGCGAGCTCGACGGCGATCTGCCCGCCGAGCGAGTTGCCGAGGACGATCGCCTCGTCGACGCCGAGCTCGCGCCCGAGGCTCCGCACGATCCCGGCGTAGAAGTCGATCGTGTAGGGCGCGTCCGGCTTCTCGGAGCGGCCGTGTCCCGGCAGGTCCGGCGCGATCACGCGGAAGCGATCGGCGAACGCCGGGATCGTGTACTCCCAGTTGTGGTGCGACGCCGAGAGGCCGTGGAGGAGGACGAGCGCCGGCCCCTCGCCCGCCTCCGCCACGTGGAGCCGGATGCCGTCGACGGCGACGTGGCGGAGGGTCGGCGTCATGGACGGAGGATCGCCACCGTGTACGCGACGGTCGGCGGCGACTCGTGGGGCGCGCCGCCGTACCCCGTCACCATCGAGAGCTCGACGTCGGGCACCTGGCAGGCGGACGTGCCCCGCACCTGGCGGACCGCCTCCGCGACGTGGCCGAAGCCCGAGAGGTGGCCCTCGGAGAGGAGCCCGCCCGCCGTGTTGCACGGCATCCGGCCGCCGTGCGCGAGATCGCCGGAGGCGACGAGCGCCGCCACCGTCTCCCACGTCGCGAAGCCGTACGCGACGAGCTCCTGGAGGACGAGCGGCGTGAAGCCGTCGTAGAGCTGGACGACGTCGACGTCGGCGGCGGTGCACCCGGCCATCCCGTAGGCGGCGTCCGCCGCTTCGCGGCCGCCGCCGCGCCCGTTGTCCCACGGGCGGACGATCTCCGCCGAGTGCACCTGTCCGAGGCCCGCGATGCGCGCGGGCTTCTGCCGGAGGTCGCGCGCCCGCTCGACGCTCGTCACGACGAAGGCGCCGCCGCCGTCCGTCACGAGGCAGCAGTCGAGGAGTCGGAGCGGGTCGTTCACGATTCGGCTCTGCTGGTGGTCCTCGAGCGTGATGGGCTCGCGCTTCTGCGCGAGCGGGTTCGTCGCCGCGTGCCGGCGCCACGTGACGGCGACCCGGCCCCAGTCGCGGCTCGTGATCCCGTGCTCGTGCATCTGCCGGCGCGCGACGTGCGCCATGAACGTGATCGCGCCGACGTCGCCGTACGGGACCGCCCACGGCGAGCCCATGAGCATGGGGATCACGCCCTGCGGATTGTTCTGGCAGGCGAACGCGCAGAGGACGGTCGTGCAGAACCCGGCCTCCATCGCCGCAACCGCCGTCTGCATCATCCCGATCGCGGTCGCGCCGCCCATGTCCATCGTCGCGCAGAACGCGGGCGTGAGGCCGAGGAGCGCCGCCACGCGCGACGCCCAGCCGTGCTGCTCTCCCATGATCGCGGGCATGAGCACGAGGACGCCGTCGATCGCGTCGCGCGCGACGCCGCAGTCGTCGATCGCCCGTTTGGCGGCTTCGAGCGTGAACCCCATCGTGCTCGTGCCGGGCAGCTTGCCGAAGCGGGAGAGCCCGATGCCGGCGATCGCGTATCGATCGCGGAGTCGTGCCGCGTCGCCCACTAGCGTCGGGAGAGCGCGAGCACGGCGGCGCCGGCCACCTTCCGCTCGCCGTCCTGGTTCTCGGTCCAGACCTCGCACTCGACGAGGCGCGCGTCCGGCGCGTCGGTCACCTTCGTCACGCGCCCGCGACACGTGATCGTCTCGCCGGGCCACGTGAGCTTCACGAAGCGCGTGCGGAGCTTCCGGACGGCCGCCGGGTCGCCGCCGGCGCGGACGAGGAACTCGCCGAGCCACCCCATCGACAGCATCCCGTGCGCGAAGACGCCCGGGTACCCGGCCGCCTTCGCGAACTCGTCGTCGGTGTGCATGGGGTTCGGGTCGCCCGAGGCGGCGGCATACGCCCGGAGCTGCTCGCGCGTCACGGGGCCCTTCACGAGCGGCGGCAGCTCGAGCCCGACGGCGACCGTGCGCGCGTCGATCACGCCCGCCTCCGGGAGATGAGGGTGTTGCGCGAAAGGAAGACCGTCTTCCCGGCCGCGTCCGTTCCCTCCGTCTCGAGCACCACGAAGTCCATCAGGCCGCTCGAGCCCTGCTTCTCGTAGACGTCGGCGATGCGCGCCGTGAGGGTGAGCGTCTCGCCGACGCGGATCGGGCGCGCGTACTCGAACTCCTGCTCGCCGTGGACGAGCGTCACGAAGTCGAGCCCGAGCTCCTCGAACACGGAGGCGCCGCCCGCGAGCGCCTGCACCATGAAGGCGATCGGGTAGGTCGGCGGTGCGACCCCGCGCTCGGCGTCGAAATAGCGCGGATCCTCGTCGCCGAGCGCGCGCGCGAAGGCGGCGACGTGCGCGGCGTCCACCGCGGCGCTTCCCGTCGAGAGGGTGCGGCCGATCATCGCCTTCGACGGCATCGCGGTCGCAAGTGCATGACGCGGCGGGTCGTTGTCAAGCGCGCGGGCGAACCCGGTCCCGCGGCGCGGAGTGGGACTCCCTGAGCGCGCCCGCGGCGATCGCCGCCGCCCCGAGCACGAGGACCGCGACGAGGCCCCAGAAGAATGGTGCGAGGAGGTGCGTGAGGTCGAGGATCATCGTCTTCCTAGTCGAGCCCGAGGGTGCGGAGCGCCACCTGGATCACGTGCTCGCGCGCGCGGTGGATCGTCTCGGGATCTTCGAGCCCGCGGCCGAGGAGGCTCCGGTAGAGCGAGCCGTGGACGACGTGCCAGTGCACGAGGCCGTCGATCGTCACCATGAACGGCACCGGGTCGACCTCCTTCACGAGCCCGCGGAGCGTGGCGGGCTTCAGAAACCCTTCCGCAAGGCCGAGCCAGCGATTGTCCTGCGCGCCGTCGAAGAGCGACTCGCCGTCGAGGTTCAGGCGGTAGCTGAGCCGCGCAATCGACTGGTTCGCGACGAAGTAGTCGAAGAGCCCGCCCACCATCGCCCGCGTCGTCTCGCGCAGGTCGAGGCCCTGCGCGAGGACGCCGAGGACCAGCTCGCGCACCTCGGCCTGCCAGCGGTCCTGGATCTCGCGGTAGAGGGCCTCCTTCGAGGGGAAGTAGTGGTAGAGCGACGAGACGCGGATGCGCGCCTTGCGCGCGATGTCCCGCATGGAGGAGCCGGCGAGGCCGAGCCGCGAGAAGGTGTCGACCGCGGCGGCGAGCACCTGCTCGCGCGTGCGGTCGCCGCTGCCGCCTGCCGGCCGCCCCGGGCGGCGCGCCGCGGCTTCGTCGGCCCGCCGACGGGGACCGTTCCCCGCCGGGGGTCGCGTCCGGTTGCGGCTGATGCGCTGCGTCGCCATGCGCGGCGAAATCTATCGAACGCTCGATATAATGTCAACCGGGTCCCGGCACGCATCCGGCGGCGCCCGGCCGGGGCTACGCCACCCAGGCGTTCATCGCCCGGACGCGCGTCTCCGCGACGAGCAGGTAGTTCCGGATCGCCTCCCGGCAGCGGTCCTGGACCGCGCGCGTGACCGCGACCAGGCGAAAGACGTCGGCCGCCTTGGCCCCGTGGTCGGGCTCCGCGTAGGCGTGCACTTCGAAGTTCCGGACCTCGACGCCGTAGTGGGTCCGGAGACCCTCGTACAGCGTGCGCGCGTATCCGCTCCCGGCGGCGACGCGCTCGCCCGCGTATCCGAACACCGCCAGCCCCTCCTCGTAGGAGCGGCGGACGTAGTAGAGCATCGTGAACGTCATCGCGACCGTCTCGGGGAGCGGCCGGTAGGCGCGGATGTCGTCGTCGGTGAGCCCGAGTTGGTGGCAGAACTCCACCTTCATCTGGACGTGGTTCGGGTCGCGGAGGTAGCCCGCCTCGTCGGCCAGGTTCTGCGCCCAGTGCCGGTAGTGGCGCGAGTCGGCCATCGTGAACGCGTATGCGTCGGGCGCATTCGCGACGAGGAGCGCGAACTCGGGCGTCATCCACTTCCCGAGGTGGTAGAATTCGAGCGCGACCCGCCGAACGGTCTCGCGCGACGCGC
>DASRHG010000059.1:0-24259 GCA_035650655.1 Binatia bacterium | reverse complement strand
CCCTGGGCGGTCCTCGACCGGAGCGAGACGACGCTCTCCCGCCGGCTCGTCGCGGACGTCCAGGCGACGGGCTACTTCCTGCGGCCGCGCGTGGTGCGGAGCTACGCCGAAGGGCGGCGGCTCCTCGCGACGGACGGCGCCCTCGCGCTGCTCGTCATCCCGCGCGACCTCCGTCGCGACGCCGAGCGCGGGCGCCCGACCGTGCAGCTCCTCGTCGACGGGACCGACCCGCTCACGGCGTCGCGGGTCGCGGGCTACGTCGGGCAGATCGGGGCGGCGGTCGACGTGCGCGCGCGCCCGCGGCCGGCACGCGAGCGCGGCCGCCCCGCACGCCTCCCCGGGCCCGTCGACGTGCGCCAGGAGTTCCGCTTCAACCCGACGCTCGACGACCACGTCTTCTTCCTCGCCGCGCTCGCCGGCATGCTGCTGACGAACCTCTGTCTCTCGGCGACGAGCATGAGCCTCGTCGGGGAGCGGGAGCGGGGCACGTACGAGCAGATCCTCTCGCTCCCGACGACCGCGCTCGAGATCGTGCTCGGGAAGGTCGCGCCGAACGTCGTGGTCGCGTACGGGCTCCTCGCCTTCTCGGTCCTCGGCTCGGGCCTCTTCTTCGGGGTCTGGCCGGCGGGCAGCTGGCTCGCGCTCCTCGTCGTCACGGCGCCGTTCGTGCTCGCGTCGCTCGCGATCGGCGTCTTCGTGTCCGTCCTCGCGCACTCCTCGGCGCAGGCGATCTTCATCACGGTCTTCTTCATCCTGCCGTCGTTCGTGCTCTCGGGGGTCATGTACCCGTACCAGTTCATGCCGCACGGCGTGCGCGAGGTGGGCGGCGCCCTGCCGCTCCGCTGGTACCAGATCGCGCTCCGGCGGATCATCGAGCGCGGCGCGGGATTCGTCGAGGTCGCGGTCCCGTTCCTCGTGCTGTCGGTGCTGTTCGCGGTGCTGCTGGCGGCGATCCGGTGGCGGATGCGGCCGCGGCTCGGCTGACCGCGGCCGCCGCGCAACCGCTCACCGCCCCGGGCGCCGAAAGACGACGTAGCGCGCGTTGGTGAAGAGGCGCTCCCAGCCGTGCCGGTCGAGGACAAGGGCGGCGTCGGGCTTCGCGACCACGAGCGGCGCCGTGCCCCGCCGCAGCGCGGGGATGGTCGGATACCCGTGGAGGTCGCGGTCGAGGTAGAAGAGGAAGGCGCCGCGCCCGTTCGGCGACATCTCCCGGAAGCCGTCGACGGGTGCCTGCGTGCCGCCGTCGAGCCGGTCGAGGACGGGGCGGAGCGCGCGGAGGTCGCGCTGCGGCGAGCTGTGGAGCGGGATCGGCACGACGAGGAGGACGACGGCGGCCGCGGCGAACGCGACCGTCGCCGCGCGCGGCAGGCGGGCGAGCCACGCGGCGGGGACGACGCGCGCGATGCCGAGCGCGGTGAGCACGGCGGCGGGCGGATAGAACTGGAGGAGGTAGCGCGCGCGGCGCCCCTGCGACGCGTAGAGGAGCGCCAGGTACCCCGCGGCCCAGCAGAGGACGAAGAGGACTCGCCGGTCGCCCCGCCACGCGCGCGCGGCCGCGCTCACGACGCCGAGGGCGAGGAAGGCGACCCAGAGCCAGTCGTCCTTCAGGAGGACGGCGAAGTACGACTGCGCCGGCCCGTGCCACAGCTCGCCCGCCATGCGCCCGATCACCTGGCGGCGGAGGTACACGTCGACGAACGGCGCGCCCCAGCGGTGCACCTCCCAGAGGTGCCACGGCAGGCAGACGGCGGCGCCGACGAGCACGGAGGCGACGAACGGCCAGGTGGCGACCACGCGGAGGCGGCCCATCACGGCGCACCAGATGAGGAAGAGGTACGGGCCCGTGAGGCCGAAGACGCCCTTCGCCATGACGCCGAGCCCCCACGCGAGCCCGGCCGTGAGGAACGCGCCGCGGCGGCCGTCCTCGGCGCCGCGCACGTACGCCCAGAGCGACCAGAGCGTGAAGAAGGTGACCGCCGAGTCGAGGCGGAAGGTGGCCGAGGTGCGGACGAAGCGCGGCGTCGTCGCGAGGACGAGCCCGGCGAGGAGCGCCAGGCGCTCGTCGGTCAGGCGCCGCGCGATCGCGTACAGCGCGACGCACGAGAGGATGCCGAAGAGCGCCGGGACGAGCTTCGCCGCGAGGACCGTCGTGCCGAGGACGCGGAACGTCGCGGCCACGAGCCAGAAGACGAGCGGCGGCTTGTTCCAGTACGGCGTGTCGCCGACCCAGAGATCGAGCCACTCGCCGCGCACGGCGACCCCCTTCGCGATCGCCGCGTAGAGGACCTCGTCGCGGAAGAGGTCGCCCTCCCACAGGCGCACGAGCATCGTGACGGACGCGGCGAAGGCGACGAGCGCGAAGCCGCGGCGGCCGAGTGCCGGCGCGGTCACGGCGCCGAGAGCGTCGCCGCGCGGTAGACGGGCGGGGTGCGGAAGAGGCCGTGGTCGTGCGGCCCGATGAAGGCGTCGAAGGCGCGGCCGAGCGCCTGGCCCGCGGGCTCCTCGAGGAAGCGGCGGAGCGCGTCGTCGTCGCGGAAGGCGAGGGTGGTCGTGAGCGCGCCGTCCCTCCGGCGCCGGTCGACCCACGTGTCGACGGCGAGCGCACCGCCCTCGCCGAGCAGCGCCGGCGCGCCCTCTATGCGGAACCAGCGCTCGAAGTCCGCGAGCTTCCCGGGGAGCACGTCGTAGCTCATGACGAGGAAGCCGCCGCCCGTCGCCGGCGGCGGCGGCACGGCGCTCGGGGCCGGCGGCCTCGCGTGCGCCGCGTGCGCGTCGTTCGGATCGACGAGGCTCGAGAGGTACGCGACCAGATCCGCGAGCTGCACGACGGTCAAGTCCGGGTAGGTGGGCATCACCGAGTGGCCGTCGGGGTCGACGTAGCCGGGGCCGTCGATCAGGACGGCGTCGGGGTTGACGATCGACTCGAGGAAGTACGCGGGCGGATGGTGGCTGCCCATGCCGGTGAGCGCCGGCCCGACGCCCTCCGCGGCCGCCGCGCCGCCGACCGCGTGGCAGGCACCGCAGCCGAGGTCCGCGAAGAGACGCTGCCCCGCCGCCGCGTCGCCCGGCGGCGGCGTGAGCTGCCAGCCGGGCGGCACGCCGCCCGCGCGGTGGAGCGCGTCCATCGAGATGCGAACGCCCGGCGTGCCGCGCGGCGGCGCGTGGCGCGGCGCCTCCGGCGCGCGACAGCCGACGAATCCGAGGAGCGCGCCGAGCACGACCGCGGCGCGGTCCGTCCTCACCCCGACCACCGGGCGAGTCGTCGCACAGGACCCGGGACGGTGCAAGCTGCGCCGCCGTCTGCCCGGTCGCGTGATGCGCGCGAAGACGTGCGCGCGACCGGACCGGAGGCGGCGCGCTTGCACCGGGTCGGGTGTTCTCGCTATCCACGCGGGATGTCTCGCGGCGTGTCGCGGGTCGGCGCCCTCGCGCTGGCGGTCGCGCTCGCCGTCGCGCCGTCGATCGGTGGCTCGGGGGCCGCGTCGCGGTGCGCGGCGTGCGCGCCGGACTGCCCGATGCACGGGAGGCGGCTCGGGTGTCACGAGACGCGGAGGCCGGCGTGCCATCAGGCGGCGGGCGGGCTTCGCGCGGCGTGCGGGCACCGGGCGGAGCACGGCGTCGAGACCGCCGCGTGGCGCGCGGTCGTGCCGGCGTCGGCGGCCGTCGGGCCGCGCGTCGTCGTCGCCGCGCTCGCGGCGCCGCCGCTCGCGGCGCCGCCCGACCCGTTCCGGGAGCCGCCGACCGATCCCCCGCGCGCCCTCGTCGGTTGAGCCGACCTTCGCTTCACCGACGCGCCGCGCGATGCGCGGCGAGAGAGGACGCCCATGTGGATGAGGAAGGGCGCCGTCGTCGTGCTCCTCTGCGGTGCGTTCGCCGCCCGGGGGCACGCGCACGGCGTCGTGGGACAGCGATCGTTCATCGAACCATTCGTGACGGAGGACGTGAACCCGAAGAACGAATTCGTCATCGGCCGGCCGGAGTGGGACCACTCGCGCGAGGGGAAGGTCCTCTCGGTCGGCTTCGGCCTCGAGAAGAAGATATCGGACCGTTTCAGCCTGACGCTCGACTCGTCGTGGAACGAGCTCTCCCCGCGCGAGCGGGAGGAGCCGCACGAGAGCGGCTTCGACAACCTCGGCATCACCGGCAAGTACGCGTTCTGGATCGACCCCGCGCGCGAGGCGATCGCCTCGGTCGCGCTCGAGGCGACCGCGCCGGTCGGCTCCGCCGACGCCGGCGCCGAGAAGGACTGGTCGTTCAAGCCCTTTCTCCTCTACGGGAAGGGTGCGGGCGACCTCCCGCCGTCGCTCCGGTACCTGCGCCCGTTCGCCGTCCAGGGCGACGCGGGCTTTGAGGTGTCGATCGACCACGACCGGACGACCACGTTCGCGCACGACATCGCGATCCAGTACAGCATCCCCTACCTGCAGTCCTTCGTGCGTGACTTCGGCCTCCGCTGGCCGCTGAACGCGCTGATCGCCGTCACCGAGTTCAACTTCGAGCACCCCGTCCACGGCGGCGGCGTCGGCGAGGCGGTCGTCACGACCACGCCCGGGGTCGTCTACGTGGACCGCCGGATCGAGCTCGGCATCGCGGGGCGCTTCCCGCTCTCCGGGGCGGCGCACCGCGAGCTCGACTGGGGCGTCATCGGGCTCGTCGACGTCTTCATCGACGACCTGCTGCCCTGGACGCGCTGGCAGCCCATCGGCGGCATGCGCCCGGCGATGGTGCCCGGGCCCGGAGCCGCGCCATGAGCCGCGGGCTCGCCGCCGCCTTCGCCGTCGCGTCCGTGCTCGCGCTCCGCGCCCCGCCCGCGGCGGCGCATGCGTTCCTCGACCACGCCGAGCCGCGCGTCGGCTCGACGGTCGAGGCGCCGCCGGCCCTGACGCTCGTCTTCACCGAGCCGATCGAGGCGGCCTTCTCGCACGTGACGCTCACGGGACCGCACGGCGAGCGGATCGCGCTGCCGGCGCCGGAGACGCCGGCGCCGGAGCGGCTCGTCGTGCGGCTGCCCGCGCTCGCGCCGGGCGAGTACACGGTCGCGTGGGGCGTCGTCTCCGTCGACACGCATGCGACGGAGGGCCGCTTCACGTTCTCCGTGAAGGCACGCTGAACGGATGGACGCCGCCTTCACGCTCGTCGGCTGGCTCGACCTCGCGGCCACGTGCGTCGTCGCGGGCGCCGTCGTCTACGGCGCGCTCGTCGAGCCGCCGTCGGCGTGCGGCCGCCGCGCCGTCTCCGCGGCGCTCCGCGTGCTCGCCGTGACCCTCGCCGCCGCGTTCGCGCTGGTCGCGATCCGGATGTGGCAGGTGGCACGCATCGGCGGCACGGCGCTCGTCCTCGACCTCCTCGCGACGCGGTGGGGCCGGCTCTGGCTCGCGCGCGCCGCGGGCCTCGCCGCGCTCGGCGCGGCGCTCGCGCGCCCGCGCCCCGCCTGGCCGGCGCTCGTAGCGGTCGTCCTTCCCTGGCTCCTCCTCCGGAGCTTCCAGGGGCACGCGGGCGCACACGGCGTCGTACCGGCCGTCGCCGACGGCGTTCACCTCGTCGCGGCGGCGGCGTGGCTCGGCGGGCTGGTCCAGCTCGCGCTCGCCGGCGACGCGTCGCCCACGAGCGCGCGCCGCTTCCGCACGCTCGCGACCTGCGCCCTGGCCCTCGTCCTCCCCACGGGCGTCTACGGGGCGCTCCTCCACGTGCCGACCGTGGTGCAGCTCCTCGGCTCGCCGTACGGGCTGACGCTCTGCGCGAAGCTCGCCCTCGTCGCGGCGCTCGCCGCGCTCGGCGCGGCGAACCACTTCCGCCACGTGCCCGCCCTCGTCGCCGGCGCGCCGGCGGCGGCGCGCCTCCGGCGCACGGTCCGGGTGGAGCTCGCGCTCGCCGCCGCGGTCCTCCTCCTGAGCGCGCTCCTCGGCGTGCTCCCCATGCCGCACGGGCCGGTCGGGTGAGGCGGGCGCTCGCCGCCGTCGCGCTCGCCGGCGCACTCCTCGGCTGCGGGCGCGGCCGGGAGTACACGGGCGTCGGCGACGTGCTCGCCGTCGATGAGCCGCGGCTCCAGGCGACGATCCGGCACGAGGACATCCCGGGCCTCATGGGCGCGATGACGATGCGCTTCGCGGCGGCGTCGCCCGACGTCCTCGCGGGTGTGGCGCCGGGTGCGCACGTGCGCTTCGTCGTCCGCGACGACGGGGCACCGGTCCTCGTCCGCGTGACGGCGATCCCGCCCGGCGGGTGACGGCTTGCAGCCGGACCGGACATCGACCGCGCGCCGGTGCCGACGTTCGCGACACCGCCTGCCGCCGCCGCGTCGGGTGCGCAATGGCACGCATGCTGCTCGTCGCCGGCGATGCGCGAGCGCGCGCTCGCCCTCCTCCCCCCGCTCCGGAAGCGGCGTGACGTCGGCGCGGCCGCGTCCGCGGTCGGCGTGCTCGTGGCGCAGCTCCGAACTCTCGCCGCCGCGCAGAGGCGCTGATGCCGGATCCAGACGACCCGAGCCGCCGCGCGGTCCTGAAGGCGGGCGCCACCGCGGCGGGTGTCCTCGCGCTCGGCCGCGCGGACGGGTTGGCCGCCGGCCTCGGACGGCTCGAAGCCGAGACGCTCCGCCTCCGGCGCGGGGCGACGGGCGCGCGCGGCTTCCGGCGGCGCCGGCGCGCGGCGCTCGAGTACCGCCGCCACTGCGCGACGCTCGCCACGCGCCGCAACCGGCCGCTCGCCGTCCCGGTCGCGAACGGGGAGGAGACGGAGCTCGCGGGCCACGTCGCGAGCTTCTCGAAGGGGCTGCCGCACGACGCGCTCGGGCACGTGGACCCGGCCGCGTACGCGGCGCTCCTCGCCGCCGTCCGCAGCGGCGATCCCGCCGACTTCGAGCGGATCCCGATGGCGGGGACGCTCCGGTTGACGAGCCCGCAGGCCGGTCTCGCCTTCGACCTCGAAGGGCCGGACGCCGCCAGCGTGGCGCTCCGCCCGGCGCCGCGCTTCGACTCGGCGGAGAACGCCGCCGAGATGGCGGAGCTCTACTGGATGTCGCTCGCCCGCGACGTGCCGTTCGCCGCCTACGCGAGCGACCCGACGATCGCGGCCGCGGCCGCCGACCTCTCGCGCTTCTCCGACTTCCGCGGCCCGAAGGAAGGCGGCGTCGTCACGCCCGGAACGATCTTCCGCGGGAGCGCGGCCGGGAACCTGGTCGGCCCGTTCGTGTCGCAGTTCCTGTGGCGCGACGTCCCGTACGGGGCGCTCCGCATCTCCGCGCAGATCGCCACGGTGCTCCCGGGCGTCGACTACCTCACGCGGTTCGACGAGTGGCTCGCCGTGCAGAACGGCGCGCGGAGCGCGGGCGGCGACCTTCCGGACCTGACGCCGCGCTACATCCGGAGCCTCCGCGACCTCGCCGCCTGGGTGCACGGGGACGCGCTCTACCAGGCCTACCTGAACGCGTGCCTCGTCCTCCTCGCGCTCGGCGCGCCGCTCGACCCCGGCCTGCCGCCGCGCCGGTCGCGGAACCAGGACGGCTTCGTCGAGTTCGGCGCGCCGCACGTCCTCTCCCTCGTCACCGAGGTCGCGACGCGCGCGCTCAAGGCCGTCTGGTTCGAGAAGTGGTTCGTGCACCGCCGGCTCCGGCCGGAGGAGTTCGGCGGCCGCGTCCACAACCTCTTGACGGGCGCCGTCCTCTACCCGATCCACCGGGAGCTCCTCGACTCCCCGGTCCTGGGCGCGGTCCGCGACGCGCACGGAAGCTACCTCCTCCCGCAGGCGTTCCCCGAAGGCTGCCCGTGCCACCCCGCCTACGGCTCGGGACACGCCACCGTCGCGGGCGCGTGCGTCACCGTGCTGAAGGCGTTCTTCGACGACCAGTGGGTGCTCCCCGAGCTGGTCGCGCCGAACGCCGACGGCACGCGCATCCTGCGCCTCGACGGCCCGCCGCTCACCGTCGGCGGCGAGCTCGACAAGCTCGCCGCGAACGTCGCGACCGGACGGAACGCGGCGGGCATCCACTGGCGCACGGACTTCAGCGAGGCGATCCTCCTCGGCGAGGCGATCGCGCTCGGCATCCTCGAGGAGCAGAAGCTCGCCCACAACGAGCGGTTCACGTACTCCCTCACGCGGTTCGACGGCACGCGCGTCACGGTCTGACGGCGCGGCGGCGGGGGGCGCTCAGTGGAAGGTGAAGACCGTCCGCTTCCTGTTCGTGCGGAAGCCGCCGCCCGCACGGCCGATGAGGCCTCCCAGCTCGTACGTGAGCGCGATCGGCGTCCGCTTGCCGGCGGCGGCCGGCAGCGCCGGCGCCTTGATCTTCACCGCGAGGAGGTAGTCGTCGACGTCGAAGCGATGGTGGAGGAAGCGGACGCCGATCGCGACCGACCGGTCGGGCGAGGTCGAGACCCAGAGCTTCTTCGTGCGCCGCGCGAGCCCGCCGGGAAAGGCGCCCGCGGCGACGGTCACGTCGCCCGCGGCGGCGCGGAAGAGGGCGGGCTTGCCGGCGAAGTCCGGCGCGAGGTTCGGCGCGGGCGCGAACAGGGTGCGGACGGAGAACGTCTTCTTCGAGATTCGTCCGCCGAGGAGCGCCGAGTCGAGCGAGCGCTGGAACTGGTGCACGTCGGGCGGCGGCACCGCCTGGCACCCGAGGCTCACGACGAGCGGAGCGCCGCCGAGCGGCGGCGGGAGCGCCGTCGCCGGCGCGACGCCGACGAGCGTGTAGTGTCCCGTGGCGTCGAGCGGCGTGCCCGCGAAGACGCGGCCGCCGGCGGCGACGAGCCCCGTCGTGAGCGTGAACGGGACGGTCTCGGCGTCCCCCGCCATCCCGACGGCGAGCGGGAACGACGGCACGACGATCTCGCCCGTCGTGCTCGCGTGGTCGGCGGTCGTGAAGAGCATGGCCGTGAAGAGGGGTGGCACGGTGACGGTGGCGGGGACCCCGCCCACGTCGAACGCGCGCGGCGCGGCGGCCGGGGACGTGAACTGCGCCGTCTCGCTCTGGAGGTCGTACACGGTGCGCACGAGGTCGCCCGCGTCCGGCGCCGCGACCGTCGCGCTCGGCCCGCCGACGGCGGTGACCGTGAAGGGCTCGAGCGCGCACTGGCTCGGCAGCACGGGCACGTTGTGGGCCGCCGCGGGCGTCGCACAGGCGAGCGCGGCAGCGAGGAGCGCGGCCAGACGGTCCGGCATCGCAGAGAAAGCTACGGGCGGCGGGTGCGGGATGCAAGGCCGCCCGCGGCGGCGCTCAGCGCCGCGCGAGCGAGCGGACCCACGCGACGAGGTCCCAGAGCTGCCGTTCCTCGAGCGCGCCCGCGTAGGACGGCATCGGCGTGCCGTCGAGGCCCGTGACGAGCGTCCGGTAGACGTCCTCGGGCGCCGCGCCGTTCTTGAAGCGCGCGGGGAAGCGGAGGTCGGCGGCGTCGATCGGCAGCCCGGTCTCGTCGCGGAGCGTCGGCGCGGACGGCCCGTCGCCGCGGCCGCGGTCGCCGTGACAGGACGGACAGCCGGCGTCCGTCCAGAGCGCGCGGCCGCGGGCGACCGCCGCGTCGTCCAGCGGCGGCACCGGGGGGATCGGGATCGGCGTCGGCGTCGCGGTCGCGAAGCCGGGGTAGAAGCGCTTGACCGCGATCACCGCGAGGCGGCGCTCGGCGGGCGTGAGCCCGGCGAAGGACGGCATGTGCACCGGGATGCCGCGCTCGACCGTCCGCAGGAGGTCGGCGTCGGTCGGGAGCGCGCCGCTCGGCGTCGACCGGAGCTCGAAGCGGCCGCGCGTGAAGTCGCGCGGGCGCGGCGCGCGGTACCTGCTCACCGAGAACGCCGCCGGTCCGTCGCCGCGGCCCGTCGCGCCGTGACACCAGGCGCACGCGTGCCGGTAGACGGCGTCCGCGTCGTCGGCGCGCACCGGCGCGGCGAGCGCCGAGGCGAGGAGGAGCGCCACGAGGACGGTTCGCATCGTCAGAACGCGAAGTCGAAGCCGCCGAAGAGGCCGTTCCGCCAGGCCGCGAACGGGTGCGTGCCGCCGCCCGGCGTGAGATTCACGCTGTCGCGGACCGAGAGCGAGAGGAGCGCGGGAATCGGCACGCGCGCGAGGTTCTCGCCCTCGAAGACGTACCAGCGGAGCTGGAGGTGGAGCACCTGCGAGGCGCGGGGCCCGTCCTCGAAGACGACGTCGCTCTTGAACCCGCCCGGGCTCATCCAGTCGTAGCGGACGGACGGCAGGAGCGTGCGCGTGAGGCGGTAGTCGAGCTCGGCCGTGAGGCCGTCCGCGCGGCGCTTGAAGCGGCCGGCGAGAAAGCCCGGGACGTCGTACAGCTCGTCGTGCATGTACGCGCCGTAGAAGTCCCACGGGCCGCGGCGGACGTTCCAGCCGATCCCCTCGCGCCACACGTCCATGTCCTGCTCCGCCGTCACGCTGCCGACGCCGAGCGGCGGCGGTGGGCGGTGCTGCGGGAAGGGCCGTCCGACGGCGAGCGGGATGGTCGGGATCTTCTCCGGCTTCAGGTAGAAGACGCGGTACGCCTTGTAGCCGTAGTTGGCGAGGACGGAGACGGACCCGGTGAGGCCGTGGGCGTCGCCGAAGTCCCAGCGGAGCATCGCATAGGGGACGGCGGTGTGCTGCGGGTCGAGGAACTCGGGCGCGGCGTCGGTCGTGAGGCCCAGCTGGTAGAGGAGGTGCGAGGCGAGGAGGCGGCCGTGGAAGTCGACGCCGGGTGCGGCCTCCGCGTGGTAGAGCGTCGGCTCGGTCGCGAGCAGCACGTGGTCGCCGCGCTTGAAGATGCCGAAGAACTTCGCGCCGAACGCGTACGGGTGGATCGGGAGCCGCAGGAGGAAGCCCTGCTCGGAGGTGTCGGCCGGGACGTCGTGGAAGATCTGGCGGTCGACGGCGTAGGAGAAGTTCGTCGACGGGTCGACGCGGCCGAACATCATCATCGGACCGTGGCCGACGAGCCCGTCACCCATGGTCGCCATGCCGTGGCCGCCGCCCTCCACCGGCATGTCCATCCCGTGCCCCGCGTGGCCCATCGCGGCGTGGTCTCCGTGCGACGTGTCGTGGCCGCCGTGGAGCCCGAGGAGCATCGGCAGGTCGACCATGAGGAAGGCCTTTTGCATGCCTCCCGTGTCGCTGTTCACGAAGTCGCCCTGCTTGTTGATGTCGGTCTCGTGCACCGTGTTCTCGAGCTCGATGAAGACGCTCGTGCTCGGCGTGAGCGCACCCGCGATGTAGAGGCTCGCGAGCTCCGGGACGGCGAACCCCTGGCGCGGCGACGGCCCCCGGCCGTAGTCCGAGCGCTCGAACCATTCGCCGCGCGCCCAGACGGCGAGCCCGGCGGCGAGGCGCTCCTTCCACGTGGGCGGCATGGGGGCGACCATGGTGCCCGGCGGCTTGAAGCCGTTCATGTGGAAGGCCTCGCCGTAGGCGTTCAAGCGCGGCACGGCCGAGTGACAGACGCCGCACGCGAGGTTGTAGCGGCGGGCGAAGGCGGGGAGCGCGTGGCTCGTCGCGGGGACGCCGGCGAGGATCGCGGCGAGCGCGGCGTGGACGAGCGATCTTCGCATTGGAAGACCGCGGTCCTATAGCCGCCGGTCGGCGGCGGCTCAAGCGCCGCGGCCCGCTCCGATCAACGCGCCCCGCCTCCCGCGAGCCGCTTCCACGTCGCGTCGTCGACGACGTCCTGCCGATACGCGGCGTGACACCGAACGCAGGCCTGGAGCGTGCGGTCGAGGGCCGCGAGCACGCCCGTGCGGTCGCCCCGCCGGGCCGCCTCGCCGATCCCGTCCGCGGTGTGGTGGAAGTCGAGCGCCATCGCGGTGAAACCCGGGGCCGCCGCGCCCATGTGCTCGCACATCCGTCCCGTCGCCTCCGAGAAGCCGAGGCGTCCCGCCGCCGCGGCGACGGTGGGCAGGTCGTCGCGCCCGAGCGCGGCGACGATCGCCTGCACGGCGGCCAGGTGCTCCCGCATGCTCCGCTTCTGGTGCTCGGCCATCGCCGGGGGGAGCGGCAGCGGCTGCCGCGCGTCGCCGAGCGGGGCCGCCGTCTCCCGGTGCTCGGCGCCGCGCGTCCGGACGCCGAGGACGAGGAGGAGGACGAGCGCGGGAACGACGAGGAGCGGTCGCCTGGGCATGAGGCGCGATCATACGTCGGATCCGGCCGTCCTAGAACCTCACCATCGCGTCGAGCGCGAAGCGCGTCATCGTCGGGTTGCGCGACCCCGCCGGCCGGTCGATCGAGTTCGTGAACGAGCTCTTCGCGCTCACCGTGAGCGGGCCGAGGAGCTGATAGTCGATGCCGATCCCGGGGCCGGCCTGATTCGTGCCGCCGTTCCCGAAGTCGCTCCAGGTGAAGGACGAGATCGTGGCCTCCTGGCCGAGGTGCTCGTAGAAGCCGTACACCGACCAGTCGCCCTTCGCCTTCGTCTGGCCGAGCCGGATGCCGGCCTGCCAGCCGTATGCGTCGTCGGACGCCGCGAGCCAGTTGTGGACCCAGTCGAACCAGAAGCGAAGCGGCTGTGCCGCGACGACGTTCGGGATCGTCGCCTGGAGGGTCACGTTCGACTGGTCGAAGCCGCTCCGGTAGCCCGTGATCGCCGTGAACGACGCGGGCTTCTTCCCGCCTTTCGGCGTCGGCGGCTGGATCGTCTTCGTCACGAGCAGGTTCGTGTTCCCGAGCGCCGAGTTGAAGCCCGAGTTCGCGACCGGCGCCCCCGACGACGTGAACGCGGTCGTGTTGCGGCTGAGCGCCTGCGCGATGAGGTCGGGGTTCAGCCACCAGTACTGGCCGAGGCCCGCCTCGAGCTGCACGTTCCCCAGGTGGAGCGACGGGTTCACCTGGCCGCCGAACATCCACCCGTCCTGCTCGTTCGCGATCTCGGCGAAGGTCCACTGGAGCGCGTGGACCTTCACCTGATCGAGCGGGCCGATCGGCCTGCCGAGCAGCTGGACGGTCTCGCTCAGCCCCTCGGCCGACAGGTCCTCGTCGAAGACGAGCTCGTCCACGCGGAAGATCGGGTTCGGGAACTTGCCCGCGGTGAGGGTCGCGACGCCGGGGCGGAGCCCGAAGCTCTTCCCCGGCGAGAACGTGAGGTACGCCCAGTCGAGGTTGAAGCTCTTCCGCGTGAAGTCGCCCGTGAGCGTCTCGTTCGTCGAGATCGGGTCGTTCACGCTGCCCGACGCGCCCCGGATCGTCGCCGACAGCTCGTCGCTGAACGCGACCCGGACGCCGAGCCGTGCCCGGATGCGCTCCCGGTTGCGGGCCGTCACGACCTGCCCCGTCGCGCGCGGCTGGTGGTAGAAGCCCTCGTGGCGGTAGCGGACGTCGCCGAAGACGGTCGTCCGGTCGAGCCAATCGGGAAGCGAGACCGTCTTCGTCTTCTTCGCGCTCTCGGCGACGGTCTGGTTCGTCGCCTCGATGCGCTTCGCGTTCGCCTCGTTCGCCGCCTGCTGCCGATCGAGCGCGGCCTTCAAGTCCTTCAGCTGCACCTGCGCCTCGCGGAGCTGCTCCTCGAGCGCCTCGATGCGGCGCGCGGCGGCCGGGTCGGCCGCGCGCGCGCTGCCGCCGAGCCAGACGAGGCCGGCGAGCGCGAGCGGCGCGATCGCGATCCGCCGTGGGCGGACACCGTGTGGAGACATGCCATCCTCCGATCGATTGCATGGCTGCCTCCGGTCCCTCCGGTCAGCGCCGCACGAGTGTCGACGTGAGCCTCCCGTCGTCGGGTCGGCACGAGTGCCTCTCGGTGTCTACTGTCCGCGCGGCTCCGCGCGCGGGAGGCGGACCTTCTCCGTCCGCTCGACCTGCACGACGATGCCGTCCTGGACGACGGCCGTCACCGTGCCGTAGCGCAGGCCGCGGAGCGCGGCCCGGATGCGGTCGAGCGCCTGCGTCGCCGTCGCTTCGTCGTCCATCCCTCGCCTCCCGTCAGATCTGGTAGTCGTGCACGAAGACCTTCACCGCGCGCGGCGCGACGAACACGGCGTCGCCCGCGCGCACGCGGAGGTCCTCCCACCGGTCGCGGTCGAGGTTCACGTGCACGGTGAACCCGAAGTCCTCGGCGAAGAGGCGGAGCTTCACGACCGGGCCGGCGGGGTTCACGTGCACGACCGTCGCCCTGAGGCTCGCCTGCCCGGTCGGCGCGCGCAGGATGTCGAGGTCGTGCGCGCGGACGAAGGCCGTCGCGGGCTTCGGCTCGTCGTGCGGATGCTGCGGGTAGGCGACCTCGAACCCGCCGAGCCGGACGCGCCCGCGCTCGACGTGGCCGTGGAAGACGTTCACGTTGCCCAGGAAGTCCATCACGAACGGGTTCGCCGGCTGCTCGAAGATCTCCGCGGGCGAGCCCACCTGCTCGATCTGGCCGTGGTTCATGATGACGACGCGGTCGGCGACCTCGAAGGCCTCCTCCTGGTCGTGGGTCACGAAGACGGTCGTCACGTGGATCTCGTCGTGCAGCCGGCGCAGCCACTGCCGGAGGTCCTGCCGCACCTTCGCGTCGAGCGCCCCGAACGGCTCGTCGAGGAGGAGCACCTTCGGCTCCGCGGCGAGGGCGCGCGCGAGCGCGACGCGCTGGCGCTGCCCGCCGGAGAGCTGCGACGGGCGCGCGCGCTCGATCCCCTGAAGCTGGATCAGACGGAGGAGCTCGCGCACGCGCCGGTCGATCTCGGCGCGCGGGCGGTGCCGGACGCGGAGGCCGAACGCGATGTTCTCGTACACGCTCATGTGGCGGAAGAGCGCGTAGTGCTGGAAGACGAAGCCGACGTTCCGCTCGCGCGCGGTCGCGTCGGCCATGTCCTGGCCCTCGTAGCGGACGCTCCCCGCGTCGGGCTGCTCGAGGCCCGCGATGACGCGGAGCAGCGTCGTCTTGCCCGACCCCGACGGTCCGAGGAGGGCGAGGAGCGTCCCGCCCGGGACGTCGAGCGATACGTTGTCGAGGGCGAGAAAGGCTCCGAAGCGCTTCGTCACTCGCTCGACGGTGATGCTCATGGGGTGGGCTCCAGCTCGCCGGTGCGCAGTCGCACGGCGTCGGCGAGGTCACGGCGCGTCTTCCATTCGATCGCCGTCTTCGCGATCAGGGTCACGACGGCGAGGAGCGTGAGCACCGAGGCGACGGCGAAGGCGGCGGGCAGGTCGTACTGCTGGAAGAGCTTCTCGACGCGGAGGGGCATGGTGTCGGTCTCGCCGGTGATGCGGCCGGACACGACGTACACCGCGCCGAACTCGCCCATCGCGCGCGCATTGCAGAGGATGATCCCGTAGAGGAGCCCCCACTTGACGTTCGGCAGCGTGATGCGGCGGAAGATCTGCCAGCCCGACGCGCCGAGGCTCACGGCGGCGATCTCCTCGTCGGGACCGATCGCCTCCATCACGGGGATCAGCTCGCGCGCGACGAACGGGAACGTCACGAACGCGGTCGCGAGGACGATGCCGGGTGTCGCGAAGATCACCTCGAGGTCGTGCGCGCGGAGCCACGGTCCCAGGTAGCCCTGGAGGCCGAAGAGGAGCACGAGCATGAGCCCCGCGACGACGGGCGAGACGGCGAACGGCAGATCGATGAACGCGGTCATCAGCGTGCGCCCCGGGAAGCGGAAGCGCGCGATCGCCCAGGCGGCCGCGATGCCGAAGAGGGCGTTCGCGCCGACGGCGATCGGGGCGACGGTGAGCGTGAGCCGCACGGCGCTCCGCGTGTCGGGGTCGTGGACGAGCGCGTCGCGGTAGCCGGCGGCGCCCCGCGCGAACGCCTCGGCGAACACGTTCGCGACCGGGACGCCGACGAGGAGCGCCATGACGCCGACGGCGGCGGCGACGAGCGTCCACTTGACGACGGGAGGGTCTTCGCGATCACGCATGGATCCGCTTGCTCCAGCGCTCGAGGAGGTCGATCGCGACGAGCGTCGCCAACGAGAAGAGGAGCAGCACGACCGCGATCGCCGTCGCCTCGCCGTAGGCGAACTCCTCGAGCCGCGCGACGATCAGCACGGGCGCGATCTCGGTCCGGAACGGCATGTTCCCGGAGACGAAGACGACCGAGCCGTACTCGCCGAGCGCGCGCGCGAAGGCGAGCGCGAAGCCCGTGATCGCGGCGGGCACGAGCGGCGGCACAAGGACGCGGGCGACCGTCTGCCACCGCGTCGCGCCGAGGCACGCCGCGGCCTCCTCGACGTCGGGGTCCATCTGCGCGAGCACCGGCTCGAGCGTCCGCACGACGAACGGAAAGCCGGTGAAGACGAGCACGAGCACGATCGCCGTCCGCGAGTAGGCGCCGTGGACGCCGAGCGGCACGAGGAAGCGGCCGAGCCAGCCGTGCTCGACGTAGAGGTTCGAGTAGACGAGCCCCGCGACCGCCGTCGGGAGGGCGAACGGCAGATCGACGAGCGAGTCGACGAGCCGCCGCCCCGGGAACTCGTAGCGCACGAGCACCCAGGCCACGAGCACGCCGAGGACCACGTTCACCCCGGCGGCCGCCGCCGACGCGCCGAACGTGAGCCGGTACGCGGCGAGCGCCCGTTCCGTCCACACCGCGGCCCAGAGCCGGTCGACCGGCACGCTCGCCGCCTTCACGACGCACGCGGCGAGCGGGACGAGCACGAGGATTCCGAGATACGTGAGCGTGAAGCCGAGGCTCAGGCGGAACCCGGGCAGGATGCGTCGATCGACGTCGAGCATCGTTCCCTCAGCGCGCGTAGATGCCGTCGAAGACCTTGCCCTCGCCGAAGAACTTCTCGAAGGCGTCGTCCCAGTCCTTCGCGACCGCGGTCACGGGGAAGAGCTTCAGGTCCCGCAGCTCCTTCGCGTGGCGGGCGAGCACGGCCGCGTCGACGGGGCGGTAATGGTGCTTCGCGATCGTCTCCTGCGCGGCGTCGGTCCAGAGGAACTCGAGGTACGCCTGCGCCGCGTCCTCGGTGTGGTGCCGCGTCGCGTTCGCCGACACGACCGCCACCGGCGGCTCGGCGAGGATGCTCGTCGGCGGGTAGACGATCTCGAGCCCGCCGCCCGCCTCCGCGACCTCGAGGTACGCCTCGTTCTCCCAGGTGAGGTGAACGTCGCCGATCTTCTTCTGCGCGAACGTCGTCGTCGAGCCGCGCGCGCCGGAGTCGAGGACCGGCACCTGCTCGTAGAGCTTCGTCACGTACTCGCGCGCCTGGGGCTCGGAGCCGCCGCGCGTGACGACCTGCCCCCACGCCGCGAGGAAGGAGAGCTTCCCGTTCCCCGACGTCTTCGGGCTCGGCGTGATGACCTGGACGCCCGGCTTCACCAGGTCCGGCCAGTCCTGGATGCCCTTCGGGTTCCCCGTGCGGACGACGAAGACGATCGTCGAGCGGTAGGGAACGGAGCCGTTCGGCAGCTTCGCCTGCCAGCCGGGCTCGATGAGGCCGGCCTTCTCGATGGCTGCGGTGTCGGGGAGAAGCGCGAGCGTCACGACGTCGGCCTCGAGGCCGTCGACGACGGCCCGGGCCTGCGCGCTCGAGCCGCCGTGCGACTGCTTCACGTCGACGGTGACCCCCGTCTTCTCCCGGTAGGCCTTCACGAACTGCGCGTTCAGGTCCCGCCACAGCTCGCGCGTCGGGTCGTAGGAGACGTTGAGGAGCCGGACCGGCTCCGCCGCGCGGGCGGGTCCGCTCACCAGGGCGGCCGCGGCGGCGAGGGCCGCGGCGATCGTCGTCTTCGTCTGCTGTCGGTTCGTCATCGGGGTCACTCCTCTTTCGCGGGCGGCCCCCGGGACGAAAAAAAGCCCGGGGGCGGAAGCCTCCCGGGCCTTTCGATCGAGACGCGTTGGGTGTTTCAGGAAGTCATGGCGCAGAACGCATGGCGACCGCCGGCGCGAGAGGCCGTGGGGCGAGGACAGCAGCAACAGACGGTCGCGCGGAGAGCGGTCACGATGCGGGCATATGCCGCGAAGCGCGCGCTCCTGTCAAGCGCGGACGCCACCCGGTAGTGGGGCAGTTGGCGGGTCGTACGACCTCGTGCGGGACCACGGGGGAGTCCTCGCGGAGACGACGAGGTGCACCACCACGTCCTTCGATGCGGCATTGAGCGTCGTGTCGGTGGTGCGCTCGCCTCCGCGAGGACTCCCCCGTGGTCCCGGGTCCGTCGTCGTCGCGCAAACTGAACCCCGGTTGCGTCGGCTGCGCGGCGCGGCTACGCGCGTCGGTCGAGGAGGGCCGTACATGAAGATCTACGATTTCGTCGGTGCGCCGAATCCGAAGAAGGTGCGGATCTACCTGGCGGAGAAGGGCCTCCAGATTCCGCTCGTCCCGGTGAACATCGTGACGGGCGAGAACCGCACGCGGGAGTTCCTGGCGAAGAACCCCGCGGGCGGCCTCCCCGTGCTCGAGCTGGACGACGGCACGTGCCTCCCCGAGTCGCTCGCGATCATCCAGTACCTCGAGGAGCTGAACCCGTCGCCGCCCATGATCGGAACGACGCCGCTCGAGCGCGCGCGCGTGCGGTCGCTCGAGCGCGTCGCGGAGCTCGGCGTCCTCTACCCGGTCGCGACGTACTTCCAGAACACGCACCCGTTCATGGCCCAGCGGGTGCCGAAGCAGTCGCCGGACGCCGCCGAGAACGCGAAGGCGGCGCTCGGGCGGTCGCTCAAGCTCCTCGACGCGACGGTCGGCAAGGGTCCGTTCGTCGCCGGCCCGCGGCCGACGATCGCCGACTGCACGCTCTGGGCGGCGTACGACTTCGCGGAGTTCGCCGGCATCCCGCTCGGCCAGCTCGCCCCCGAGGCGAAGAACCTCGCGGCGTGGCACGCCGGCTTCCGCGAGCGTCCGAGCGCGAAGGCCTGACCGCGTGTCCCCGGTGTCCCCGGAGAAGGTGCACGCGCTCGAGCGCCGCCTGGCGGCGCTCGGCGTGCGCCCCGGGGACCTCGAGGAGTCGTTCGTCCGCGCGCGCGGCCCCGGCGGGCAGAACGTGAACAAGGTGGCGACCTGCGTCGTCCTGCGTCACCGGCCGACGGGGCTCGTCGTCCGCTGCCAGCAGGAGCGGTCGCAGGCGGTGAACCGCTTCTTCGCGCGCCGGATGCTCGTCGACAAGCTCGAGGCGCTGATCCGCGGCGTCGCCGAGGCTGCGGCGCGCGAGCGGGCGCGGATCCGCCGCCAGAAGCGCCGCCGCTCGCGGCGGGCGGAAGCGAAGCGTCTTGCCGAGAAGCGCGCGCGGAGCGCGACGAAGGCCGCGCGCCGCGCGCCGGGCGTGGAGGAGTAGGGTTCGCCTACGGCACGATCAAGGCGTCGTTCGGCGGCGTCGCGTCGAGCGCGATCATCCCGGCTCCGCCGCCGTCAGAGAGAGCACCCGTCTCCTTCGGACAGCGGTACGTGCCTTCGAGCTTCATCGGCGCGTGAGTCAGGTCGAACGGGACGGGGAGCAGGACCAGATCGCAGCACGTCTTGGGCAGCGGGGGCGGCGACGGCGACGGCAGAACGACGGCCGTACTGCGCCGCGGTAGCCGACGGCAGATCAGACCGTAACCCGAGCGCACCAACGTCACTCGGAGGATGCGACGGTGGCCGAAATGCTGAATTCGGCACCGGCCAGCAAGCCCAGCGATTGGAACTTCCTCTTCCGTGACGGCGGTCTCGAGCCGACACGCAATTGCATGCGTACCCATCATTCCCGACCACGCGGCCTGAGGCCATGCGGTGCACGGGATTGAAGTGTTGAAGACGATCACGGGGATGACCCGCGTCGTCATGCAATTGCTCCCCGAATGGTTCAACGCGAAAAAGAGCGTATTCTGGTCCGGTGCGGTAGCGGCGTCGCAGTAGTCCATGCGAATCGTCTGGCCGGCACTCTCCGGGTAGAATGGGACCTGCCCGGGAGCGGCATTGTGCACGGGTTCGCGAAGACATGGCTCCCGGCGCCCGCGGGATGAACCGACGAGGAAGACCGCCCCGTCGCCGCTGATGTCACGCCGCACTAGGGAAATACTGGATCGCCGGCTATGGCGATCTTATTGCCGGTCACTGTCAATCTCGGTTGGTCGATCAACGGCGCGCGACCATCCCAAAACGAGTTGCCGAAGG
Source organism: Binatia bacterium (assembly GCA_035650655.1). Taxonomy (GTDB): domain Bacteria; phylum Desulfobacterota; class Binatia; order DP-6; family DP-6; genus DASRHG01. Next base: position 4,288 of record DASRHG010000059.1, on the reverse strand, counting down.
TATAGCACGCGTAGTAGTTTTCCGGCTGCGACCCCAGACCAATCGCGAGGTCAGTCCCGGTCCCGGCGCCGTTGATGACGGTCGAGAACCACCGATCACTTCCCGGATCGTACTGGTAGTCCGGATCGGTCGCCGCCACATTGCCGAAGCAGGCGCGAACGTCGAGCGTCTCCACCAGCTGGTTGTCGAGTTCGAGGTTCGTCACCTCACCAGCACGGGGGCACGCCGGACGTCGTCCATTTCACGACTCCCTCTCACCCGAGGGCGGACAGCGTCGGCAATGGATGGAGCAGAACCCTGCTCGCGGTCAAGCAAGCAGCCTAGGCTGCTCAGAACTGCTACGTCGTAGCGCTACCCGTAGAGCCGGCGGAGGAGCGCCGCCAGCTCCGCTGCGGGTATCTGGCCCGGCGCCGTCGGCCGGCCGACCGAGGCGTACGTGAGGAGCGAGCCGGCGGCGGGGAAGAGGACGCGCGAGAGCGTGCCCGCGGCGCCCATCGCGATCACGACGACGTTCCGCCGCCGGGCGGCGAGGGTCACCTCGAGGAGCCGGCGGACGTCCTCCCGGTCGCGCGCGTGGGCGGCGAGCTTCGTCACGTCGGCGCCCGCCGCCTCGGCGCGGTCGACCAGCGACAGGAGGGCGTCGTTCGGCGGCGTCGCGTCGAGCGCATGCGCGGAGAGGAGCACGGTCTTCCCGGCGGCGTGCGCGGCGGGGACGACCTCGGCGACGAGCGCCGCGGCCGCGATCTCGACGTCGACCGCGTCCGCGGCGGGAAGGCCGGCCAGGTAGATCGCGCGGCGCCGCGCCTCGTCCATCGGCCGGCCGCCCTCCGCCTCGGCGCGGACGGTGAGGATCACGGGGCGGCCGCCGCCGCGGAGCCGCCCGAGCGCCGCCACGACGCCCTCGGGCGTCGGCGCGTCGAACAGGTCCGCCCGCAGCTCGACCAGATCCGCGCCCTCGGCCGCGACGAGCGCGGGAAGCTCCGCCTCGCCGCCGGCGGCGACGATCCGCGGCCGGTCGCCGAGCACGACCTCGCCGATGCGGACGTTCGCCGCCATCCGTCCCGCCTACGGCCGCGGCACCGAGACGACGTGCGCGCGCTGCAAGACCTCGATCGACTTCCCGACGAACGCGCCCCGGAACCGGCCGTTCACGCCGAGGCGGATCAGGCCCTCGGGCGCGTAGACGCTGCCCTCGACGACGCTGCGCTGATCCGCCCGGAAGGCCGCCCGATGGATGAAGCCGCCCTCGACGTTCACCTGGACCGCCGTCGCGTCGAGCGGGGCGACGCCGGCGAGCCGCGTCGACTGCTCGAGCCGCACGTGGTCGTCGACGTTGATGACGCACGGGGACTCGCACAGGAGCTGGCCGTTGCGCCGCACCTCGAGCGACGACACGGCGTACGTGCCGCCGGCGAGCGAGAGCCGGCTCCGGCTGCCGACGACGATGCGGCGGTACGCGCCGGACGGAAGCCCGGACTGGAGCGACTTGCGCGGCAGCTTGACGTCGACCCCGCCGGGCACGACCTGCACGAGCGGGAGGTCGGCGAGGAGCGGCAGCGTGACGGCGCCGCACGCGGGGCTCGTCGCCCCCTCCAGCACGCGGCACCAGACGCCGCCGGCGCGGGCGTTCCGGCCGAGCCGCACCGTATCGCCCGCGACCGCGCCGGCGACGCGCGCCCGCTGCTGGAGCCAGACGCGGCCGAGCGGGAGGTTGCAGCCGACGTCGCCGGCGTCCACCTGCGCGCCGCTCCCGAGGGTGACGTCGTCGAAGCCGAACAGGGCGTAGTCGAAGGCTCGCGCGGGGAGCCCCCCAGCGCCCGCGGCGTGCGCCGCGACGAGGAGTCCCACGAGGGCCGCGCGCGAGCACGCGCGGCGAACGTGCACGTCGGTCGTCATGCGCCCGAGTATGCCGGTCGAGGTCCCGGCGCGAAAGCGCCCGGCGCGATGCATGCGCCGACGGCACGCCGGCCACTGGCCTGCCGGCGGCCCCCTATATTAAGGTGGCGCCCCGGCATGGTCGGCATCACGCGCATCGGCACGTACTTCCCCCGCCGCCGCCTCGACCGCGGGCTCATCGCCCAGGCGTGGGGCGGCCGCGTGCCGGCCGGCACGCGGACCGTCGCCGGCCTCGACGAGGACGCCCTCACGATGGCCGTCGACGCGGCCCTCGAATGCCTGGGGGACGCGGACCCGGCCGGCGTCGACACCCTCCACTTCGCGAGCACGACCTCCCCGTTCGGCGAGAAGCAGATGGCGAGCCTGGTCGCGACGGCGGTCGACCTGCCGCGGACGGTCGCGGTCGGCGACTTCGCGGGCTCCGTCCGGGCCGGGCTCGCGGCGTTCCGGGCGGCGCTCGACGCGGTCCGCGCGGGGAGCGCGGCGACCGCGCTCGTCGTGGCGGCCGACGCCCGCCTCGCCGAGCCGGAGTCGGAGCTGGAGGCGCTCCTCGGCGACGGCGCGGCGGCGGTCGCCGTCGGGCGCCGCGCACCGGTCGCCGAGCTGGTCGCGACGGCGTCGGTCGCGGAGGAGTTCACCTGCCTCTGGCGGACGGCCGAGCAGCGCACGGTGCAGGCGAGCGAGCTCCGCTTCGGCGTCACCCACGGCTACGCGCGCGACGTCGCCGAGGCGGTCCAGCTGGCGCTCCGGAAGGCCGAGCTGCCGCCGGCCAAGGTCGCGAAGCTCGCGCTCGCCGCGCCCGACGCGCGCGCCGCGGCCGACGTCGCGAAGAAGCTCGGCTGCGACCCCGCGCGGCAGCTCGTCGCGTCGCTCGTTCCCGACGCCGGCATCCTCGGCACGCCGGAGCCGCTCGTCCTCCTCGCGCGCGCGCTCGAGACGGCCGCCCCGGGCGACTTCCTCGTCGTCGCGGCGTGGGGCGAGGGGGCCGACGCCGTCGTCCTCCGCGCGACGGAACACCTCCCCGCGGCGCGGCCGCGGCCGCTCGCCGACCTCCTCGCACGCGGGCTCGCCCTCCCGTCGTACGGCCGCTATCTCCGCGCCCGGGCGCTCCTCCCCGCCGAGCCGGTGGTCGACACGGTGACGAGCATCACGGAGTGGAAGGAGCTGCGGCAGGACGTCCGCCTCTACGGCAGCCGCTGCGAGGCGTGCGGGCTCGTCCAGTACCCGCAGGCGCGCGTCTGCCTCGGCTGCCGCGCCCAGGACCGGATGGCCGAACGGAAGCTCGCGAAGCGCGGGACCGTCTTCACGTTCACGATCGACAACCTGGCGCCGTCGCTCGAGCACCCGATGCCGATGGCCGTGGTCGACCTCGACGGCGGCGGACGCCTCTACCTCCAGGTGACGGACGCGGCCGACGGCGAGGTGAAGGTGGGGACGCCCGTCGAGCTCACGTTCCGGCTCCTCCACGTGTCGGCGGACGGGAACCGCAACTACTTCTGGAAGGCGCGGCCCGCATGAAGGACCAGGTGGCAGTCGTCGGCGTCGGGTGCACGAAGTTCGGCGACCGCTTCGAGCGCGGCTACGAAGAGCTCATCTGCGACGCCGCGTTCGAGGCGTACGCGGACGCCGGCATCGACCCGGCGGAGATCCAGGCGGCGTACCTCGGCACGTACCTCCCGGGGCCGGGCGGCGGGAAGTCGGCGACGTCGCTCGCGGACGCGCTCCGGCTCTACGACCGGCCGATCACGCGGATCGAGAACTACTGCGCGACCGGCACCGACGCCTTCCGGAACGCGTGCATGGCGGTCGCGGCGGGCCTCTACGACGTCGTCCTCGTGCTCGGCGCGGAGAAGCTGAAGGACCGCGGCGGGCGCGGCCTCCCGCGCCTCGGGCACCCGCTGCTCGCGAAAGGCAACACGGCGCCCGGGCTCTTCGCGCTCGCGGCGAACCGCTACATGCACACGTTCGGGCTCGGGCGCGAGACGCTCGCGAAGGTGGCCGTGAAGAACCACCGGAACGGCGCGCTCAACGAGAAGGCCCATCTCCGGATGGAGGTGACGGCGGAGCAGGTGCTGAAGGCGCCCATCATCGCGTGGCCGTTCGGGCTCTTCGACTGCTGCCCGACCACCGACGGCGCCGCGGCGGCGATCGTCTGCCGGGCCGACCTCGCCCCGCGCTTCCGCAAGCCGGCGGTCCTGGTGAAGGGCGCGGGGCTCGCGGTCGCGACGGGCCGCCCCTACTTCGACCCGACGTTCGACTACCTCGGCTTCCGCTCGACGCAGGCCGCGGCGCGCCAGGCGTACGCGATGGCCGGCATCCGACCCGAGGACGTCGACTTCGCCGAGGTCCACGACTGCTTCACGTGGACCGAGATCTCGAACATCGAGGACCT
>DASRHG010000058.1:0-46789 GCA_035650655.1 Binatia bacterium | reverse complement strand
GCGCCGCCGCGCCGGCGGACGGCCCGGACGTCGGGGCCGTGCTGAACGCCGTCGCCCGGGAGGACCTCGACTGCGTCGTCGCGCTCGCGTCGATGTTCCCGCGGCTCGCCGACCAGCCGACGCCAGTCCGCCTGGGCACCGTCGCGTACTGCCACGCGCGCGGGCTCCGCGCGCACGCGGTCGTCCGCTTCATGCGCCGCCTCCGCCTCCCGTATCGGATGCCGGCGGCGGCCGACTCGACGCTCCGCCGGCGCTTCCGCGAGGAGACGGGCGGCGACCTGCGCGTGTTCCTCGGGCGGCGGACGCCGCTCGACCCCGCGCGGCTGGCGCTCCTCCTGCGGCTGTTCGCGGAGTCGGAGGAGGCGGGCGCGCGCGCCTTCGCGGTGCTCGGCGACGGGGCGGCGGACGAGCGCGTCCGCGAGTTCGCCCGGGCGCAGCGGCGCGCGTGCCGGGCACAGCGCGAGACGCTCCTCGGCCTCGCACGCGAGGCGGCCGCGTGACCCGCGCGACGGACCCCGCCTTCTACGCGCCGCTCGTCGCGCACCCGGCGCTCCTCGAGCGCCTGCTGCGCCTCTACGTGAAGGAGGAGATGGAGGGCGCGATCGGCCTCGCGACGATTCTCACGACGCTCCCCGACGAGGCGGCGCCGCACTTCGTGCTCACGACGACGCGCCACTGCTGCGACGAGATCCGCCACGCCGGGCACTTCGCGGCGGTGATCGCCGAGCTGGGCGGGCGCCCGGCGTGGAGCGGGCCCGAGACGTCGATCCTCGACGCGATGTTCGCGGACCTCTACCACCTGCCGCAGCGGGTGTGGATCGCGAGCGCGCCGCGGCTCGGGATCGGCGACGTGCTCACGCACCTGACGATCAGCTGGGTGCTCGAGATCCGCGCCGTCGAGCGCCTGCGCGCCCTGGTCGCCGCCGCCCGCCGCTCGCCGACGACGCTCGTCGCGCGCTGCGAGGCGATCCTCGCGGACGAGGACTTCCACATCGCCTACATCGAGCGCGAGCTGCGGCGCTGGCGCGAGCGGGGGCGCGGCGAGGAGGTCGACCGGAAGCTCGCCGCGGCGCTCGCGTCGTACGACCGCGCCGAGGTCGCGTACCTCCGCGTCCTCGAGGGCGGCGGCGAGCCCGGGGAGGCGCAGCATGGATGAGCCCCGGCAGGCGCTCCAGATGCTCGTGAGCGGGCACGGCCGCCACACGGCCGCGTTCGACGACCTCTACGCCGCCGTCGTCGCCCGCCCCGACACGCTCGCCGGGCTCCTCGCGTTCTACGCGAACGAGGAGCTCGACGGGTCGCTCGCGCTCATGCCGACGCTCCGCGCGCTCTGGGCGACGGCGACCCCGGACCTCGTCGTCCAGACGAGCCGGCACCTCGCGGACGAGCTCCGGCACGCGGACCTGCTCTGGCAGCGCGCGCGCGAGCTGGGGGGGCGCGTCGGGCGGCCGCCGCGCGGCGACGAGCTGCTCGCGTCGATCTTCCGCCGGCAGACGGGAACGGAAATCGCGTACTTCGCCGCCACCGAGCCGCGGCTCGACTTCCGGGACCTCCTCGCGCACTTCTGCATGGGCTTCACGATCGAGGTGCGGGCGCGGGAGAACTACGCGCCGCTCGTCCGGCGCCTCACGCGCGACGAGCGCACCCGCGCGCTCCTCGTCCGCCAGATGCACGACGAGGATTTCCACGTGAGCTATCTCGCGCGCGCGCTCGAGGGCCTCGCGCGCGCGGGGCACGCCGACGCGGTGGACGCGGGGCTGCGAGAGGCCCACCGACTGTACGAGGAGGTCATCGATGTCAGCTACGGCCGTCTGCGCGACCGGCTCGTGCCCGACGCCGTCGCCGTCTAGCGCGCCGCGCACGGCGCTCGTGACCGGCGCGTCGCGCGGCATCGGCCGCGCGATCGCGCGGGCGCTCGCGGCCGACGGCTACCGGGTGCTCGCGAACTGGGCCCGGAGCGAGGACGCGGCCCGCTCGCTCGCGGCGGAGATCACGGCGGCGGGCGGCGCGTGCACGCTCGTCCGCGCGAACGTGGGGAGCCCGGTCGGGCTCGCGGCGCTCGTCGAGGCCGCGCGCGCGGCGAACCGGCTCGACGTCCTCGTGCACAACGCGGCGCTCGGCACCTTCAAGCCCGTCCTCCAGGTGCGGCCGAACCAGTGGCAGCTCACGATGTCGATCAACGTGCAGGCGCTCCTCGAGCTCGCCCGCGGGCTCGCGGACCTCCTCGCGGCGTCGGGCGGGGTCGTCGTGAGCCTCACGAGCCACGGCGGGCGGCGCGTGCTGCCGAACTACGGAGCCGTCGGCGTGTCGAAGGCGGCGCTCGAGTCGCTCACGCGGTACCTCGCGGCCGAGCTCGCGCCGCGCGGCGTGCGCGTCAACGCGCTCTGCGCGGGCTGGGTCGACACCGACGCCGTGCGCGCGTTCCCGAACCACGGCGAGCTGCGCGCGTGGGTGGAGCAGCGGGTCCCGATGGGCCGCGTCGCCGAGCCGGGCGACATCGCCGACGTCGTCCGGCTCCTCGTGCGCCCCGAGGCGCGCTGGATCACGGGGCAGGTGATCGTCGCCGACGGCGGGGAGAGCCTGTGGTGACGGGCACCGGCGCCACCGGACCGGGCCGCCTCGTCTGGCGCCACCTCGCGTCGGACTGGCTCCGGACGCTCCTCACCGGGCTCGTCCTCTTCGTCTGCACCGTCTTCCTGACGGGCGCCGCGACCGTCGTCCAGGTGCTCGACGCCGCCGCGACCGCGCCGGCCGCGATGGCGACGCTCTTCGTGCAGTCGCAGCGCGGCTTCGCCCGCGCACTCCCCGCGACGCACGTGGACGTCGTCCGCGCGCTCCCCGACGTCGTCGAGGTGCGCGGCCTCCGCGCGCGGTACGCGACGGCGCGCGATCTCCGGGCCGCGTTCGTCATCCACTTCGTCGGGCGGGACGGCGCCGGGCTCCTCCTCGACACGTTCTCCTCGGCCGCGGCGCCGGAGGCGCTCGCCGCCTTCGAGCGGACGCCGGACGGCGCGCTCGTCGGCGCGCTCGCCGCGGGGGCGAACGGCTGGCGCGCCGGCGACGTGGTCCGCGTGACGCTCCTCGGCGCGGACGTTCTCCCGCTCCGGATCGTCGGCACGATCGAGGACGGGCTCCTCGCGCGGAACGTCGTCGCGCACCTCGACTATCTCTGGCGGCGCCGCGGGACGGCCGAGATGAACTTCGTCCTCGTGCGGACCCGGCCGGGGGCGGAGAACGCCGTCGCCGCCGCGATCGACGCGCGCCTGCGGAGCTCCGGCGCGCCGACGCGGACGGGCACGGGCGGGGCGATGATCCAGCGCTTCCAGGACGCGAACTCCGTCCGCCCGCTCGTGCTCGCGGGCATCGTCGTCGTGCTGCTCGCGACCGGCCTCATCGCGGGCAGCAACGTGGCGCTCGTGCTGCGCGAGCGCGCGCGGCTCGTGCCGATCTTGAAGGCGCTCGGCTTCGACCGCCGCTGGATCGGCGCCGTGCTCCTCGCCGAGCCGCTCCTCCTCGCCGCCGGGAGCGCGGCCCTCGGGCTCGGCGTCTTCGCGCTCGTCGCGCGTCACGGTCTCGTCGTCGACCTCGGCGTCGCCTCGCTCTTCCGCCCCACGCTCGCGAGCTATCTCGCCGGGCTCGGGACGGCGGTCGCGATCGCGCTCGCGGGTGCCGCCGTCCCGCTCCGCGGGACGCTCGCGACGCCCGCCTCGGTGGCGATCGCGCGGTGGAGCCGGTCGTGACCTCGCCGGTACCCGTCCGCTACGCCGTGCGGAGCCTCGTCCGCCGCCGCGGGACGGCGCTCCTCTGCGTCGCCGTGTTCGCCGCGGAGGCGCTCATGCTGCTCGGGTGCCTGGGGCTCCTCCGCGGCATGCGCGGGTTCATGCGGAGCGCCGCCGACCCGGCGAACCTGATCGTCCTCGAACGCGCCGTCGGCATGCTGGAGCACAGCCGCGTGCCCGCCGCCGCCGCGGACGCGCTCGCGGCGCTGCCGGGGACGGTCGTCTCGCCGGAGCTCGTCTTCGGGGATCTCGCGACCGCGCCCGACGGCACCACGTCCGTGCCGGTCCGCGGCGTCGGGCCGGCCGCCGAGGCGGTGCGGCGCGTGCGCTGGCTCGCCGGCGCGCTCCCGACCCACGACCGCGAGGTCGCACTCGGCGACGCGGTGGCGAAGGCGACGGGCCTCGACGTCGGCGGGACGCTCGCGGTCGACGGCACGCCGTACCGGGTCGTCGGCCGCTTCGCGGCCTCCCCGCTCTACGAGGCGGAGGCGTGGGCGGCGCTCCGCGGGCTCCAGCGCGACACGGGGAACGAGGGGCTCCTCTCCGGGCTCGTCGTCCGCGGCACGACCGTCGACGCGGCCCTGGCGACGCTCCGCGCCGACCCGCGGCTCGCCGAGCTCGACGTGCGGTCCGAGGTCGACTACTTCAAGAGCCAGGCGCACCAGGCGCGCCTCTTCGCGCTCCTGGCGCTCGTCTTCGGTGCGACGCTCGGGCTCGGCGTCCTCTTCGGCAGCGCGAACACGATGCGCCTGTTCGTCGAGGCGCGCCGCGCGGAGCTCGCGACGCTCCGCGCCCTCGGCTTCGCGCGGCACGCGCTCTTCGCGGCGACGCTCCTCCAGATCACCCTCCTCGGCCTCGCCGGCGCGGCGGTCGGGGCGGTCGGGGCGCTCGGGCTCGCGTTCGTCCCGGTGACGCAGCTGACGCCCGGCTTCCGGACGGTCACGATCGCGGTCGCCGTCGGGCCCGGCGAGGTCGCGGTCGTGACGCTCGTCACCCTGAGCCTCGCGTCGATCGCGGGGCTCGTGCCCGCCGTGCGCGCCTCCCGCGTCGCGGTGGCGGAGGTCCTGTCCCATGCCACGTGAGCCGATCATCCAGCTGCGCGACGTCTGGCGGACGTACCCGGGGCCCGTGCCGGTGCCCGTGCTGCGCGGCGTCGACCTGACGATCGCGGCAGGCGAGTTCGTGGCGATCGTCGGCCCGTCGGGGTCCGGAAAGTCGACCCTGCTCAACCTCCTCGCGGGCCTCGACCGCCCGACGAAGGGCGAGGTGTGGGTCGCCGGCACGCGCATCGACGTGGGCAGCGAGGACGCCCTCACGCGCTGGCGCGGGAGCCGGGTCGGGATCCTCTTCCAGTTCTATCACCTGATCCCGGTGCTGCGCGCCGTCGAGAACGTCGAGCTGCCGCTCCTCCTCCGCCGCCTGCCGCCCCCGGACCGCCGCGCGCGCGCCGAGCGCGCGCTCCGGCTCGTCGGGCTCGCCGAGCGCGCCCACCACTTCCCGAGCGAGCTCTCGGGCGGCCAGCAGCAGCGCGTCGCGATCGCGCGCGCGATCGTCACCGACCCGGTGATCGTCATCGCCGACGAGCCGACGGGGGACCTCGACGCCGAGTCGGGCGCCGCCGTCCTCGACCTCCTCGCGCGGCTCGCGCACGAGCACGGAAAGACGATCGTCATGGTGACGCACGACCCGAAGGCGCGCGACCGCGCCGACCGCTGGGTCGCGCTCGAGAAGGGGAACGTCACCGCGAGCGCGCCGCGCCCGCGCATCCAGGTCGTCTCGTAGGAGGATCGCCATGCTCGCGCCCACCCCCGCCGCCCCGACGCCCTCCGGCTTCGACGCCTTCCACGCCGCGTGGAAGCCGTTCCTCGACGTGCTCGCGGAGCTCCGCCGCATGGGCAGCTATCCGTACCTCGAGCACGCGGTGGTCGGGCCGGGCCCGTGGATCGAGGTCGGCGGCGAGCGGCTCCTCAACTTCGGCTCGAACGACTACCTGGCGCTCGCGCGCGACCCGCGCGTCATCGAGGGCGCGGCCGAGGCGACGCGCCGCTACGGCGTCGGCTCGTCGGGGAGCGCGCTCTATGGCGGGCTCACCCCCCTCCACGGCGTCCTCGAGGAGCGGCTCGCGGCGCTCACGCGCCAGGAGCGCGCGATCGTCTTCCCGTCGGGGTACCAGGGCAACGTCGGCGTCATCACCGCGCTCGTCGGCCGGGGCGATACGGTGCTGCTCGACCGCGCCGACCACGCGTCGATCGTCGACGCGTGCACGATGGCCGGCGCCGCGATCCGGCTCTTCCACCACAACGACCTCGACCACCTGGACCGCCGGCTCGCGACCGCGACCGGGCGGCGGCTCGTCGTCGTCGAGTCGTTCTACAGCATGGACGGCGACGGGCCCGACCTCCGCCGCGTGTGCGAGGTCGCCGAGCGCCACGGCGCGATGGTGATGGTGGACGAGGCGCACTCCTTCGGCATCTGCGCGCCGGACGGCGGCGGCGCGGTCGTCGAGCAGGGGCTCAGCGAGCGCGTCGCGGTCGTGTTCGGCACGCTCAGCAAGGCGCTCGGCGGGCAGGGCGGCTTCGTCGCCGGGAACGCGCAGCTGATCGACCATCTCCAGCACACGAGCCACGGCTACATCTTCACGACCGCGATCGCGCCGCCCCTCGTCGGCGCGGCGGTGGCGGCGCTCGACGTGCTCGCCGCCGAGCCGGAGCGGATTGCGCGCCTCTGGGCGCTCACGCGGCGCTTCCAGGCCGCGCTCCGCGCGGCCGGCTGCGACCTCCGCGCCTCGCGCCATCCGATCACGCCGATCTTCGTCCCGCCGGGGGACGACTCCGCCGCGATGATCGTCTTCCAGACGACGCGCGCGCTCCGCGCGGCGCGGATCTGGGCGCTCCCCGTGCTGCCGCCCGTCGTGCCGCGCGAGGACGTGCGCATCCGCTTCCGGCTCCGCGCCGACCTGAGCGAAGCGCTGCTCGCGAACGCCGTGGACGCGATCGTCGCCGCCGGGCGCGCGACGGGCATGATCCGGCCGGCGGCGAGCGCCGCGTGAGGGAGGCGACGGCGATGGCACGCTGGAAGCTCCTCGCCCGGATCGACGAGATCAACCCCGAGCCCGTCTACCCGCTCGCCGGCCACGACTGGGCCGCGCGCACGACCCGCGGCGTGCGGGCCGCGCTCGAAGCGCTCCTCGGGCGCGTGCCGCCGTTCGCCGAGGGCGAGTGCTTCCGACTCGTGCGCGGGCGCATGTACATGCGCGAGTTCCGCGTCTCGCCGCTCGCGCTCGTGGTCGCGACGGACGACCGGCCGGGCGCGGGGCCCGTGCGGCGCGCGCTCGGCGCCCTTGCGCGCGTCCTCGTCGGCGTGCCGCGGCTCGCGGCGCTCGCGGTCCGCGCCCCGCGGCGGATGGCGGCGATCGTCGCGGGCAGCGAGGCGACGTTCGCGGCGTTCGAGGCGGCGATGGCGCGCGCGCCGGTCGACCGGCTCGACGCGCTCCCGGCCGAGGCCCTCGTCCGCTGGGGCATGGAGGGCGCCGATCCCGCCTTCGCGCCCGCGTTCTTCGCGAACACCGTGCTCAACAACTACGGCGGCATCGTCGGCGACCTCCTCGTCGAGGCGCTCGGTTGGATCGTCCGGCGCTGGGCGGGCGACGACGGCACGCTCTTCTTCCGGCTGCTCGGCGGCGTCGGCGGCCTCCGCTCGACGGAGCTCACGACCGGGCTCGTCGAGCTCGCGGACGCGGCGCGCGCGGTGCCGGCGGTCGCCGCGGTCGTCCGCGGCGACGCGCCCGGCGGGCTCGCGCGGCTCCGCGAGCTGCCGGAGGCCGCGGACTTCCTCGCACGGTTCGAGCGCTTCCTCGCGACGCAGGGGCACCGGGGCTTCCAGGAGGGCGGCGGGCTCGCGCGCCGCTGGGCGGAGCAGCCGGCGCTCGTCCTGGGCCTCGTTCGGACGCTCGTCCGGGCGCCGGCCCGTCCCGACGACGGGGCGGCGCGCGCCCGCGAGCGCGCGGAGGCGGCGGCGGCCGTCGAGCGCCGGCTCGGGCGGCCGCGCGCCCTCCGGCGCGCGCTCTTCCGCTGGGTGCTGCGGCACGCGCACGAGGCGATCCGCATCCGCGAGAACTCGAAGTGCCTCCTCGTCGCGCAGAGCTACCGGACGCGGATGACGGGCCTCGAGCTCGGCCGCCGTCTCCACCAGCGGGGGCTCATCGGCCCCGCCGAGGACGAGGTGCTCTTCCTCACGCTGGCGGAGATCGGGTCGGGCATCGCGGGCACGGCGAGCGCCGAGACGCTCCGCGCCACGATCGCCGCGCGGCGTGCGGAGCGGGCCGCGTGGCTCGCGGCCCCCGTCCCGCGCACCGTCGACGACGCGGGCGAGCCGGTCGCGCCGCCGGCGCCCCCGCCGCGGGCGCCCGCGGCCGCGCCCGACGCGCCGTTCGGCGGCACGCCCGCGAGCGGCGGGGTCGCGCGCGGGCGCGTCCGCGTCGTCGTCGACCCCGAGGCGGAGACCGACTTCCCCGAGGGCGCGATCCTCGTCGCGCCCTACGCCGACACGGCGTGGACCCCGTACTTCTACCTCGCGGCCGCCGTCGTGGTGGAGACGGGCAGCGTGCTCGCGCACGCCGCGACCGTCGCGCGCGAGTTCGGCGTGCCGTGCGTCGTCGGCGTCGCGGACGCGACGCGGCGGCTCGCGGAGGGCGCGCTCGTCGAGGTCGACGGCGACCACGGAACGATACGCATCCTCGAGGGCGCCCTCGAGGCCGCATAGGAGGAGTCATGGAGCCGGGACGCGACTACGGGATCGTCGACATCGACGCGCACATCATCGAGCCGCCGAACCTCTGGCGCGAGTACGTGGAGCCGCGCTTCCGCGACCAGGCGATCCGCGTCGAGCGCACGGCCGACGGCATGAACCGCTTCGTCGTGCGCGGCCGGCCCTCGCGCGTCTTCCCCGCGCTCACGCCGCTCTACCCGGGCCAGCACGACGTGATGCGGAAGATGACGCGCCAGGAGCGCTGCGCGCTCACGAACCAGCTCCTCCACCAGGACTACGCCGAAGCGTCGGCCGAGGGCGCGATCGACCCCTCGGACCGCGTCGCGATCCTCGATCGGCAGGGCATCGAGGCGGCGCTCCTCTTCCCGACCCTCGGCCTGTCGTGGGAGGAGGACGTGCTCGACGACCCGGAGTACACGCTCGCGTCGATGCGCGCCTACAACACGTGGATCACCGAGTTCTGCGCGACCGCGCCCGACCGGCTCTGGGCCGTCGCGCACCTCTCGCTCCTCGATCCCGACGCGTCCGCCGCCGAGGCCGCCCGCGCCGCCCGACGCGGAGCGCGGGCCGTCCTCGTCCGCACGGTCGCCGTGAAGGGGCGGGAGCCGAGCCATCCGTGCTTCGACCGCCTCTGGGCGACGCTCGAGGACCACGACCTCGCGCTCACCATGCACGTGCTCGCGCCCCAGCGGACGATCCTCAACTGGGGCAACAACCTCCGCCGGCAGTCGTACTTCGCGCGCACGCACGACAACCTGCCGACGCTCCTCGGGCTGTCCGACCTCGTCCTCGGCGGGACGCTCTCGCGCTTCCCGCGGCTCCGCGTCGGGTGCATGGAGGTCGGCGCCGAGTGGGTGCCGTGGCTGCTCCGCAACATGGACGACAAGGTCACGTGCCCCTTCTCCGAGTTCGCGACGGACGTCGAGAAGCCGAGCGACGTCTTCCGCCGGCAGGTGTGGGTGACGCCGGAGTTCTCCGAGGACCTCGACTGGCTCGTGTCGCGCCTCGGGACGGCGCCGCTCATGGCCTACACGGACTACCCGCATCCCGAGTCCTCGTCCGACCCGCTCGCGACCTGGCGCGCGCGGAGCGCCGGGCTCGACGCCGCCGCGCGGCGGGCCTTCTTCCGGACGAACGCGCTCGCGCTCGTCGGGCTCGCGCGGCGGCCGGCGCCCGCGGCGACGTCCGACGCGCCCCCGGAGGTGGACGATGCCGCTCGCCGCGTCGCCGTCTGAGGCCGGCCGCGCGGACGGCGTCGTCCTCCGGCGGCTCGAGGACGCCGATCTCGACGCCGCGGCGGACGTCGTCTTCCGCGCCTTCGCGCGGGTCGACCGCGAGCACGGCCAGCGCGGGCTCCTCGCCACCGCGGCCGACGCCCGCACCTACGTCCGCTATCTCCAGCTCGCCGACCCGGCGAGCGGCGTCGTCGCCGAGCTCGACGGGGTCATCGTCGCCGCGGGCTGGGTGCGCGTCGTCGGCCCGATCGCGACCGTCGGACCGCTCGTCGTCGAGCCCGCGCTCCAGGGCTCGGGGATCGGCCGCCGCGTCGGGAACGCGCTCACGCACGGGCTGCTCGACACGCACCGGCTCGCGCACCTCCGGATCGTGCAGGACGCGTTCAACACGACCGCCCTCGGCTTCTACCTCCGCCGCGGCTTTCGGGTGGCCGCGCCGCTCCTCTGGATGGAGCGCGCGGTGCGCGCCGCCGACGCGCCGCCCCTCCCGCCATGGCCGCTCCCTCCCGGCCTCGTCGTCCGCCCGGCCGGCGCCGGCGACGTCCCCGCACTCGTCGCGCGCGACGCCCGCGCCTTCGGGGCGCCGCGCGGGGCGCAGCTCGCCCTCTACCTCGCGCGGGGCCGCGCGCTCGTCGGCGAGCGCGACGGGCGGCTCGTCGGCTACGCGCTCGGCGTGGGCCAGGGCGGCATCGGCTGGGTGGGGCCCGCGGCGGCGGACGACGGTCGGGACCTGGTGGCCCTCGTCGGGACGCTCGCGAGCGAGCCCGGCGCGAGCGGCCTCGCGCTCCGCGCCCTCGTGCACGGCGGCCACGATCTCCTCCTGCGCGCGCTGCTCACGCTCGACTTCCGCGTGACACGCGCGAGCCAGTACATGGTCCGCGGGGGCGGGGGGCCGCCGCTCGATTACGTGCTGATGAACGGCGACCTCCTGTGACGGCGGCCGCCGCGCGCCACGCCGTCGTCCGCGCCGTGCGCGACCGGTCCCCCGACGCGCGGCTCGCCGAAGCCGCCGACGCGCTCTTCGCAGCGTAGTTCACCGCCGCGTCGCGTGGAGCGCCCGCGCCGGCCGCGCCGGGAGGCGCGGCGGGGCGGCGACGCGCGTCAGGAGGCGTTGCCCGCGACGCGCAGGCGGCGCCGGCGGGCGCGGGTGCGGACGGCGAAGAGGGTCGGGATGCGGGCGAGGAGCGGGACGAGGACGGTCGAGAGGACCCCCCAGGTGAGCGTGCCGCCCGGGAGGACGTCGAGGTTCGCGGGCGAGAGCAACTCGATCGGCTCGACGCCGCGGGGCGCGTGCGGGTCGGGTGTCATGGCGTCTCCTTTCTGGCGGACGGAGGAGAGCAAGCGTCGTGCCCTCGGGCGTACGCGGGCGCGGCGGGGTTCGGCGGGCGCGCTCGGCCAGTTCTGGCCGCGGCCGGCCAGGCGCGGGCCGACAAACGTGGCGCCCGACGCCGTGCGCGGCTCGCCGCGTCCGGTGCCGCGGCGCACGCCCGCGGCACCGGGCTTGCTTTCCCTGCCGGCGGCCCACGCATGAAGGTCCTCCTCGTGAACCCGGGCGACACGGCGGCGACGGCCGCGACCGCGGTCGCCTTCTACGGCACGACGGACGCGAGCCGCTCGCTCATGCCCAACCTGGCGCTCCCGACGCTCGCCGCGATGGTGCCGCCCGGCGTCGAGGTCGCGACGCGCGACGAGCAGCTCGGGCCCCTCGACTTCGACGAGCCGTGCGACGCGGTCTGCATCACGGGATACGCGAACCACCGCTTCCGGATGCCGGAGGTCGCCGCCGAGTTCCGCCGTCGCGGCCGGCTCGTCGTCATGGGCGGTCCGCTCGTGAGCCTCGATCCCGACTGGTTCCGGCCGCACGCCGACGTGCTCGTCGTCGGCGAGGCGGAGCGCACGTGGCCCGCGTTCCTCGCGGATCTGGCCGCCGGCGCGTGGCGCGCGGAGTACCGCGAGACGGGCCCCGTCGACCTCATGGCCTCGCCCGTCCCGGACTACGGCGTGCTGCGGAACGACGCGTACCTCGTCGGCGTCGTGCAGACGAGCCGCGGCTGCCCGTTCCAGTGCGAGTTCTGCGACGTGATCGTGTACCTCGGCCGCAAGCAGCGCCACAAGACGCCGGCGCGCGTGGTCGAGGAGCTCGAGGAGGTCTACCGGCACGGCTACCGGATGGTCTTCCTCGCCGACGACAACTTCACGGCCTACCGCAGGAAGGCCGAGGCGATCGTGCGCGCCATCGCGGCGTGGAACGCGACGAAGCGGGACCGCGTCTCCCTCCTCACGCAGGTCTCGATCGACGTCGCGCGCGACCCGGATCTCCTGGCCCTCGCCGCCGATGCGGGGCTCGCCCTCGCCTTCATCGGCATCGAGACGCCGAACCCCGCGGCGCTCCGCGAGGCGCGGAAGAACCAGAACCTCCAGCGCGATCTGGTCGACGACGTGTACGCGTTCTACCGGGCGGGCGTGGCGGTGCAGGCCGGGATGATCGTCGGCTTCGACTCCGACACGCGGGACATCTTCCGGACGCAGTACGAGTTCCTCCAGCGGGCCGGCATCGCGACCGTCGGGCTCGCGATCCTGAACGCGCCGGAGGGGACGCCGCTTCGCGCGCGCATGGCGCGGGCGGGACGGTTGATCGACCCGCGGCTCGTCCCCGACTTCGCGACCAATCTCCGGCCGGTCTGCATGAGCCTCGAGGAGCTGGTCGAGGGGGCGCGCTGGCTCGTGAACAAGCTCTACGCGCCGTCGGCCTTCCTCGCGCGCCTCGAGCGCATGGCGAGCCTGCTGCCCGACCGCGCGCCGCGGAGGGACGCGGTCGTGGACGCGCAGGCGGCGGGGCGCGGAATCGCGGTGATCGAGGCGCTCATGCGCGACTTCGCGGCCCTCGGCGCCGAGTACCGGGGGATCGTCCCGCGCGCCGTGCGGCTCTTGCGGACGAAGCCCGTCGGCATTCTCCCGCTCGTGCTGACGCAGTACCGCCAGGTCGTCGCGAGCGGGCGGCGCCGCGGCGTCCTCGACCCGGCCCTCGCGGCGCTCGACGCGCCGGACTTCGCGCGCGCGCGGCGCGGCGTGCCCGTCCGGGCCGTCGCGTCGGGCTAGGCCGATGCTCGCGCGCATCGCCGGGACCGGGAGCTATCTCCCCGAAGCCGCCGCCGACCCCGCCCCGGTCGTCGGCGAGGTGGCGTCGGACTTCGCGCTCGCCGCGAGCTGCCGCGCGCTGCGCGACGCCGGGTCGCGCTCGGCCGACGTCGACTGCGTCGTGTGGGCGACGCAGGCGGCGGACTACGACGCGCCGGGGACGGCGTGCCTTCTCGCCGCGAAGCTCGGCCGCGGCGGCATCCCCGCCTTCGACGTGCGCGGCGGAACGAGCGGCTTCCTCTACGGGCTCGCGGTCGCCGATCACTTCGTCCGCCTGGGGACGTACCGCGCCGTCCTGGTGGCGGCCGGCGAGTCGGTGCCGCCCGGGCTCGACCCGCCGCCCTTCGGCGGGGACGCGGCGCTCCACGCCGCCGACGGCGCGGGCGCCGTGCTGCTCGTCCCCGAGGCGCGCGAGATGCGCGGCGTCCTCGGCGCCGGGCTCCACACCGATGCGAGCATCTGGCGGCCGCCGTCCCGGGACGGCGCGGCGGCGGGCGCCGCGTGGCCGGCGCGCCGCGCGCTCCGGCGGGAGGGATTCCGGCGCCTGCGCGAGGGCGTCGACGAGGCGCTCGAGAGCTGCGGGCTCTCGTTCTCCGACGTCGCCCTCTTCGTCTCGAACGCCGGCTCCCGCCGCGTCGCCGACGTCCTCGCGCGCCGCCTCGGGATCCCGTGCGGGCGGCTCTACGACCGGCTCGGCGACCCGTTCACCGCGTCGGTCGCCGCCGTGCCGATGTCGCTCGACGACGCCATCCGTACGCGGCGGGTCGGGCGCGGCGACATCGTGGTCCTCGTGTCGGTCGGCTGTGCGATCACCTGGGCGTGGACCGTTCTTCGTCTCTGAGACCTACGACGAAAGGAGAGAACCATGGCAGCAGCAACGAAGCGAAGGCAGGGTATGGACGAGCTGCGGAGCGCCGTCGAGCGCATCCGGCGCCGCCGGGGCGGCGCCGTGGCCGCGAAGCTCGGCCGCCGGGTCCAGGGCGCCGCGCGCCGCGAGGCCGTCAAGCGGGCGCTCCGCGGGCTCCGCGAGGAGATCGCCCCGCGGCTCGGGCACGTCCTCGAGCGCCTCGAGGCGCGGGTCGCGAAGCGTCTCGGGGCTCGGCTCGCCGCGGAGGTCGGGCGGTTCGAGGAGCGCATCGCCCGGCTCGAGAAGCTCGCGACCGCCCTCGGCGACCGCATCGGCCCGCCGGCGGAGTAGGGGAGCGAGCGCGGACGCGTCCCTCGGCGGCGCTCGTACGGGCGGCGGGGTCCCCGCCGCCCGCGGCGACGCCGACGCGAATTTGACGCGCACGCGCAGGGCGACCTAAAGGACGGCCATGCACACCGTCCGGGTCGACGACCGCGAGGGCGGCGTCCGCGTGCTCGTCCTCGACCATCCACCCGCGAACGCCGAGAACGAGGCGCTGCTCACGGACCTCGCCGCGGCGCTCGACGCCGCGCGCGAGGACGACGCGGTCCGGGCCGTCGTGCTGACGGGCGCCGGCCGGTTCTTCTCGGGCGGCTTCGACCTCGCGGCGCCGCGCCGGGACGCGGTGAGCGGGCCGCTCTTCCACGGGCTCTTCCGCGACACGCATCTGCGCCTGCTCACCTTTCCGAAGCCGACGGTCGCGATGGTGAACGGGCACGCGATCGCGGGCGGGCTCGTGCTGGCGCTGGCCTGCGACTACCGCCTGGCCGTCGACGGCGACTACAAGATCGGGCTCAACGAGGTCGCGATCGGCGCGTCGTATCCGAAGATCGCGCTCGAGATCGTCCGCCTCCGCCTGACGCACCCCCGCGCGTGCGAGATGCTGCTCGGCGCCGCGCTCTACCCGGCGCGCGAGGCCCTCGGCCTGGGCATCGTCGAGGAGCTCCTGCCGGCGGACGCGTTCGAGCCGACGGTGCTCCGGCGCGCCGCCCGGCTGGGGGCGTTCCCACGCGAGGCCTACGCCCACACGAAGGCGGCGCTCGTCGCGGAGGCGGTCGCGCGCGTCGAGGCCGAGACGCCCGATGAGGCCGAGCACGCCGCCGCCGTGTGGACGACCGAGGAGAGCCGCGCGGCGCGGCGCGCGCAGCGCCGGCGGCTCGGGATCGACCCCGTGGCCGGATGAGAAGAGCCCCGCAGAGCGCGATCGTCCTCCGCGCCGCCTGCGCCGTGGAGGCGCCGCGGCCCGAGGCGGCCGGCCTCCCCGCCGACCGGCCGCGCGTGCCCGCGCCCTCCGACGTCCGCGCGGCGCAGCTCCGCATCCCGCGCGTCGCGAGCGACGCGGAGGACGGCGGGCTCGTGCGCTTCTACGTCGGCAGGCCGGCGCGGGGCGGCTCTCGGCGGGCCGGGCCCCTGTGCTACCGTCCCGCGCCATGACGGACGATGCGCGGCCCCTCGCGATCGACTGCTGGCTCAACCCGACGACCGGCCTCGGGGACCATCCGCCCGAGTACCTCGTGCGCGTGGCACGCGACTACTTCAAGCGCGAGAAGGAGATGTTCGCGCACACGCCGATCGAGGAGCTGCTCGCACAGATGGACCGGGCCGGCGTCGAGCGCGCGATCGTCACGATGGACGCGCACCGGCCGGAGCCCGTGGCCGAGCTCGCGCGGGCGTTCCCCGGGAAGTTCATCTGTTCGGCGGTGATCGACCCGACGACCGGCATGGAGTCCCTTCGCCTCCTCGAGCGCCTGGTGGCGAAGCACGGTCTCCGCCTCGCGCGCGTCGTCCCGTTCCTCGTGAACCGGCCGCCGAACGACAAGGTGTACTACCCGTTGTACGCGAAGTGCATCGAGCTCGACCTGCCGATCTCGGTCAACACCGGCATCCCGGGACCGCCGATGCCCGCCGAGCCGCAGCGGCCGCTCCACCTGGACGAGGTGTGCCTCTTCTACCCGGAGGCGAAGATCGTGATGGCGCACGGCGCGGATCCGTGGTGGGGCGAGGCGATCCGCCTCCTCCTCAAGTACCCGAACCTCTACATGATGACGTCGGCGTACGCGCCGAAGTACCTGCCGCCGGAGCTGATCCACTTCATGAACACCCGCGGCAGTCGCAAAATCCTCTTCGCGTCGGACCATCCCGTCCTCTCCTTCGAGCGCTGCCTCGCCGAGGCCGCGGCCCTGCCGCTGCGCGACGGCGTCCTCGGGCGCTACCTCCGCGACAACGCGCTCGAGCTCTTCCGCTGGGAGTAGCCGCGACGGTCATTTGCGGCGCGGAGGACCGCTGCTATGCATCCCGCATGTGGTTCCAGGTCCTCGCGTGCGATTACGACCGGACGCTCGCCACCGACGGGCGCGTCGCGGCCGAGACGATGGCGGCGCTCCGGTCGCTGCGGGCGCAAGGGCGGCGTGTCGTCCTCGTGACCGGGCGCGCCTTCGACGACCTGCGCGCCGTGTGCCCGCAGCTCGACTTCTTCGACCTCGTCGTCGCCGAGAACGGCGCCGTCCTCTACGACCCCCGTGCGGGCGAGGTCGAGGACCTCGTCGAGCGCCCGCCGCCCGCCTTCGTCGCGGGCCTCGAGCGCCGCGGCGTGCCCGTCGCAAGCGGTCGCGTCATCGTCGCGACCGTGACGCCCCACGAGACGGCGGTCCTCGACGAGATCCGCACGCTCGGTCTCGAGCTCGAGATCATCTTCAACCGCGAGGCGGTGATGGTCCTCCCGGCGGGCGTGTCGAAGGCGAGCGGCCTCCGGGCGGCGCTCCGCCGCCTCGGCGTCTCGCGGCACAACGTGGTCGCCGTCGGCGACGCGGAGAACGACCATGCGTTCCTCGCCTGCGCGGGCTTCGGCGTGGCCGTGGCGAACGCGGTGCCGGCGCTCGCCGCGCACGCGGACTGGGTGACGGCGGGGGCGAACGGCGCGGGCGTCCGGGAGCTCGTGACGGGGCCGCTCGGCGAGGATCTCGCGTCGTTCCGGGCGGCGCTGCTCTCGCGCACGATCGAGCTCGGGACGCGCGCCGACGGCACGCCGTTCACGTATCCCGTCCGCGGCCCGAACGTGCTCGTGACGGGGGCCTTCGGCAGCGGCAAGTCGACGCTCGCGCGCGTCTTCGTCGAGCAGCTCGCGCGCGCGGATTACGTCGTCTGTCTCCTCGACCCCGAGGGCGCCGGATCGCGGGCGCTCGCCGGCCGGGAGGACGTGGTCGTCCTCACGAGTGAGCCCGGGCCGGCGGAGGGCCGCGCGGCGGACGTCGCGCGCCTGCTCGGCCAGCGGTCGACGTCGGTCGCGATCGACCTGTCGCGGCTCGGCGGCGGGGAGAAGGTCGCCGCGGCCGCGGCTTTCCTGCGCGCGATCCAGCGCCTGCGCGCGGAGACCGGCGCGCCGCACTGGGTGTTCGTCGATCAGGCGCACGACGTTTTCCCGCGGGATGGGAGCGCCGCCGAGGAGACGTTCGACGCGCGCTGGGGTGGGATCTGTCTCGTCACGAACGAGCCCGGGCGGATCGCCCCCGCGGTCCTCGACGTCGTCGGCCACGTCTTCTCGACGTCGTTCGAGTCGGTGACCGCGCGGCTGCCGCTCCTGCCTCCCGGTGCGGCGGGCGGCGCGCTCGCGGGCGGCGAGGTCCTGAGCATCGCGCTCGCGGGCGGGCGGTCGGGTGCCGTCGAGCGCTTCCACATGGCGGCGCCGGGCCAGCGACGCGGGCGGCGGGGCGACGCGGCGACCTCGACGCCTGCGCGTCGGTGACGGTCGAGGTATCAGTCGGGATCCGGTATAGACCCGGCGTCGTGGGCTACGTCGACCGGCATCTCGCGCCCGACGAGCACGTCGTCCACCGGACGCGCTACCACGCGATCCTCTTCGGGGGCGCCGTCTGGTTCGCGCTGATCGTCCTCGGGATCGTCGCGCTGATCGTCCATCGGAACGATCTCCCGCCCGAGACGGTGACCAAGCTCTGGCTCGCCGGCGCCGCCGTCGCGGCGAGCGGCTTCGTCGGCCCCTTCGTGCGCTGGCGCACCTCGGAGTTCGCGGTCACGACGAGCCGGGTGATCGCCAAGACCGGCCTCGTCTCGCGGCACACGGTCGAGCTGCTCCTGCCGAAGGTCGAGGCGATCGAAGTCGATCAGTCGTTCGCCGGGCGGCTGCTGGGATACGGGACGCTGCGGGTCGTCGGGACGGGCGGGACCGACGAGTCGTTCCCGCGGGTCGCGGCTCCGGAGGCGCTCCGCGAGGCGGTGCTTCGGCAGGCGGCGCGCCCGGGACGCCGGCGCGCCGATCGGTGACGGCGGGCGAGCGTCCAGCGCCGCGGTGACCCGACGGCGGTGGCGCTCGCTGCCGTGCAGGCGCGCCGCATCGCCCGCGTCACGCGCGGCGTCGACGCTCGCGGCTGCGGCTCTCGCGTTGGAGCTTGTCCTCGAGGGCGCTCACGACGAAATCCATGACCGAGACGTCCGACTTGACGCAGAAAAGCTTCAGCTCGCGATGGAGCTGCTTCGGAATCCGCGTTGCTAGCTGCACCCACACCTCACCGTCACTGGCCATAATTCTCCTTCACCCTGTCTCCACGAACGGGACGTGCCGTCCTAGTTAGCGTGGGGACGAGCCGGTTGCAACGTGAATGCGTTCGAATAAATTGAAAGCTTCAGCGTCCGGCGGCGGACGAGCGGACGCACCTGCGGCGAACGCGGGCAGGACGCACGGAGCGTCGGCTCAGGCGCGCGAGCGAACGCGCTGCCGAGTGCCGCCGCGCGCCCGCGCGAGCTTCTCGGTCAGGGCCGCGCGCACGAAGTTCTGCATCGGAATGTCGTTGCGGACGCAGAACTCCTTGAGCGCCCGGACCACGCGGCGGGGAATGCGGGTGGCCAGCTGGACGAGCTCTTGATCTTCGTCGTCCCGAAGTTTCATGCTTTCTACGTCATGCCCGCCCCGCGCGAGCATGTCAAACGGCATCACAGGGGAGGGGCGGAATCGCGCAGGAAGGCCGCGACGCCGTCCACGAGGGCGTCGGCGAACAGCGCCTGGTAGCGGTCGCTCTGCGCGCGCTCGGCGTCGGCGGGGTCCGTGAGGTAGGCGATCTCCACGAGGGCGCTCGGCGCCGGGTTGCGATCGAGCACGCGAAACGAACCCGGCCGCGCCGTGCCGCGGACGATGCCGAGCTTCGCCCGGAGCGCCTCCTCGATGCGCCGACCGAGCAGCGCGGCGCTCGGCGCCGCGCTGTCGTGCGCCGCCCCGCCCGCCGGCCGCAGCCGCCCCCCGCCGTAGAAGACCTCGATGCCGCTCACGCTGGCGTCGCTGCACGCGTTCGCGTGGAGCGAGAGAAAGACGGTCGCATCGAGCGGGACGTCGATGCGGCGCTCGAGCGGGATGAAGGAGTCGTCCGTCCGCGTCATGAAGACGGCCACCGGCAGGCGGGCGTGCAGCCGATCGGCGACCTGCTTCGCGAACGCGAGCGCGACGTCTTTCTCGAGTACCCCGCCGATGCCCGCGGCGCCCGGATCCCGACCGCCGTGGCCCGCGTCGAGCACGACGACCGGAGGCGACGGCTCGGGGACGACCCGCGCCGGCCGCGGCGCCTTTGCGACGGGTGGCGGCGCCTGCACGACGGGCGGCGCCGGCGGCGCTGTCGGGGCGGGCGGCGTCGCGTCGGCGACGGGTGGCGCGCGGCGCTTCGGCGTGAGCGCGATCATGACGGTCGCGCCGTGCGGCTCGACGTCGAAGTCGACGGGCTGCTCGAGGTCGAGCACGACGCGCACGGTCTCGCGATCGAACCAGCCCGTCCGGACGCGGAGGAGCGGCCCGTGGCCCGCCACCGTGCGCGGGAGGTCGGGGGGCAGGGCCACGCCGTCGAAGTCGAGATATATCCGACTCGGAAGGTCGCCCTCCGCGGCCAGCGTGCGCGCGCGGACCTCGCGCTCGGCGGAGAGGTGCAGCCGCACGACGGGCGGGCTTCCCGACACCTCAATGCGCTCGAGGACGGGCGGGGCCGCATGGCACGGGACGGCGCCGCCGAGGACGAGCACCACGCCCAAAACCCACCTCCCCGTCCCGAGCCGCATCCCCGTTCGGGTGTACGCCCTGTGGGCCACCAGTGTCCAGCAGGGTCGGGAAGGCGGACACCTCAGGCCGCGAGCTCGGTCAGCACCCCGTAGTGGTCGGACGGCCACAGCACCTCGCCGCGCGGACCGCGCCCCGGGCGATCGAGCACGACGTCGCTCGCGATGATCCTGAGGGACGTGCCGGGGGCGAGCCAACAGTAGTCGACGCGCCGGCTGACCGTCGGCCGCTCGGCGTCGATGCGCTGCCATGCGGTGAGCCCGGGCTCGTGCGGGTGCAGGAGGCGGTACGCATCCCGGAACCCCGCGGCGGCGAAGGCCTGAATGCCCTCGGCGCGGTCGTCGACGTTGAAGTCGCCGAGCACGACGGCCGGCACGTCGCGCGACTCGGCGAGGACGAGCGCCGCGAGCGCTTCGGCCTGGCGGCGATGGCCGCCGCCGGCGCGCGTCAGGTGGACGTTCCACACGTCGAGCGGGCCACGCGCGCCGGCGATCCGCACGCGGAGCGCCATGCGGTTCTCGAGCGGAAAGCGCGGGCGCGGGAGCGGATGGCCGCGGTGGTCGAGGACGGGAAGGGCGCTCAACACGGCGAGCCCCTCCGTGAAGTCGAGCGCGCGCGCGATGGCGGCGTTGATGCGGTCGCGGAGCATCCGCGGGATCCGCTCCGACACGGGCGGCGGGACGATGGCCGGATTCGCCGTGACGAAGCGGACGGCCATCCCGAGGCGCGCCGCCAGCTGCTCGGCGACGGCGCCGGGCCGGCTCGCGACCAACGCTTCCTGGACGGCGATGACGTCGGCCCCGAGCTCGGCGAGGGCGCCCGCGAGCAGCTCGAGGCGCGCGGCGGTGCGCGTGCGGTCTTCGCGCACCCACGGCAGGAACCCTCCGTGCAGGAGGTTCAGCGTGAGCAGCTTCACTCGCGTCCGCTCGCTCTCTCGTCGTCGCCCATCGCGCGCCGAGCAACTTCCCTTGCACGCGACCCGTTGGTATACAACCAACGACTCGTCACGGATCGCTTCTGCTCACACGACCGCGCGTCAGCGCAAGGAGGCCGCCGTATGAAGCTAGGTATCCTGATGATCGGAGCGAGCGTTTTGATCGGAACGGCAGGGATGAGCCTCGCCGGGGACGTCAACTGCAAGCAGGTGAACAAGTACCTGCAGACGGGGCGGACCGTGAAGGACGTCGCGGAGACGATGGTGATCAGCGAGTCCGACGTGCGGAAGTGCCAGGAGCAGGCAAGCGGCGAGACGAAGGGCACGGAAGGCGGCAAGGGCGAGATGGGCGGCAGCGGCGCCGGCGCGGGCGGCCAGACGAAGTAGTGGAGCGCGTGCGACGGATGGGCGGCGTTCCCGCCCATCCGTCGTGTCTCGTGTCTCATCTCCCCGCGGACGCCGATCGGCGCTGGATGGCGGAAGCGCTCGCGGAGGCGGCCGCGGCGGGGACCCGTGGCGAGGTGCCCGTCGGCGCGGTCGTCGTCCGCGACGGTCAGCGGCTCGCGGCGGCGGGCAACGCGAGCGTCGCCCGGAGCGACCCGACGGCACACGCCGAGGTGCTCGCGCTCCGCGCCGCGGCGGAGGCCGCCGGCAATTATCGGCTCCCGGGCGCGACGCTGTACGTGACGGTCGAGCCGTGCGTCATGTGCATGGGCGCGGCGCTCCACGCGCGCATCGCCCGGCTCGTCTACGGCTGCGCGGACCCGAAGGGCGGGGCGGCGGGGACGCTCTACGACCTGGCCAGGGATCCGCGCTTGAATCACCGGATCGCCGTCGCGGCGGGCGTCGAGGCGTCGGCGTGCCGCGCGCTCGTGCAGGAGTTCTTCCGCGCGCGTCGCGGCGGCGCGCCGTGAGCGCGGTAGCGGGCCAGCTCGCGCCACGACCACCGACCCGGAGGCCCGGTGAAGTCCTCGCGGAGGCGACACCTGTCGTCTCCGCGAGGACTCCCCCCGGCGGCCGCACGATGGTACGAGGCGCAGACTGACTCACGACCCGAGCGCGCGGGTCGTGGCTCGCCGCCGCCGCGTGTGCTACGAACGGCGCCTTCGGGAGAGGTGCGTGAGCCCGGTTGAAACGGCACGACTCGAAATCGTGTGTGCCCTCGTGGCACCGGGGGTTCGAATCCCCCCCTCTCCGCTGTCCCCATCCGACACCGTCCGCGCCGCCGGAGAGGTGCCCGAGTGGCCGAAGGGGCACGCCTGGAGAGCGTGTGTACCCGCAAGGTACCGAGGGTTCGAATCCCTCCCTCTCCGCTCGCTCCGTGCGCGCTCCTGCTCCCCCGCGCGCCCCGCGCGGATGCGGGGGGGACGCCTCGGGGCTGCCCGCCCGCAGCACACGCAGCAGCGCGAGGATGCGAGGGGACGGCGCCCGGCCGGCCGACACCCCGGCTGACGAAAAACCCGACGTCGTGTAGAAAGGCCGCGTCGGGGTGACAACGCACCGTCGCTGCCGCGCGAGCCTGCGCCCGTGGTGCGCGGGCGCGACGGCGGCACGCCGGTTGCAGCTTGGCGCGTCGACCGAGCCGAGCTCGGAAGGGAGGACTATGCGAGGTCACGTGGGCGTCGTGATTGCGGTGGCGTTGGCCGCAGTGCTGGGGATGGGGGCACGCGAGGCGGTCGCGAAGGTCGACAAGTGCAAGCGCCGGTGTGCCGTCGTCTTCACCCGCGGCGGGAGCAACTGCCAGCACAAGGTGAAGAACGCGATCAGGAAGCGCCAGAAGGCGTGCAAGACGGACTTCAGCACGACTGGCTTCGCGAGCGTCGGGAAGTGCCGGACCGCCGCGCGCACCTTCGGCGTCTCCCTGATCAAGAACGTGTGCAACGGGACGAGCAAGCAGGCGTGTCTCGCCTGCTGCGCGAGCGGCGGCACGCCCGACGTCTGCGGACCACGCTCGCCGAGCGGCGCGTTCCTCGACGGCGCGGGGCCGCTGCTCTGACCCGGGCGCGTGCCGGGGCGCTCGGAGGCGCTCCGGCACGCGCGCCGCGGCGTCGCAGGACCGCGCCCGCGCCTTGCGCCCTCGGATGATCGCGGATACTGTGGCCCGAAGCCGCAGGCGTCGGGCGGTGGCGGCTAGGTCCTGCGCAAGAAGGCGTCGCGAACCCCGTCAGGTCCGGAAGGAAGCAGCGGTACCGACTGTCCTCCTGTGCCGCAGGGCACCCTAGCTGTCACCGCCGGGCGCCTGTGGCGCCTCCAGCGATGACATACCAGGTGCTCGCCCGGCGGCTGCGGCCGCAGCGCTTCGAGGACGTCGTCGGCCAGGAGCACGTGACGCGGACGCTCCAGGCCGCCATCGCCGCGGGCCGGGTAGCGCACGCTTTCCTGTTCACGGGTCCGCGGGGCGTCGGGAAGACGACGACCGCGCGGCTCCTCGCGAAGGCGCTCGACTGCGAGCGCGGGCCGACGCCCGAGCCGTGCAACGCCTGCTCCAACTGCCGGGAGATCGCCGACGGCAACGCCTTCGACGTGCTCGAGATCGACGGCGCGTCGCACACCCAGGTCGACCGGATGCGCGAGCTGATGGAGACGGTCGCGCACCGCCCGATCAAGAGCCGGTTCAAGATCTACATCATCGACGAAGTGCACATGCTGTCGCAGCACTCCTTCAACGCGCTCCTGAAGACGCTCGAGGAGCCGCCGGCGCACGTGAAGTTCATCTTCGCGACCACCGACCCGCACAAGGTGCTGCCGACCGTCGTCTCGCGCTGCCAGCGCTACGACCTCCGGCGGATCGGCCTCGGCGAGCTGCGGGCGCACCTGAAGAAGACGGTCGACGCGGAAGGTCTCGCGCTCTCGGACGACGCGATCGCGCTCGTCGCGCGCGAGGCCGAAGGCAGCCTCCGCGACGCGCAATCGCTCCTCGACCAGATCCTCGCCGTCGCCGGAACGGGGGCCGACGACGCGACCGTGCGCGAGGTGCTCGGCGCGGCGGACCGGCGGCTCGTCGTCGCGGTGGCCGACGCCGTCCTCGCCGGCGACCCCGGCGCCTGCGTGCGCGAGCTCGCGCGGCTCCACGCGCACGGGTACGACGCACAGCGCTTCTGCCGGGACCTGCTCGAGCACTTCCGGCACCTCGCCGTCCTCCGCGCGACCGGCGATCGCCGGCTCGTCGCCGACCTGCCCGAGGCCGAGGTCGCGGCCCTCGCGGCGCAGGCCGAGCGGCGCTCGGCGGACGACCTCCAGCGCTTCTTCCGCCTGCTCCTCGAGGCCGACGAGACGCTCTCGACGCCCGCGCGCACGGTCGACCCGCGGCTCGTCCTCGAGATGGCGGTCGTGCGGCTCGCGACGCTGTCGCCGCTCCTCCCCGTCGCCGAGATCCTGGAGCGCCTCGAGGCGCTCGGCGCGGCGCCCGTCGGGGACGGGGGCGGACGGCGCGCGGCGCCCGCCGGCGGCGGTGCGCGCCAGCCCGCCGACGGCGGGACGGACGCGCGGCCGGCGTCCCCGACGCGCGGCGCCGCCGCCCCGGCGGGCGGCTCGCTGTGGGAGGACTTCCTCGGTCGCGTGCAGCAGGAGAAGGTGTCGCTCTACCTCCAGCTCGCGGCCGGGAAGCTCGTCTCCTCGGACGGGGACGCGCTCCGGATCGGGATCGAGAACGAGGCCATGCGGCGAGAGCTCTCCCGCAAGGAGACGCTCGACCGCCTGCGCGCGATCGCGTCGACGGTCGCCGGCCGGGAGCTGCGCGTCGAGATCGGACCCGTGCCGAACGCCGAGGACGCGCCGCTCGCCGCCGCGCGGCGGCGCACCGAGGAGACGCTCGCCGATCCGCTCGTGCAGGCGGCGCGGGAGATCTTCGGCGGCGAGGTCCGCGGCGTGCGCGAGCGCCGGCAGACCTGAGGCGCGCAGGGGGACGTCATGGGCAAGGAATTCGACCTCGGCGGGCTGCTCCAGCAGGCGCAGGAGAAGCTCGCGAGCTTCCAGCAGGACATGGCCGCGAAGACCGTCGAGGCGAGCGCGGGCGGCGGCATGGTGACCGTCACCGTGAACGGCAAGCTCGAGCTGCTGCGCGTCCGCATCGAGCCGTCGCTGCTGGAGAAGCCGGACGTCGACATGCTGCAGGACCTGATCGTCGCGGCGGTGAACGAGGGCATCCGCGCGGCGCAGAAGATGATGGCGGACGAGATGGGGCGGCTGACGGGCGGGTTCGGGTTCAAGCTGCCGGGCATGGCGTGACGGCGCGCGCCCGCTGATGGCCCAGACGCCCTCGATGGCCCGCCTCGTCGAGCAGCTCATGCGGCTGCCCGGGATCGGGGAGAAGACGGCCGGGCGGCTCGCCCTCTACATCCTCCGCGCCGATCGCCAGTACGCGCAGGCGCTGGCCGAGGCCGTGCTCGCGGTGAAGGACGCGACGCGGCTCTGCTCGACGTGCTTCGCGCTCACCGAGACCGACCCGTGCCCGATCTGCACCGACCCGCAGCGGAGCGCGGAGACGATCTGCGTCGTCGAGGACCCGGCCGACCTCCTCGCCGTCGAGCGGGCGCGGGAGTTCCGCGGCCGCTACCACGTCCTCCACGGCGCGCTCGCGCCGCTCGACGGCGTCGGCCCCGACGAGCTCAAGATCCAGCCGCTCCTCGTCCGGCTGCGCGACGGAGCCGTCCGCGAGGTGATCCTCGCGACGAACCCGACCGCCGAGGGCGAGGCGACGGCGCTCTACCTGGCGAAGCTCATCAAGCCGCTCGGGCTCAAGGTGACGCGGATCGCGCACGGCATCCCGGTCGGGGGCGATCTCGAATACGTCGACGTGATGACGGTCGGGCGCGCGCTCGAAGGCCGCCGCGAGATGTGACCGGCGCTCGTTGCGCCTGCGGGCCCCCTTTGCTATGAGCGCCGACGGTCCCCGGTAGCTCAGTTGGTAGAGCGATCGGCTGTGAGTCTTCGCAGCCTCGCTGGGAAACCGGCGAGTGAACAAGCGGGTGAATTCAGGGAAGCCTAAGTGCCGCGCGAACCCGAACATCGCGAACATATGGTAACCCTGAGCCGAGCCCCCCGAGAGCGCAGGGCGGGGGGAAGGTGCAGAGACTAGGGAGTGACGGAAGGATAATCTCCCCACGAGCGCCCGCCACCTACCGGCCGCCCCGTCCGGGCGCGCCCACGGTGATGAGATAGTCCACCCCCGTCGGAAACGGCGGGACGCGGTGTAACCGATTGGTCGCTGGTTCGAGTCCGGCCCGGGGAGCCAGCTCTGGAAGAGGCCGTCGGAGGCGACTCCGGCGGCCTTTTCCCCGTTTGGGCCCGTGCCTCTCGACAGGGCGCCCGCCCGGATGCGATCCCGGTCGGGCCCCATGGCCCGGCTCCGACTCGCCGTCCTCCTCCTCGTGCTGGCCGCCCTCGCGTGGGCGTCGCACCACTTCGACGTGGCCCACCGGCTCGACGTCGAGCGTCTCCGCGCCCTGGTCGCCCGCAACGCGCCCTGGGGCCCGCTCGTCTTCCTCGGCATCTGCGTCGCGGCGATCTTCCTCCATCTGCCGGCGTTCCTGCCGCTCGCCCTGGGCGGCGTCCTGTTCGACGCCCCGGCGGCGTTCGCGCTCGGCTGGCTCGGTGCCGTCGTCGGCACGACGGCGACGTTCCTCGTCGTGCGCTACCTCGCGCGCGACGCGTTCCAGGCGGCGCTCGCCCGGCGCTTCCGCCGTCTCGCCGTCCTCGACGACCGCCTCGCCGCCGACGGCTTCCGCACCGTCCTCCTCCTCCGCCTGGCGCTCTTTCTCTCCCCGCCGCTCAACTGGGCGCTCGGTGCGACCCGCGTCCCGCTCGGCCGCTACGTCGCCGCGACGGCGGTCGGCGTCGTCCCCGGCGTCGCGCTCTGCGTGTACTTCGCCGAGTCGATCCTCGTCCGCGGGCGAGCCGGCACGCCGCCGCTCGTCCGGCTCGCGGTCGGCGTCGCGCTGCTCGCGGGCGCGATCTGGCTCGCGCGGCGGATGCTCCGCCGGCGCGGCGGCGACGTGACCGGGTAGCGCGCCGCCCTACCAACGGTCGGGTTCGAACATCCGATCGAGCCGCGCCGCGCGCCGGCGCAGGAGCTCCCGCTGCTCGGGGTGCGTCAGGATCCAGAAGTCGTTCCGCTCGACGGCGCGGACGACCCGGCGCGCGACCTCCGCCGGCGGGATGACGCTCCCCACCATGGCGCCGGGCGACGGCACGACCGCGCCGCCGGGGTTGCGGAGCGCCGCGGGCCGGTGGCGCACCGAGTTCTCGTTGATGTTCGTCTCGACGATCATCGGGCAGAGGACGCTCACGCCGATCCCGTGTGGCGCGAGCTCGCGCTGGAGCGCCTCGGAGAGCCCGACGACGGCGAACTTCGACGCGCAGTAGACCCCGAGCCACTGCATGCCGACGAGACCCGCCATCGACGCCGTATTGACGACGTGGCCGCCCCGCCCGCGCGCGAGGAGCCGCGGCACGAACGTCTCGACGCCGTGCACGACGCCCCAGAAGTTCACGCGCATCGTGTACTCCCAGTCCGCGTGGGTCGCGCTCGCGATCTCGCCGAAGGTCGCGACGCCGGCGTTGTTGCAGACGACGTCGACCCCGCCGAACCGCCGCTCGGCCGCGTCCGCGAGCGCGGCGACCGACGCCCGGTCGCCCACGTCCGTCGGCACGCACTCGACCTCCGTGCCGCGCGCGCGGAGCGGCGCCGCGACCGCCGTCATCGCCGCCGGGTCGAGGTCGGCGAGCACGAGGCGCGCGCCGCGGGCCGCGAACGCCGCGGCGAGCGCGCCGCCGATGCCGCCTCCGCCTCCCGTCACGAGCACGACGCGTCCGGCGAGATCGTCCATGGTCGGCCTCCTCGCTCCCCCATACGCGAACGGTCCCGGGCGAAGCAACGCGCGTCGCCGGGTCGTGGGTCAGTGTGCGGGTGGGACCACATCGCGCGGGAGCCCGGGTCGGTCGTCGTCGCGCAAACTGACCCGCTGCCCGGCCGCGTGCGCGGCTGGACATCGCGCGGATCCGGATGGTAGGCGGAGGGCGTGCCCGGCCGCCGCCCGATCGTCCCGTTCCTGCGGCTTCCCGAGCACGGCGAGCCGTACCTCGCGGGGCAGCGGTGCACCGGCTGCGGCGCCGTCTATCTCGGCCGCCGGCGCGCGTGCGCGCGCTGCACGAGCGAGGGGCCGTTCGAGGAGATTCCGCTCTCGCGCAAGGGAACGCTCTGGGTCTGGTCGATCGTCCACCAGTCGGCGCCCGGCGTCCCCGTGCCGTACGTCGTCGGCATCGTCGACCTGCCCGAGGGCGTGTCGGTGCGGTGCAACCTGGTCGACGTCGAGCCGGACCCGAAGCGCCTGCGCTTCGGCATGCCGGTCGAGATGACGACGGGGACGAGCCAGCAGGACCGGGACGGGAACGACGTGATCGCCTTCTACTTCCGTCCCGCGGTCGCGTAGGAGGCGCCATGCGAGACGTCTACGTCGCCGGGGTCGCGATGCTCCGATTCGGGCGGTACCCCGACCGCGACGTGCCCGACCTGGGCGCCGAGGCGGCGCTCCTCGCCTTGAAGGACGCCGGGCTCGGCATCCGCGACGTCGAGCTGCTCGCCGCCGGCTGCCTCTTCCAGGCGAACGCGATGGTCGGGCAGCGCATCCTCCAGGAGATCGGCCAGACGGGGATCCCGGTCGTGAACGTCGCGAACGCGTGCGCCACCGGCTCGACGGCGTTTCGCGAGGCGTGGCTCGCCGTCGCGTCCGGCGAGCACGAGGTCGCGATGGCGGTCGGTGTCGAGCAGATGGGGAAGATGGGCCTCCTCGGCGCGCCGTCGGGTGGCGACCGCATCCGCACCGAGGGCGTCGTCGGGAGCGGCCTCATGCCGGCCGTCTTCGCGCAGGCGGGCATGGAGCACATGCGCCGTTGGGGGACGACGGTCGAGCAGTTCGCGAAGGTCGCGGTGAAGAACCACGGGCACTCGGTGAAGAACCCGCTCTCGCAGTATCAGGTCGAGATGAGCCTCGAGGACGTGCTCGCCGCACGCATGGTCGCCTACCCGAACACGCTCTACATGTGCTGCCCGACCGGCGACGGCGCGGCCGCGGCGGTCGTCGTCTCCGCGCCGAAGGCCCGGCAGCTCGGCGCCCGGGTGAAGGTGCTGGCGTCGGTCCTCACGTCCGACCCGTGGAGCGAGCGCGACCTGACGCTCCCCGACGTCAACACGCTCACGCGCCAAGCGGCGGCGAAGGCGTACGAGCGCGCCGGCCTCGGCCCCGACGACCTGGACCTCGTCGAGCTGCACGACTGCTTCGCGACCGCGGAGCTGCTCCACTACGAGAACCTCCGCCTGTGCAAGGACGGCGAGGCCGGCCGCCTCATCGACGAAGGCACGACCGCGCACGGGGGCCGCATCCCGGTGAACGTCTCGGGCGGCCTCCTCTCGAAGGGCCACCCGCTCGGCGCGACCGGCGTCGCGGGCGTGTTCGAGATCGCGTCCCACCTCCGCGGGAGCGCGGGGGCGCGTCAGGTCGAGGGCGCGAAGGTCGGGCTGACACACGTGATCGGCCTCGGCTCCGCCTGCACGATCCAGATCCTCGGCGTGTAGTCCCCGGCGGTCCAGTCCGCGGCGTCTAGCGCGCCGGCGCGGGGGGCCGGCCGCGCCGCAGGAAGGCGGCCCCGAGCCGCGCGAGCGCGGCGGCGCGCGCCCGGGTCGGGGCGGGCGCGGTCGCGAGGACGGCGGTCGCCTCCTCGAGCGCGGCCTCGGCCGCGTCGAGCGCCGCGCCCTGCTCCTGGTACCGGTCGTCGGCGTTCACGTTCCAGAGGTCCTCGGAGCGTCCGGTCAGGATCTCGCGCGCGGCGAGGAGCCCCATCAGCATCGAGTGGTCCTGGTTGTTGTACTTGAAGGACCCGTAGCGGCCGATCGGCAGGAGGCCGGGGATCCTCTCGACGAACGCCGCGATCCGCTTCACGTGGTCGCCGTAGCCCTGCTCGTAGACGGGGTAGCTCTTCGGGATCTTGACCACGTGATGGGCGAGGACGCGGACGCCGGGGGGGACGAGGCGGATCCGCCGCAGCTCCGTCTCCGCAAGCGCGGCGAGCGCTGCGTCGTCGCGCTGCCAGAGCTCGTCGCGCTCGAAGCACCAGTACTCCATGCAGAGGATCGTCGTGCGCGCATCCCCGCGGAGCGACGGCCCCCAGTTCCGGAAGTTCGTGATGCGCCCGTGCAGGACCTCGGGCGCGTGCACGTAGATCCAGTTGTCGGGGAAGAGCGCGTCGTGGTCGACGTCGAGGTAGACGAGGATCGTGTTGCGGTAGTAGAGCGTCGCCGCCGCCGCCCGGACGTCGGGCGGCGTCGTGCGGAGCCCGAGGATGAGGCTCGTGAGCGGCATGGTCGAGACGACCGTCGTCCCCGGCACGGTCTCGCCCGTCGCGAGCCGGATCCCGCTCACGCGGCCGGCCGCGTCGAGCATGACCTCGCGGATCGGGCTCGAGACGTGGACGCTGCCGCCGTGGCGGCGGATGCCGTCGGCGAGCCGTTCGTAGACGCGGCCGGTGCCGCCGTCCGGGTAGCCGAACCGGTCGACGAGCGTCCGCTCCCGGTTGCCGAAGCCCGCGAGGAGCGCGTTGCGGATCGCCTTCCCGAGCGACAGGCCCTTGATCCGCTGCGCGGCCCAGTCCGGGTCGATCCGGCTGCACGGGATGCCCCACACCTTCTCGGTGTAGGTCTGGAAGAACATCCGGAAGAGCCGCCGGCCGAAGCGGTTCGTCACCCACTCCTCGAGCGACTGCGGGTCGGGGATCGGACGCAGGCGCTGGCGCGCGTAGCTGCCGACGGCGGCGAGCCCGAGGAGCGGGTTCAGGTTCGCGACCACGTTCAGCGGTCTCAGCGGGTAGTGGAAGAAGCGGCCGCCGTAGTAGATGCGCGTGAGCCGGTCGACGAGCGTGTGGTCGGGCCCGACGATCTCCTTCCAGAACGCGTTCACCATCGGGCTCGTCGAGAAGAAGCGGTGCGGCCCGAGGTCGACCCGGCGGCCCCAGAGGTCGAGCGAGCGGCAGAGCCCGCCGACGAAGGGCGAGGCCTCGTACACGGCGACGGGCGTCCCCGCCTGCGCGAGCCGGTAGCCGCAGGAGAGGCCCGCGGGGCCCGCGCCGATCACGAGCACTCTTCGTTCGGGTGCCGCCACGGTGCGGGTCCTTCGCCGGGGTATCGGTCGGGGCGGGCGCGAGCTTGAGCGCGGCGGGCGTCAGAACGTTGACACGCGCGCGCTCGCGGGCCGGGCGCTCGCGGGCGGCGGCGGACCGGGAAGGAGCCAGCGGCGGGCCGCGCGCTTCACGACGCGTCGGAGCGGGTGGTCGGCGCGGAGGAAGATCGTCGCGAGGTCGTCGGCGTACACCTTCGTCCAGCCCGGGTCGCCGGCGAGGGCGGTGGCGAGGGGCGCGCGGCGCTCCCAGAAGACGAAGTCGGGCGCCATGCGTTCGAGCTCGCCGCGCCATCCCGGCTTCAACTGGATGAGCTTCATCGCGCGCAGCACCTCCGGCTCGCCGTAGAACGTCGCCCGGCCGTCGATCGAGACCCGATACTCGGGCAGGGCCCAGACGAGAAAGCCGCCCCAGTTGTAGTGGTTCGCCATCCGGCCGAGCGGCGGCTGCGCGCGCAGGAAGCGGACGGCAGCGAAGGGCCACGTCCGGGGCGAGACGTTCGCTTCGAGCGCGGGCGCGGTCGGCAGCCGCACGACCGCGATGGCGACGAAGACGGCGGCGAGCGCCGCGTGCGCGAGGGCATGCCGGGGCGGCATCCCGTGCTCCGGCGCCGTGAAGAGCGCCCGCACGGGCGTCAGGCTCGCGGCGCGGGCGAGGAGCGGCGCTGCGAGGATCACGAACACCGGGATGTTCCGCTGCACGTCGAGCGCGAGGGCGAGGTTCCCGAGCGCGAGCGCGAAGAGATACGGCTCGGGGGGCTCCGACGACCACGCAATCGCGGCCACGAAGGCAAGGAGGAAGAGGAGGAAGATGCGACTCTCCGTCAGGTGGAAGTTCGGCGAGCCGAGCTCGACGATCGGCAGCGCCGCGGGGTGGCTCGCGAGCAGGCGCACGTGGGCGAGGAGGCCCGCCCCGTACGGGTTCACGAGCGTCGCCGCCGTGACGGCGACGGCCGCCGCGACGAGCGGCGTGGGGCGCGCGACCGTGGCAGGCCCGGGGAGCCGCGCGCGGACGAACGTCCAGGCGGCGGCGAGCCAGACCCACCCGACGGCGTACACGAAGAAGACGTGCACGTTCGCCCAGAGCACGGTCGCGGGCACGAGCGGCCAGAGGCGGACGCGCCGGCCGCGCACGTACGCGCCCAGGCGGCGGGCGAAGAACGCGGCCAGCAGGAAGGAGACGATGGTCGGGCGCTCGGCGACGTACGGCAGGGTCGCGAGCCCGGCGACGCCCGTCGCGACGAGGGCGAGCGCCGGCGCGGCGGCGAGGTCCCGGCACGTCCGGTAGACGAGGAGGAACGTCCACGCGGCGATCGCACCGGTGACGATGCGCAGCGCGTGAAAGCCGACGCCGGTGGCGAGGAGCCACATGACGATCTCGGCGAGCCAGCTGTACGCGACGAACGGCGCGCCGGCGTGGCTCGAGAACGCGTCCCGGGTCGGCGCCCAGTGGAGGCGCGCGACGAGCTCGCCCGTCCGCAGGTGCCAGGGGAGGTCCGGGTCTCCGATGCCGCGCTTCACGACGATCGCGAAGAGCCCCGCGGTGAGGACCGTCTGGTAGACGCGGTCGGGCGTGATCCACGCTGCGACCGTCCGGGCGAGCGACGAGCCCGCGCCGGCACGCGCCGCCGCCGCCCGCCGGTCCCAGGGGACCGCGTGCGAGCTCACGGCGCGACCCCCGCCGGCCGGCGGACGAAGACGACGGCCACGTCGTCCTCCCAGACGCGCTGCCATTCGGGCAGGAGCTCGACGACGTGCGCGAACGCCGTCCGCTTCGGCCAGAGGACGACGTCGGGCCGGGTGCGGTCGAGGAACGCCCGCCAGCCGGGCTCGAGGAAGACCATCGCCCGGTACGCGCGCAGCGTCTCCTCGCCGTAGACCTGCGTCCGGCCGTCCATCGCGACCTGCCACCGGGGCCAGAGCCGATCGATCAGGTAGCCGCCCCAGTCGAAGTGGTTGAGCAGGCGGCCCGGCTCGCGCGTCGCGAGGAAGCGGACCGCGGCGACGGGGAGGCGGGAGCCGTCGACCGCGGCGTCGGGGCCGAGGAGCGCGGCCGTCCTCGCGGCGAGCGCCGCGAGCCCGGCGGCGACGAGGAGCGCGGGTCCGGCCGCCGGGGCGGCGCCGCGCGGCGCCGGCGCGCGGCGGGCGGGCAGGAGCGCGTCCGCGTGGCGCGCGAGGACCGGCGCCATGACGATCGCGAAGAAGGGCACGTTCCGCTCCATCGCGTAGGCGAGGAAGCCGAACGCGAAAACGCTCGCGACGTCGGCCGGGTCCTTGCGCGCCGGCGTCGCGATCAGCGTGAGGACGGTCGCGAAGAACGCGGCCGTCAGGAGCAGGCCCGACGCGGCGTGCAGCGACGGCGTCTGGAACTCGGTCACCATCGAGAACGCCACGGGCTGGCACATCATGACGACGACGTGGCGCCAGAGGTGCCACCCGTAGGGCGTCGCGAGCGTCGTCGCGACGAGCGCGGTGCCGACCGCGGCCGGCCGCCGCGACAGGCGCGCGCCGCCGACGCGGGGGGCCCACGCCTCCGCGCCGGCGTGGATCGCGACCAGCACGAGCCCGAGCGGGAAGAGGATGTGGCTGTTCGCCCAGAGCAGCATGACCGGGACGAGCCACCACGTGCGGTCCCTCCCGCGCCGGGCGAGGACGAGCACGTGGTTCGTGAGCGCCAGGCAGAGGAACGAGACGAGGTGCGGCCGCACGTTCCACGCGGGCGCCGAGAGGAGCATCGCGGCGAGCGCCGCGCCGAGCGCGACGGCCGGCCGCGCGCCGGTCGCGACGCACGTCCGCCACACGACGACGGTCGTCGCGGCGGCGAGCGCGGCCGCGAGCACGACGAGCGCCGGGAGTCCCCACGCGCGCTCGACGAACGCGAAGATCGTCTCGGGAAGCCAGCTGTAGGCGATCCACGGCCGTCCCGCCGCGACGTACGAGAACGGGTCCGTCCACGGGACGCCGAGCCCGTCGAGCACG
The DNA here is from genome assembly GCA_035650655.1 of Binatia bacterium. Classification (GTDB taxonomy): domain Bacteria; phylum Desulfobacterota; class Binatia; order DP-6; family DP-6; genus DASRHG01. The sequence goes on along the minus strand of DASRHG010000058.1, from coordinate 12,835 downwards.
CGGCGCCCGGCCGCGAGATGCCACCCGAGGTCGGGGTCCTTGACGGGGGCGAGGTTCACGAACGCGGCGGCGAGAGCGAGCGCCGCGCCGAAGAGCGTGTCGCCCCCGAGGCCGCGCGCGAGCGCACGCGTCCGGAGGCCGGCGACGTCGGGTGCGAGGGAGGCGGCGCGCGACGTCATTCGAGCACGTCGTCCTCGAGCGGGGCCGTCGCGGGCGCCGCGGCGAAGCGCTCGATCACGGGCCGGAAGCGGGGCAGGTCGCGGAGGAATACGCTGGCGACCGGGTCGCGGTAGACGAGCGCCCAGCCGGCGCGCCCGGCGAGCCGCGCGGCGCCGCCGCTCGCCGTCGGCAGGAGAACGATCTCGGTCGGGTAATCCGTCAGGAGCCGCGCCCACCCGGGCGTGCCCTTCACGAGGGCGCGGTTCGCGGCGTAGAGCTCGGGCGGGTACGCCGCCTCGTAGCGGCCGTCGATCGAAACCCGGCAGCGCGGGTAGCACGTCCCGATCAGGTACGAGCCCCAGTTGAAGTCGACGGCGACGTTGCCCCCGAGCCCGGTGTGCTCGAGGAAGCGGACCGCGCCGATGGGGAACGCCGACGCGCGGACCGTGAGATGCGCGATCGCGCCGGCCGCCGGCACGACGCGCGCGACGGCGAGCCCGCCGACGACCGCGGCGGTGACGAACGCGGCACGGCGCGAGGCGAAGACCCGTCCGGCGGCCGCGAGGTGGCGCGGCAGGACGGCGAGGGCCGTCAAGAAGAAGAACGGCGCGTGGCGCGCATGGCGCAGCGTGAGGACGGCCGACGCCGCGAGCAGGACGAGCTCCGTCGCCGACCAGCCCCGCGGCGTCGCCGCGAGCGCGACGGCGGCGAGCGCGAGGACGACGGGAACCATGGCGAGCATCGGGACGAAGCGGACGGCGGCGGGCCCGAGCGGCTGCCACTCGAGGATGTCCGGGCGGGGCATGGCGGCGTCGCGGAGGACGCCGAGCGCGTACGCGGGACCGTAGGGCGAGACGAGGGTCGCCGCGAGGCACGCACCGAGGACGGCGAGGAGTTCTCCGGGGAGCGGCTCGCGGCGCCACCACCGCTCGGCGGCCTCGGCGGCCGTCGCGAGCCCGAGGACGCCGAGCCCGGCGAGGAAGCCGCCGTGGAGCTGGACCCACGCGATGACGACGAGCGGCAGCGCGGCGGCGGAGCGGAGGTCGCCGCGGCGCGCGCGGAGGATCGCGAACAGCGTGACGGCGAAGAAGCAGCTCGTCCAGATCTGCGGCCGCGTCGCGAACCAGGGAAAGAGACCGAGGACGGCGGGAACCGCGACGACCGCGACCGCGACGCTGCTCGCGGAGGTCTCCCAGGCGAGCCGGAGGAGCAGCGCGACGGCGCCCGCGCCGAGCGCCGCCTTGAGCAGGATCAGGCCGGGCGCGCCGGCTCGCTCCCAGAGCGCCGCGAAGACGATCTCGCTGCCCCATTCGTGCTCCGTCCACGGCTGCGCCGCCCGCGTGTAGGAGTACGGGTCCGTGCGAAGGAGGCCGTGGGCGAGGAAGTCGTGCCCGAAGCGCAGGTGGCCCCAGAGGTCGTTGTCGGCCGCGTTGCTCGTGAAGCTCGCGGCCGCGAAGAGGACGAGCGCGAGCATGACGAGGCGGTCGAAGCGGGTCGGCTGCTTCGCCATCGGGCGGCTCAGCGCAGCCGGAGCACGCGTCGGCTGGGGATGATCGAGTAGCTGAAGCGGTTCAGGAACGTGAGCCCGATGATCCCGTCGAGCGGGGCCTCGACGGCCGGCTGGATCACGGCCTCCACGCCCTGCGCCCGGTTGCCGCCGACCTCGACCGTGCCGAGCTCGACGAGGGGCGCCGCGACGGGCCCGTTCGCGGTGCGGAGGAGGACCTGGCGGTCGCCCGGCGCGAGTCCGAGGCGGCGCGCGGCCGCGGGCGTGAGCACGCAGAAGGTCGCGCCCGTGTCGAGGAGGAAGAGGCCCGTCAGGCGCCCGTTGACCGTCGCGCGCACCTGCCACGTCGAGCCCGAGCCCTCGAGCGCGATCTCCGACTCGCTGCCGTACGCCCACGCCGCCGGCGCGGGACGCGCGGCGGCGGCGACGAGCGCCGCGGCGAGCGCGACGGCGAGGACGGCCGAGCGGCGGCGCGCCGTCATCCCGTGCCCCTCGTCCCGGCGTCGATCCCGGGGGCCTGGAGCCGCGGGAAGGTTGCGGGCGGGCGGTAGGGGCGGACGAGGCCCGCGAGGCGGGCGCCCGCGATCTCGACGTCGGCCGCGGCGATGCTCCCGTGGACGTCCGCGGCGGCGACGAGGTACTCGACGCGCTCGGGTCGGAGCCCCATCAGGCGGCAGCAGGTCGCGTCGACGGACGCGAGGTCCGCGCCGACGACGACGACCCCGCTCGCGACCGGGTTGCCCCAGAGCGGGCCGTCGCCGTCCATGCCGACGACGCCGTCGACGATCGCGAGGTCGACGGGCACCGTCCGGTTCACGTCGAGGATCGACGGCCCGATTCCCTTCCAGTGGAAGAAGTTCTTCGGCCACCCGTAGAGCGCGCTCGGCAGCACGCCGAAGAGGTTCTTGAGCGACAGCGTGACGCCGACCAGGTGGTGGGTCTTCATCTTCGGCATGGAGACGACGTAGTCCGCCTCCGTCACGGTGCGTGGGAGGTGGAGCCGCTCGAGCCCCGTGAGGCTCCGCCCGGGGATCGGCTCGGGACGCGTCACGTCGAGGTTGAGATCGACGAAGCGGACGCCCGCGCAGCCGACCACGTCGCGGAGGCCCGAGGCCGCGAGGAGGTAGTCCGTGTCGCGACGATGGCCGGGCCCTTCGGCGACGACGACGTCCGCCGCGCCGAGCTGCGCGAAGGCCTCGATCGTGGTGCCGACGAGCCGCGGGTCGGTGTGGATGGGCTGGTTCGGCCGGTACTCGATCAGGTTCGGCTTCAAGAGGACGCGCCGCCCGCGGATCCGACGGAGGTGCTCGCGCGGGACGGCGGCGGCGATGTCGGCGGCGACGAGCGCGGCGTAGCTCGGCACGCGGAGGAGGTGGACGCGCGCGCGGCGGCCGTGCGTCCCGAAGCCGCAGCGGAGAAACGCCGTGGCCGCCGTCGCCGCGGCGCTCCCGGCGAGCAGGCGGAGGGCCTGCCGTCGCGTCACGCTGCCTCCAGGCGAAAGGGGTTGTGACCCTTCGGCAGCGCGCGGGCGAGCGCGGCGAGCGCGACCGCGTGGACGTTCTCCCGCCAGCCGCCGTCGCTGCGCTCCGCCGTCCCGAGGCGGCCGAGGAACGGCGCCGGGTCGCAGCCGTTGGCGTCCAGGGCGAGGGCGGCCCAGGCGAGGTCGAAGAGGCCGAGCGGCTCGCGCAGGAAGCCGAGCAGCACCGCGAGGTCGCGTTCCGTCGTCTTCGAGCGCGCGCCCGGCGTCGCGAGCGCGATGAGCCCGAGCGCGGTCGTGTTCGGGTACGGCGGGAAGTCGACGTCGCGGACGCGCGGCATCCCGTGGTTCCAGCCGCCGCCGTCGCAGCGGCGGTCGTTCAGGAAGCGGATCGCCTCCGCGAGCCGGGGGTGCCGCCGCCGCGCCAGGCGGAGCGCGGTCACGGCGTGTGCCGTCGGCTCGACCCATCCGAAGCAGCCGCCGACCCACGGCCAGCCGACGATCGCGGCGTTCAGCACGGGCCGGTCCCCCTCCGGCTGCACGACCTGCTCCGAGCGCGCTTCGAGGAGCCACGTCTCGGCGCGGCCGCAGGGCTCGGGCGCGACCCCGAGGGCGCGGAGCGCGAGCACGGCGACGGCGGTGACCCAGGGCGCGTCCGGCCCGTCGGCGCCGCCCCAGCTGCCGTCCGCGTGCTGACCGTCGACGAGCGCCGCGACGGCGTCGCGCGGCACGGGCGCTCCGTGCGCGCGAAAGGCGAGCAGCGCCCACGCCGTCGGCTCGACGCGGCTCGGCTCGCCGGCCCGGTAGCCCCAGCCCGCCTCCGGGGTGCGCGCGGCGCGGAGCTGCTCGAGCGGATCCGCCATCCGTTCCGCCTCCCCGCCGCGGCGTCAGGGCTCGAACGGCTCGACGCTGGGCTCGGTCGCGCCGAGCTTGCGCTCGGCGAGCAGGATCTTCACGCGCCGCACGAGGTCCGCGCCGCTGAACGGCTTCGTCATGTAGTGGTCCGCGCCCATCCGGAGGCCGCGCTCGACGTCGTCGGGCGACGAGCGCGCGGTGAGGAAGATCACGGGGAGGGCGCGCGTCGCCTCGGTGTTCCGGATGTGCGCGAGCACCTGGTACCCGTCCACGTCGGGCATCATGATGTCGAGGATGACGAGGTCGAACTGCTCGGTGTCGAGCCGGCTGATCGCTTCGGCGCCGCCGAGCGCCTTCGTCGGCCGGAGCCCCTCGATCCGGAGCCGGGTCTCGATGAGCTCGGCGATGAGCGGATGGTCCTCGACGACGAGGATGCGTGGGCCGACCGGCGCATTCGCTTGCTTTGTCATGGGCTAGCTCCCGAAGGACGCCATCACCTCGATCACGAGCGGCGCGAAGATGAAGATGAAGAGCGGCATGACGAAGATCATCGTCGGGAAGAGCATCTTGACGGGCGCCCTGTTCGCGATCTCTTCGATCCGCATCTTGCGGGTGGCCCGCACGGTCTCGGCCTGCGAGCGCAGCGCCGGCCCGACGTTGCCGCCGAGGCGCTCGGTGTGGATGAGCTGCGCGACGACGGTGCGGACGTCCTTGCTCCCGACCCGGGTCGCGAGGTTCGTGAGCGCGTCCTTGCGGGACACGCCGACCCGCAGCTCGTTCGCGAGCTGCGCGAACTCCTCGCCGAGCGGGTCGCGGCCGTCGGCGCGCTCCTCGGCGACGCGGGTGATCGCCGCGTTCAGCCCGAGGCCCGCCTCCATGCAGAGCACGAGGAGGTCGAGGACGTCGGGGAGGGCGGCGGTGATCTTGACGTGGCGGCGGGCGACCATGCGGCCGATGACGACGCCGGGCAGAGCATAGCCCGCCGCGGCGGGCCCCGCGAGCACGACGAGCGCGGTCATCGGATCGCTGGGGAGCATCGAGAAGAGCATCGGCGCCGCCACGATCGGGAGGCCGATCGTGAGGACGACGCGGAGGCCGAGCACGAGCGCGATCGCGCTCGGGCGCCGGAAGCCGGCGTGCCGGAGCAGCGTGCGGAGGGATTCGCGCCGCTCGGCGCTCTGCTTCCTCACCTCCTTTTCGCCGACGGCAACGAGGACCCGCTCGCCGAGATTCTTCGGCGCGTCCTCCTCGAGGACCGAGACCGCCGCCGTCTCGGCCCCCGCCGCCGCCCGGGTGAGCGCTTGCAGACGCGCCCGGACGCCCGCCTGCGACGCGCCGAGCGCGCTCCAGAGCGCGAGCGTCGCGAGGCCGACCGTGAGCGCGATCATGACGTAGAGGAGGAGCGGCATCGCGTCACGCCACCTGGAGCTCTTTCGGGTTGCAGATCTTCCGGACGAGCACGAGACCGAGCACCTGCAGGCCGACGGCGGCCAGCAGGAACTTGCGGCCGACGGGCGTGTGCAGGAGGGGACCCATGTACCCGGGGTTCATGAACGACATCACGCCGCACATGAGGTACGGGAGCGCGATCAGCATCGTGGCGGACGCGCGTCCCTGCGAGGAGAGCGCCCGGACCTTCTGCCGGAGCATGGCGCGGTCGCGGAGCGAGTTGGAAAGGCTCCCGAGCACCTCGGAGAGGTTGCCTCCGACCTGGCGCGTCAGCACGACGGCGATCGCGAAAAAGCGCAGCTCGCTGATCGGCACGCGCCGCGTGAGATTGTCGAGGGCATCGCGCGCGGAGAGCCCGAGGCGGATCTCCTCGAGCACCACCCGCAGCTCGGCGCCGATCGGGTCGGGAAGCTCCTCGACCGCGACCTCGAGCGCGTAGTTGAGGGAGTGGCCCGCCTGGATCGACGACCGGATCATGTCGAGCGCGCCGGGGAACTGGTCGGAGAACACCTTGAAGCGCTGCATCCGGCGACGGCGGAGGTGGAGAATCGGCAGCCCGACGCCGACCGCGACGGCGCTCGCGAGGGCGAGGGGGACCGACATCGGGAGCTCGAGCTGGATCAGCAGGAAGGCCCCGATCGTGAGCGCGGCCTGGAGGTAGAGGACGTTCGAGACCGTCAGGGAGAGGCCGGCCTGCGTGAGGAGGGTCTCGAGCTGCGCCGTCACCGACACGCGCTGGAGGAGCGCGTTCAGGGTGGGGATCGTGCTGAGGGTGCGGGCCCGCAGGATGTCCTGCGGGCGGCCCTCGGCGGCCGCGGTCGGTGCCGCGCTCATCCGCTCGCGAAGCTCGCGCCGGGCGGGCAGCACGTCGAACAGGTAGACGTAGGCGGCCCGCGCCGCGGCCATCACCGTGAGCGCGCTCGTCAAGGCGATGAGCGTCGCGTCGCTCATCCGAGCTCCCTCGACTCGAACTTGACGTGGTCGAGGTTGACGCCCGCCGCGGCGAGGCGGTCCATGAACGTCGGCCGGACGCCAGTCGCGCGGAAGTAGCCCTCGACGATCCCGCTCGCGTTCACCCCGGTCTGCACGAACTCGAAGATGTCCTGGGTGAGGATCGTGTCGCCCTCCATGCCGATCACCTCGGTGATCTTCATCACCTTCCGGGTGCCGTCCTGGATGCGGCGCGGCTGGACGATCACGTCGATGGCCGAGCAGATCTGCTGCCGGATCGCCTTCACCGGGAGCTCGATGCCCGCCATGAGGACGAGCATCTCCAGGCGCTGGAGGCACTCGCGCGGGCTGTTCGCGTGGAGCGTCGTGAGCGAGCCGTCGTGGCCGGTGTTCATCGCCTGGAGCATGTCGAGCGACTCGCCGCCGCGGACCTCGCCGACGACGATCCGGTCGGGGCGCATCCGGAGCGAGTTGCGGACGAGGTCCCGCGCGGTCACCTCGCCGCGGCCCTCGAGGTTCGGCGGGCGCGTCTCCAGGCGCACGACGTGCGGCTGCTGGAGCTGGAGCTCCGCGGAGTCCTCGATCGTGACGATGCGCTCGTTGATCGGGATGAAGCTCGAGAGGCAGTTGAGGAGCGTCGTCTTCCCGGAGCCCGTGCCGCCCGACACGACGATGTTGAGCCGGGCGTGCACGATTGCCTTCAGGACGTCGGCCATCTCCTGGGTCATCGAGCGGAAGGCGACGAGGTCCTCGATCTTGTAGGGATCGCGGCCGAAGCGGCGGATCGACATGACCGCGCCGTCGAGCGCGAGCGGCGGGATGATGACGTTGACGCGCGAGCCGTCCGGCAGGCGCGCGTCGACCATGGGCGAGCTCTCGTCGACGCGCCGGCCGACGCGGGAGACGATGCGGTCGATGATCTGCATCAGGTGCGCGTTGTCGCGGAAGCGGACGGCCGTCTTCTCGAGCTTGCCGAACTTCTCGACGTAGATGTTGTCGGGGCCGTTGATCAGGACGTCGGACACGGCGGGGTCCTGGAGGATCGGGTCGAGCGGCCCGAGGCCGAGGACCTCGTACGCGATCTCCTCGATGACGCGCTCGCGGTCGACCCGGCTGAGCGGCGTCGACTGGTGCTCGAGGAGCCGGCCGATGGCAACGCGGATCTGGCTCTCGCCCTGCTCGCGGCTGAGCGACGCGAGCGCCACCAGGTCGAGCTTCTCGAGGAGCTCGCGGTGGATCCGCACCTTCAGCTCCTCGAACTCCTGGACGGTCTTCGGGCGGAGGACGGCGTCGTTCCGGAGGCGCGCGGCCGCGTCGCCGGGTCGCATCGCAGTGACGGGTGGAACGCGACGGTCGATCATGACGCGAAGAGACCTGCGAGGATGCCCTTGCGCTTCTTCGGCTCGCGCTCGCCCGCGCCGGCCTCGCGACCGACCAGCATCTCGGCGAGCTGCGCGATCGCGCGCGTGAGCGGCGCCCCGGCCTTGACGCTGGAGAGCGGCACGCCCTTGTTCACCGCCGCGAGCGCGTTCTCGTCGTCGCGCGGCAGGGTGTGGGTCACGGTGAGGCCGAGCGTCTTCTTCGCCTCCTCGAGCGGCACCTGCGCGCGCCCACCGCCGTGGCGCGTCACGACCACGTCGACGCGGTCCGCCGGCACGCCGAGGCCTTCGAGGACCGCCATCGTCCGCCGGTAGCCGCGGAGGAACGGCAGCGAGAGGTCGATGACGAGCACGACGCGGGACGCCGCCGAGAACGCCGCGAGCGTCTCCCCCGCGAGCGCGCGTGGCGTGTCCACGATCACGACGTCGTACATCGTGCGCAGGAGGTCGAGCACCGCGCGCACCTGCTCGACGGGGATGTTCGGCGCGTCGGTCCCGTGCGACGGCGCCGCGAGGACGTAGACGCCGGAGGGATGGCGCGTGAGCGTCCCCTGGAGGAAGACCGAGTCGAGCCGGCGGAAGTTCAACGTGATGTCCATCATCGTGTAGAGCGGGTTCACGTTGAGGAAGAGCGCGATGTCGGACGACTGGAAGTCGAGATCGACGACGCACACCGACTTCCCCCTCGCCTGGATCTCGAGCGCGAGGTTGACCGCGAGCGTCGTCACGCCCGCGCCGCCCTTCGGGCTGTAGAGCGTGAGCACCTGCGCCGGCTTCCCGGTGGGGTGCGCGAGCCGCCGGAGCGCGGTGACCTTGATGAGCGCCCTCACCGCCTGCGACGTGTCGAGCGGGAGGCTCAGGAACTCGGTCGCGCCCGCCCGCATCGCCTTGATGATGTTCTCGGTCGAGTCGTCCTGCGAGAGCGCGAAGATGTACGCCGAGGGCAGGGCGCGGCTCACGTCCTCGATCAGGGCGAAGGCGATGCGCGGGTTCCCGTCGAGGACGACGGCGATGACCTCGGGGTTCAGCTCCTGCGCGAGGCGGACGCCGTCCTCGAGCGGCGCCCCGGTACACGACGCCGGCGCGGCGTCGAGCCCGTCCAGGAGGCCCTTCACATCGGCCAGCACCGCCGCGTCGGCGCCGAGGAGAAGCGCGGAGATCTGCTCGGGCATCGGCGTTCGCTCGTTCCTCGGAGCTCCTAGAAGCGCTCGATGAGCCGGTCCGGACCGCGGATCAGCTCCACCTGGCTGGTCTTCGTCTCCGCGACCTGCGTGTCGCCCGCGGTGAGATCCGTCGCGAGGACGCCGCTCGCGTTCGCCGCGTCGGCGTCACCGAAGTTCCGGAGCGAGAGCTGAAGCGTCCCCTCGGTGCTCGCGAGCGCCAGACGATGGGCGTCCTCCGGCGAGACGAGGAGGGTCACCGTGTCGGCCAGCGTCGGCTTCGTCTCCCGCGCGTCCGTCGACTGCGCCACCGCCAGCACCTTCACGTCCTCGAGCAGCGTGAACGCGCGGCGCGTCGCCTGCCCGTTCTCGGCGCGCACGGGGAGGAGCGCGATGACGTCGACGCGCGTCCCCGGGCTCACGAAGCCGCTGATGCCGGTCACCTTGTTCACCGGGACGGAGACGGCGCGCATGCCGGGAGGGATCACGAGCGGCAGGAGGGCGTGCGCGTCGGGGCCCGCGAGCCGCTGCGTGAAGAGGGGCTCGTGCGCGAAGACGGCGGCGAGGGTCACCCGTCCGACGACGGCCTTCGGGTCCGTCGCCGCCCCCGGCGGCATGGAGTCGACGGGCCAGCCGACGAGGCGGACGTGCTTGTCCTCGATGACCGTGCCGAGCGCCAGGTCCTCCGTCGCGACGACGACCTGCGCGATGGCGGCGGGCATGTTCGCCGGCCCGGAGGTCGGCCCCGCCGTCGCGAGTCGGCTCACGTAGTTGCGCGCCATGAGCGCGGTCAACACCGCGAGGACGAGCGCACCGGCCGCGAAGACCGCTGGACGTTTCATCGACAGGCTCCTTGGCTAGAGGATCGGCACGCCCGCCCACTGGAACGCGAGCGCGGCGACCGCGCCGAGCGCGAGGGGCACCGCATAGGGCACGGTCGCGAGCGGCCCGGCGACGCGCCCGGTGCGCCGACGCCAGAGCAGGATCGCCGAGAAGACGCCGCCCCAGGCGACGCCGAGCAGCGCCGCGTCGCAGACGACGCGCGGCCCGAGGAACGCACCGACGACCGCGAAGAACTTCGCATCACCGGCACCGAGCCACCCGAGCACGAAGGGCACGAGCAAGAGCCCGAGCCCCACGAGGAAGCCCTCCGCGGTGCGCGCGAAGCCCGCGAGCGAGGCCGCGTTCAGGGCGACGGCGCCGATCGCTCCGGCGAGGACGAGCGCGTTGGGGATCCGGCGTTCGAGCACGTCCCACGCGGCGGCGAGGCCGAGGAAGATCGCGAGCGCCGTAACCTGCGTCGGGTCCATGCGAGAGGCGTTCCCGTCTGCTGTGTCGGCCGGGACGGGGCGGAACTGAAGCCGCCGCGTGCGGCGTGCGCCGCGATGCGCCTGGACCCGGGGCGCCCGGCGGCGGGCTTTCGAGGCGGGGACCGGGGCCTCCGGGACCCCGGTCCCCGCGTCCCGGCGAGTGCGCGACTAGCTGAGCTGGTTCGCGACGTTGTTGAAGAGGTTGTTCGCGTTGTTGCCGAGGAGCTTGACCGCGACGTACACGATGACCGCGATCCCGACCAGGAGCAGGCCGTACTCGGCCATCGTCTGACCGCCGTCCTCGCGGACCAGACGCGTGAAGAGGTTGCCCATTGTCCGTTCCTCCTTGCAAGGGCTGTCCAGCAGCCCGGTTATGGCCCGTGCCACGCCGGGCGCGGGACGCTCGGATTCGTCGGGGCGGGACGGCAGCAAGCGCGATGCCATCCGGCGCCGCGTGCGCGGACGAGGCGCGCGCCGGGCGAGGATGTGCCGCCTGACACACCGGGGTGCCAGGCGCGGCCGTCGCGCGCGCGGCGCTGCATGCGATCCGATTCGGCGTCGGCTGCGTCATGCGCGTGTCAGTGGAGGCCGTACTTGTCCAGCTTGCGGTAGAGCGTGCGGCGGCTGAGGCCGAGGAGCCGGGCGGCGGCGACGCGCCGGCCGGCGGCGGCCTCGAGGGCGCGGCGGATCTGGTCGCGCTCCGCCGCCTCGAGGCTCAGATCCGGCGTGCCGGGCATCGGGGCGGGGACCGCTTCGCCCGCGGGCGGCGTCGGCGAGAGGAGATGGGCCGGGAGGTCCTCGACGGCGATCTGCGGCCGCTTCGCGACGATCATCGCGCGCTCGATCACGTTCGAGAGCTCGCGGACGTTGCCCGGCCACGGGGCGCGCAGGAGGACGTCGAGCGCCTCGGGCGTGAGCCCGGTCACCTGCTTTCCGAGCTTCTTGTTGAACGTCTCGATGAAGTGGCTCGCGAGCGGCTCGATGTCCTCGGTGCGCTCGCGGAGCGGCGGCAGATGGATCGCACCGACGTTCAGGCGGTAGTAGAGGTCGTCACGGAACGTGCCGGCGGCGACCATGTCGGCCAGGTTCCGGTTCGTCGCCGCGATGACGCGGATGTCGATGTGGATCGCGTCCGGTGAGCCGACGCGCTTGATCTCGCGGTTCTCGAGCACCCGGAGGAGCTTCACCTGCACGCCGAGCGGCAGCTCCCCGATCTCGTCGAGGAAGATCGTCCCGCCGTGCGCCGCCTCGAAGAGGCCCTTCCGGTCGCGGTCCGCGCCCGTGAAGCTGCCGCGGACGTGGCCGAAGAGCTCGCTCTCGAGGAGCGACGGCGCGAGGGTCGTGCAGTTGCAGACGACGAACGGCGCGTCCTTCAGCGGCGAGAGCCGGTGGAGCGCGCGCGCGACCAGCTCCTTGCCGGTGCCGCTCTCGCCGGTGACGAGCGCCGTCGTCGGATAGCGGGCGAGCCGTTCGATGAAGGCGAACGTCTCGAGCATCCGCTGGCCGCGGCCGATCATGCCCTCGAAGACGACGCAGCCCTGGAGGCGCTGCTGCATGATCCGCGTCTGGTGCGCGAGGCTTCGCTTCTCGAAGACCGCGGCGATCACCCGCTCGAGCCGCCGGAAGTCGATCGGCTTCTCGACGTAGTCCGCGGCGCCGAGCTGGATCGCCTCCACCGCGTCCTTCACGCAGGAGTACGCGGTCATGAGCACGAGCTGGATCTCGGGATCGCGCTCCTTCAGGTGCCGGAGGAGGTCGAGCCCGGTCATCCCCGGCATGCGGACGTCGGAGAGGATCAGGTCGAACGGCTCTTCGGCGAGGATCTCGAGCGCGGGCGCGGGTTCGGCGGCCACCTTCACGCTGAAGCCCTTCTCGGTGAGGAAGAGCTGGAGGATCTTCCGGATGTCCGGGTCGTCCTCGACGACGAGCACCTTCTTGCGCTCGTGATCCGCGGGTTCACGCATTCTCGTCTCCGGGTGTGTCGCGCACGGCATTCGTCCCGGCGCCGTGTGCCGGCTCTGACGCAAACGACGTGCCGCGACGGCAGCCCGCTGCGCCAGCCGAGGCCACGCCGCGCGCGGCCTCCGCGAACCCGGGACTTTTCGGCGCGGCCGGGGGGACGGGCGCACGGCGACGCGCGCGGCACGTGCCCCGTCGGAGCGTCACTCGTGTGACGCGCGTGACTCAAATGCGCCGCCCGCTTCGGAGAAATCCGCGGAACGCGCCGCGCGCGCGGGCATGCCGGTTGCAGCCCCTCCGTGCCCGTGCGCAAGCATCCGATCCCGCGGCAGCGTCCCGAACGCACGCGCCTCGGCCGCGGGCCCGGCTTTCCGGTCGTGGGCCTCGCCGCGCTCGCTGCCGTCGGTGCCTTCGCCGCGCTCGAGGCGCGGGCGGCGCTCCGGGTGCCCCCGGTCCTCCTACCCTACGGGCGGCCGATCGGGGCGATCGTCGCCGTCGTGCTCGCGGTCGAGGTCCTCCGCGCGCTCACGTCGTGGCTCATCGGCCGGGACGCCGCGCACCGGGCGGCGCCGGCCCCCGGGGCCGCGTTCCTGGAGGCGGGCGGCGGACGGGCGGGGGAGGCGGACGAG